>SHYZ01000045.1 GCA_009692535.1 Myxococcales bacterium
CGGGTGAACGACGACACGGTCACCTGGATGCGCAAGGTGGTCGCCGAGCGGGACCTCGTTGTAACGCGCACGCTCGACGAGCTCCCCGGCATCGCCGAACGCCTCGTTGCCGAGCGTTACGACGCGGTGCTCTGGGGCGGCGGCGACGGCACCTTCATGCGCGGCGTGGACGCACTCGCGCGCGCGGCCGACCGTGCGGGGCGCCCGCTGCCCGAGCTCGGCGTGCTTCGCCTCGGCACCGGCAACGCCTTGGCCGACGCGCTCGAGGCCTCACCGGCCACGCCCGACGGCCTTGCGCGCGATCTGCTGCGTGCGCGTACCTCGTCGGGGCGTGCACCGATCGCGCTGCTCGAGGTCGAAGGGCGGCCCACGATGTTCTGCGGCTTCGGCATCGACGCGCAGATTCTGGACGACTACGGCCGCACGATGCGCTGGCTCGACGGCGTCGGCCTCGCGCGCCACATCGGCTCGGCCGGCGCACGCTATTTCCTGTCGGTGACCACGCAGAGTGTGCCGCGCTTCGTCGCGAGCGCGCGCACCGAGGTCGTCGCGGTCAACCGTGGCGCACCGGCGATTCGCGTGGATGGCGATGGCCACCAGGTCGGCGCGCCGATCCCGACCGGCAGCGTGCTCTGGCGCGGCAAGGCGACGATCGCCGCCTGCTCGTCGATTCCGTTCTACGGGCTCGGCATGAAGATGTTCCCGCACGCGCAGCGCGAGCCGGGGCGGTTTCAGCTGCGCGTCTCCAACGTGAGCGCGTTCTCGGCGATCGCCAACCTGCGCCAGATCTGGCGGGGCAAATACCACGGACCGCAGGTACACGATTTCCTCGCGGAGCGCGTCGAGCTCATCGTCGCGCGCCCCGCCGCGTTTCAGTCGGGCGGCGACCTCGTCGGCGAGCGCGGCTCGGTCACCGTCGGGTTCTGGAACCGCAAGATCGCCGTCGTCTGAGCACGCGGCTCGCGCCCACACGCGTGCCAGCTCGTCCCCGTCCCTGCCGCGCGCCGCCTGCGCTATGGTGCCGTCCGCGCCATGCCTGCCGTCGTCCTCGCGCGCGACCTTGCCCGACACCTTCGACTCGGGCACCCGTGGATCTACCTGCAGGCGCTCGCGCGCGTGCCCTCGGGGCTCGCCTCCGGGGCGATCGTTGACGTCGTCGACGGTCAGCGCCAGTTCGTCGCGCGCGGGTTCTATGATCCCGGCGGCCCGATCGCGGTGCGTGTACTCACGCTCGACGAGGGCGAGGCGATCGACGCCGACTTCATCGCGGCGCGGGTCGCGTCGGCTTGCGCGGTGCGCCGCGCCGCGCGGCACCTGATCGACAGCGACGCGCTTCGGCTGCTGCATGGCGAGGCCGATCGTCTGCCGGGGTTGGTGCTGGACTGCTACGGCACGGCCGGCGTCATGCGGTTCGACGGCGCTGCCGCCGAGGCTGCGTGGCGACCGCACGTTGCCGCAGTCGTCGCTGCCGCCGAAGCGGGCGGGTTTCCGCTGGCGCAGGTCTGGGCACGTGGCGCCGAGGGACGGCGCGGGCCAGGTAGCGCGCTGGTCGGCCCGGCTCCGACGGTGCCGGTGACGATGCGCGAGGGCGCAGCGCGCTACGAGGTCGACCTCGTAGCCGGCCAGAAGACCGGCTTCTTCCTCGACCAGCGCGAGAACCGCCGTCTCGTCGGCAGCCTCGCCGACGGCGCCGCGGTGCTCAACCTCTACGGCTACACCGGCGGCTTCTCGGTGAGCGCCGCGCTCGGCGGCGCGCGCCACGTGACGACCGTCGATCTCGCTGGGCCCGCGATCGCCGCTGCGACGCGGAACTTCGCGCTCTCGGGCGTCACCAGCACGCCGCACGAGCCGGTCGTCGGCGATGTGTTCGAGTACCTCGCGGCGGC
Source organism: Myxococcales bacterium (assembly GCA_009692535.1). GTDB lineage: Bacteria > Myxococcota_A > Polyangia > Haliangiales > SHYZ01 > SHYZ01. The sequence goes on from SHYZ01000045.1 coordinate 1,887, forward strand.
GCGCGCGCGCGGACAAATCTGGGACATCGTGGTCTGCGATCCGCCGAGCTTCGCGCCGAGTGAGCGCGCGTTGCCGCAGGCGCTCGCGGCGTACCGCCGACTGCACCGTGCGGCAGCGGAAGTGGTCGCGCAAGGCGGGTTGCTCGCGGTCGCCTCCTGCTCGAGCCACCTGCGCGAGCGGGACTTTCATCAGACCATTGCCGACGGACTGGCGGCGGCCGGGCGCATCGGAAAGCTCGTCACCGTCGGCGGCGCGGGCCCCGATCACCCTGTGGTGCCGGCCTTCCCCGAGGGACGCTACCTAAAGTTCGCGCTGCTCGCGCTCGCGTAAGCCTAACGGCGAGCGGCGGCTACGGCGCCGGCGCTGCGGGGACCGTCGGCAGCGGCAGTCGCGACGAGGCGACGAGATCCCAAGTGCGCTCGAACGCGTCTTCGATCCGCACCACGCCGATGCCGGGCGAGAACCAGAGTGCGGGATCGCCGCGCTTGACGAGCAACTCGGCGGTCGACTCGCCGACACGCGCGCGCCCACGAAACCCGTACGTCACCTTCATCGCCGGAAAGGTGCCGGCGTCGGTCGTCGCGGCTTCGGGCGCTTGCACGGTGACCGTGCGCTCGAGCTCGAGCTTCGCATCCGGGTGCGTCGCGCCCTTGCCGCTGGTGTCAGTGCGCACGATGTCGAAGCGGACCTTCTCCGTCCACTGAAAGTCGACGACGAGCGCGGCGAGCGGTTTGAGCCACACCTCGTCGTGCGCGGTCTGCGCGAGCTGCATGCCGGCGGTGAGTCCGCCCGGCTCGCCGGCGAAGAAGAAGCTGGTGGTCGGCAACGTGAGTCCGCCGCCGCGCGTGCAGCTCCAGCTGGTGGTGAGCGGCTCGCGGTCGCCGAGCCGCTCGCTCACGTCGAGGGTCGTCGTTCCCTTCGTGTCAGTCACGCCGAGGACGGTGACGACCAGCGAGTCGGCGCCGCTGCGGTAGGTCCAGGTCGCGTCCTTCGAGAGTGGGAAGAGGTCGAGACCGCACGCCGCGGCGGGGAGCGTGGGCGGCTTCGGGGCGCGCACGCTCTTGGCGAGTGCGCGGGCCGGCTCGCCGGTTAGCGTGGCGCCGAACGTGGCGAGGAACAGCGCGAAGAACAGCACGAAGCAGGACCGGCCGAAGATTCGCTGCACGAGCGATTTATAACATGGCCGAGGCGTGCGGCTCGCGGCGGTTCAGATGAGGTCGACGAGCAGTTGTCGGATTTCGCGGGTCGCGTCTTCGTCGGGGGCGAGCACGAGCGCGCGCTCCCACAGCTCGCGTGACTTGCGACGAAAGCCGCGGCGCTGGTAGAGCGCGGCGAGGTTGCGCAGCGATGGGTAGCGACCGGGATCGAGGTCGACCGCCATCTCGAGCTCGTGGATCGCGGCGATGTCCTGGCCGAGTTGTGCGAGCAGCAGCCCGAACTGATGCCTGAGCGTGGGCGCGAGCGGATCGACCTGCACCGCCTGCGCGAGCAGCTGCGCGGCGTGGTCGAGCTCCCCCGCCCGGTGCGCCGCCGCGGCCTGCTGGTAGAGGTGCTGCGCCTCCGCCGAGAGAATCGCTGGGTTCGGTCGCTGGGCGGGCGTTCCGGCGAGGGCTCGTGCGACCGCGTCACAGAGATCATGCATGTCGAACGGCTTCTCAAGGTAGGCGACGACGCCGTAGAGGTCCTTGAGGTCCGCCGCCATGCGCCAGCCCTTGTGCACCGCGGTCATCATCACGATCGGAATGTGCTGGTAGCGGCGGCTGGCGCGGAGCTGGCGACAGATGTCGAAGCCGTGGATGTCAGGCAGCAGCGCGTCGAGCACGGCGGCGTCGATCTCGTTGCTGCGGAGGATGCGCAGCGCTTCTGCGCCGGTGACCGCGGCCACCACCTCGTAGTTGCGCTGCACGAGCGCCTTGCGTACGAACTCGAGAATCACCGGCTCGTCGTCGACGACGAGGATGCGCGGGCGGTCGGGTGCCGTGAGGCTGATGGAGGGCGTTGGGTCGGCGTGGAACGGCTCGCGCAGTGGCGGCGAGAGCGGCGGCGCGGGGCGCGACATCGAGCCGCCGCGCAGGAACTGGTCGAGCGCGACGGTCTCCGAGCCGGGCGCGGTCGGCGCGGTGGTGCGGGGCAGGGCATGCGCGCCGATCCACTCGGAGCGGCCCGCTTGTCGGTCTGCATAGGCTTGGTCGACCACCTGGGCGAGCCGACCGGGCACCGCAGCGCAGGGGATGACGCGCTTGCCGGACGCGAACGCGATCTCGTCGAGCGCGGCGAGCTCGTCGGGATCGGCCATCGCCACGAACAGCCGGCCGCCGTCGAGACGCAGCGGCAGCGCGCAGAGCCGGCGCGCGGTCTCCTCGCGCAGGTTGTCGAGCAGGAGCAGCGGTACGACGAGCGTGTCGAGATCGACGAGCGTCGTCGTCGGCAGGCCGCGAAGTGGACGGGTGGCGTCGTCGGGGGGCGGGCGAGTCACGAATGCGCGTTCCGAGGGGCAGCATAAGCTGTTCCTCGCGGCGTGGTGGTGGCCGTGGGGCGTCCGTCCTTGCGGCGAGCGAGGGGCGCGACTAGGCTTGCGCCAACTTCAGGAGGAATCACATGCACAAGCTCGCTACGCTCGTCTCCGCCACGATTTTCGCGCTTACTTTTTCCGCCGGTGCGGCGTTCGCATGTCCCGGCCACGCCGAGGGTGGCGACAAGGACAAGAAGGAGCAGTCGCAGCCGAAGAAGGTCGCGTCCGCCACGTTCAAGGTGGAGGGGATCACCTGTGAGGGTTGCGCGGGCAAAATCAAGGCGGCGCTCGGCGGCAAGGAAGGCATCGTCGCCGTCGTGGTGAAGGTCGCCGACAAGCGCATCGCCGTCGACTTCGACGCCGAGAAGCTCACGGTGCAGAAGATCGCGGAGATGATCACCGCGCTCGGGTACAAGGCCAGCCCCGAGGCGTAGGTCGGAGCGTCGGCTGCGCTGGGGACTTGTCTCAGCGACCGCGTCCCGCGTTCCGCATCCGAAAAGTTCACGAGCCGAGGTCCCGGAAGGGATGCTCGGCTCGTGGCTTTCTTGAGCGCTGCTAAAGAACGGCCGGGCTGCGGCCGTCGGGTGGAGCTATGCCGCTGAGCGCTCGGCGGTCGCGTCGGCCTTGGCCGTCTCGTTGCCGATCCGCATCCCGTAGAAGGAGCGGTGGACGAAGAAGAGCGACGCGGCGAAGAAGACGCCCGACAGGATGCGCACGAGCTGGTCGTGGCCGGCGCCGTTGAGATGGACCGCAAGCTCAACGGCGAGGAGGCCGAAGAGCGTGGTGAACTTGATCACCGGGTTCATCGCGACCGACGAGGTGTCCTTGAACGGATCGCCCACGGTGTCGCCCACGATGACCGCCTTGTGAAGCTCGCTGCCCTTCTCCTTGAGCTCGACCTCGACGATCTTCTTGGCGTTGTCCCAGGAGCCGCCGGCGTTGGCCATGAAGATCGCCTGGTACAGCCCGAAGATCGCGATCGAGACCAGGTAGCCGATGAAGAAGAACGACTCGAGGAACGCGAACGCCAGCGTCGAGAAGAAGACGGTGAGGAAGATGTTGATCATCCCGGCCTGCGCGTACTTGGTGCAGATCTCGACGACCTTCTTGGAGTCGGCGATGGACGCCTTCTCGACGCCGTCGAGCTTGATGTTGGCCTTGATGAACTCGACCGCGCGGTAGGCACCGGTCGAGACCGCCTGCGTGGTCGCGCCAGTGAACCAGTAGATGACCGCGCCGCCGGTGATGAGACCGAGCAGGAAGGGCGCGTGGAGAATGGAGAGCTTGACGAGCTGGTCGGTTTTCAACTTGCCGGTATCATCGATGCCGACGAGGGTAATGATGATCGAGAAGATCATCGTGGTGGCGCCGACGACCGCGGTGCCGATGAGCACCGGCTTGGCGGTCGCCTTGAAGGTGTTGCCGGCGCCGTCGTTCTCCTCGAGGAAGTGCTTCGCCTTCTCGAAGTTCGGCTCGAAGCCGAAATCCCTCTTTACCTCGGCCTTCACGTCGGGGATCTGCTCGATGGTCGAGAGTTCGTAGACCGACTGCGCGTTGTCGGTGACCGGGCCGTAGGAGTCGACCGCGATGGTCACCGGACCCATGCCGAGGAAGCCGAACGCGACCAAGCCGAAGGCGAAGACTGGCGCCGTAAGCTCGTTGAGCAGGCCATCCGCATGGGCAAGCTCCATCCCGCTGACCCCATAGGCGATGCCCATGAGCACGACGATGGTGATGCCGAGCCAGTACGCACCGAAGTTACCGGCGGTGAGGCCCGACAGGATGTTGAGCGACGCGCCGCCCTGGCGTGACGCGGTCACGACCTCGCGGACATGCGCCGACTCGGTCGAGGTGAAGACCTTGACCACCTCGGGGATGATCGCGCCGGCCAGCGTGCCGCAGCTGATGATCGTGGAGAGCTGCCACCAGAGGGCGCCGTTGCCAAGGTCGTGGATGAGGAGGTACGAGACCACGTACGTGACCACGACCGAGACGATTGAGGTGAGCCAGACGAGCGAGGTGAGCGGGTGCTCGAAGTTCATCTTGTCGGCGGTGGCGTACTTGGCCTTGGCGATCGCCTCATTGATGACGTAGGAGACGCCGCTCGCGATGATCATCATGATGCGCATCGCGAAGATCCAGACCAGCAGCTGGCCCTTCAGGATGACGCCGCTCTCGGGGATGGCGAGCAGGATGAAGGTGATGAGCGCGACGCCGGTGACGCCGTAGGTCTCAAAGCCGTCCGCGCTCGGGCCGACCGAGTCACCCGCGTTGTCGCCAGTGCAGTCGGCGATCACGCCCGGATTTCTTGCGTCGTCCTCCTTGATGTTGAAGACGATCTTCATCAGGTCGGAGCCGATGTCGGCGATCTTGGTGAAGATGCCGCCGGCGATCCGAAGCGCCGCTGCGCCGAGTGACTCACCGATCGCGAAGCCGATGAAGCAGGGGCCCGCAAGGTCGCCCGGAACAAAGAGCAGGATGCTGAGCATGATGAGCAGCTCGACCGAGATCAGCACCATGCCGATGCTCATGCCGGCCTTGAGCGGGATGGCGTAGGTCGGGTAGGGCTTGCCGCCGAGGCTGGCGAACGCGGTGCGCGAGTTGGCGAAGGTGTTCACGCGGATGCCGAACCACGCGACGCCGTAGCTGCCGGCGATGCCGACGAGGCTGAAGGCCACGACGAGCGGCACGCGGCGGTCCCAGCCGCTGGTCAGGCCGAAGTAGAAGACCATGATGATGCTGATCAGCACCCAGAGGACCATGATGAAGCGGCCCTGCTGCTGGAGATACGTCTGGCAGGTCTGGTAGATGAGCTCGGAGATTTCCTTCATCGACCGGTGCACCGGCATTTTTTCGAGCTGTCGGTAGATTACGAGTCCGAAGAGGAGCCCGAGGACACAGACGACGAGGCCGCTCGCGAGGAGCGTCCAGCCTTCGATGCCCAGGAAGTGCACGGTCGTGAAGTCCGGGAGCTTCAGGTTGAATTCGCCGCCCTTTGAAGCTGCGGCGGGGTTGCCCGACTGGGTATTGGCGGCGAACACCACGCCCGAGAGCAGCAGGGTGACGAGCGCGGCGCCCCCGCTGATAAGTCTCTGCATCCACTTGTGTTGCATCTTCGACGTAGCCTCCGGATGTACTGCGGGGACAAGGCAAAATCCCGGATGGACGGCGGGCGTCCGGCCGGGAAGCTGCGGCTTTATAGACGCGAGGGATCGGGCTGTAAAGAAGAAATGCCCGCGCTGCCCGCGCGACTCGCGCTACTCGACGACTACTCGGCCGAGCTGCGGAGGACGATCATCCGGTACTGCTGGAACTCGGCCTTACCGGCGGAGTAGAGCACCGTGAAGAGCAGCCGATAGGGCGTGTCGCGGTCCGCGATGATGGTCATCTCGCGGCTCGGGTCGATCCCCTTGGCCTGCGCGATCTTCTTCAGGCGGCTCTGGTGCTTGGTGAGGATGTTGGTGAGCTTCTCGACCTGGCTGCCGTACTTGCCGTTCGCCTTCTCGGAGGCGGGCACGTCGCCATTGACGACATCGACCACCGGCTTCCCCTCGACGAGGATCGTGGTCTTGCCGATGACCACGCCGACCGCTTCTTCAGGCGGCGGCGCGTTCGTGGAGGAGGTCGGCAGGATGATGTCTTTGAGCGTCTGCGAGCTGGTCGCGACGCTCGCGGACATGATCATGAAGACGAGCAGAATCGTCATCATGTCCATCATCGGCGTGATGTTCAGGTGCGAGATCGACTCCCCCTGCGGCACGCGGCGCGTTGCCTTGCGGATGAGCGAGCGGGCTTCTCGAATGGTGATGGACATGAGGCGCCTCGTGACTAGTTCTTCGCGATGGTCCCGAAGATCACGTCGGGGAAGAGCACGTTTTCGGGCCAGCCATACTTGGGGCTCGCCACCTTGGTCGCGGGATCCATGTTGACCTCGATGTTGGTGCGGACGGCGTCCATCGCGGCGACGATCGTGTAGTAGGGGATGGCCTGCTCCGGAACGATGATCACCTTGGTCGCGCCGACCGGGCGGCAACGATCGAGCGGATAGACGCCCTTCTTGTCGTCTTTGCAGACCGGACTCTTCTTGTCGTCGCCGACGCTGAGCGGGTACTTGCTCCCGAAGCGGTCCTTGACGATCTGCGTGGCCGCCTTGGAGAGCGCGACGTAATCGAACTCGTACTCGGGGCCCGCCTTGGTGTCGGACAGGCTCACGAACGGGTTGTTGATGCTCCCCTTCGCCGCCATGTCGCCCTCGGACTGGTCGAAGAGATCGAGCTTGTCGTTGGTGATCGAGAGGATGAGCTGCATCTGCGGCTCGCCGGCGGGACCGCCAGCGCCCGCCTTGGAGTACTCGGGCAGCGACGAGTTAATGTGGCCGAGGACCAGCCCCGACGCGATGCTCGCCAGAAGAAATAGGAGGATGTTGGTGACGATGTCGAGGTAGGGGACGAGGTTCAGCTCGCCGGCCTCCATTTCCTCGTGCTCGATCTCTTCCTCGAACCGCTTGACGGCCATTCTGGCCTTGGCGCGGACTTGGGCTGCGTTCATGCGCTCCTCCGACTGTGACGGTGGACTAGCGCTCGTCGCTCGGAGGCGCGGCGTGCTGACCCGTAGCGGTGGTGCGAGGCGCGGCCGGAGCGACGCCGTCACCGAGCAGGTTCTCGAGGCGCAGCGAGAAGGACTCGAGGTCGCCGAGCACCTTCTTGGCGGCGGCTGAGAGGAGCAGGTGGGCCGCCATGCAGAGCACGGCGATGCCGAGACCCATCCCGGTGTTGTAGAGCGCCTCGGAGATGCCGTTCGAGAGCAGGCGCTGCCGGTCGGCTGGCGAGGCGGAGCTGATCGCGCTGAAGGTCGAGATGAGACCGCTGACCGTGCCGAGGAGGCCGACGAGGGTGGCGATGTTGGCCAGCGACCAGAGCGCGCCGATGCGCTGCTTGATCTCGGGCGTCACGTCGATCATCGTCTCTTCGATCGCCTGCGCGACGGCGGCCTCGCCCTTGTGCGCCCGCGCGAGCCCGGCCTTGGCGACTCGCGCCACCGGGGCACTCGCTGCGTCGCAGAGCTTCTTCGCGCGATCGATGTCGTTCGCCGCGAGGATGCGCCGGATCTGCTCAAGGAACTTTTTGGTGTTGATGCTGCCGCGTCCGAGGAAATAGATGGTGCGGTCCACGATGAGCCCGATGACGATCGCCAAAATCCCGATGTTCACGATCATGAACAGACCGCCGTGCTGAATGATTAGCTGTAGCTTTCCCATCGTGTCCTCCCCAGCGGGCTCAGGGCTCCCGGCTGGTCTCGCGCCTAGCGGCGGCTATGAGCAGAATTGTTCGAGGTGGCTGGTGCTTGATCGGGCAACACGGACGCGACCGCGTGACCGTAGGCTGGCGTCGTTTATATCCGAAGGTGCAATCAGGTCAAGACGTTGTGGGCAGTTCGCGGTTACTCGGGAAGGGCGCCAGCGAGAATCCACTGGCGCACCGCCTCGAGTTTTGGCGCGCAGAGCAGCTCGCTCTGCGGTGGCATCGTCGTCCCCGGCATCCCCATTATCGGCTCGGGCGTCCCCAAGAGGCCGAGCTTTACGAGGAGGTAGCTGGCGTCGGGATCGGAGGGTGCCACGAGGAGCGCGTCGGGACGCTGGATCGAGGCGACGTTCACCAGCTCGGCGTGCGACAGACCGATGGTGAGGTTCAGCTGCCCGGCGGGATTGGTGCCCATGTGGCACGCGGTGAAGCTGGCGCACGAGGGAGTCAGCACGCGGAGCTGGATCCAAGTGTAGTTCCAGTTCGCCGAGTCGAGCGCCTCGGTGCACTGCGGCGAGAGCGTCGAGGCGTCGGGACCGGCGTCGATCGCGGGGGGCGACGCGTCGGGCTGGTCGATCGGTTTGGCGTCATCACCGCATGCAGCGCCGGGCAGCGCTGCGAGGGTGGTGGCGAGCGTGAACGTGAGGGCGCGTGAGCGGAGACGCAGCAGGGCGAGTAAGAGCATGCGGACGTGCGTGAGTCTAGCAGCAGCGAACCGAGGTGCGGAAGGGGATCGTGCCGGGCGGGCCTCACTCACTCGAAGCCGGCGCTCGTGCTGAAGCGACGGGCCTCCACGCGGGCGGCGAACTCGGGCGGGATGGTGCCGCGTGCGAACGGCACCCACGACGCGCTGCGGGCGCCGGCGGGGGCGGGGGCGCCGGTCAGCTCGTCGGCGCGCACGAAGGTGATGTCGGGCGGCGGCGCGAAGTCGCGCACGGGGAGCCCGCGGTGCGCGTCCTTCATGAAGGCGAGCCAGATCGGCAGCGAGGTCTGGCCGCCGGTCGCGTCGTGGCCGATCGGCGTGAAGTCGTCGCGCCCGACCCACACGCCGCAGGTGAGGTCGGGGGTGAAGCCGATGAACCACGCGTCGCGGAAGCCGGTGGAGGTGCCGGTCTTGCCTGCCGCGGGCCGCTCGAGCTCGCGCGCGCGTTTCGCCGTGCCGCGCTGGACCACGCCGCGCAGGAGATCGGCCATGAGGTACGCCGTGGCGGCGGCGATGGCGCGGCGCGGCGTGGGCGGTACGCGCAGGTCGGCGACGAGGGTGCCGTCGTCGGTGGTCACATGCGTGACGAAGCGCGGCGTCACGCGCAGCCCGTCGGCGGAGAAGGCGGCGTAGGCAGCGGTCATCTCGAGCAGCGAGACGTCGGGGGTGCCGAGCGAGATGGAGATGTGCCGCGGGATCGGCGTGGTGATGCCGAGCGCGCGCATCTTGTCGACGATCGCGTCGACACCGACGGCGAGCGCGAGACGGACGCTGACGGTGTTGATCGATTTCGCGAGTGCGGTCTTGAGCGTCATCGGGCCGAGGAACTCGTTCTTGTAGTTGCCGGGCGTCCAGACCCCCGACGCGGTGCGGACTGCGACCGGCGCGTCGACCACCGTCGACAGTGGCGTGTAGCCGCGCTCGAGCGCGGCGGCGTAGATGAACGGCTTGATCGACGAGCCGGCCTGGCGGCGCGCTTGCGTCGCGCGGTTGAATTGGCTGCGCGCGAACGAGAGTCCGCCGACGAGCGCGACGACATCGCCATGCTTGGGGTCGAGCGCGACGAGCGCGGCCTGGGTGTCGGGAGATTGTGCGAGCCGCACGATCTCGCCGAGCTTTTCGTCGCGGATGATCATGACCGGGAGCAGATCGCCCTCGTTGAGTCGTCGTGGGTCGGCGCCACGCTCGGCGCCACGCTCGGCGCGTGCGCGCCACCGGAGCAGCCGGCGCGCGTCGTCGGGGGCGAGCGCGAGGGTGCGAGGACCGACGTCGACCGTCACGCCTTGGCGCCGGCCGGGCGCTGCGTGGAGCTCGGTGACGACGCCGACGTAGGCGACCTCGGGGAGCAGCGCGCCACCGGCGTAGAGCGCGGTCTGGGTCGCGTCGGCGACGTAGGGGCGCGGCGGTCCCTCGGCGAAGGCGTCGCGCTCGGCACCGTCGAGCCGACCGAGCGGACCGCGGAACCCGAGGCGTGCGTCGAGGTCGGCGAGCCCGCGCTGAACGGCTGCCTCTGCGGCGCGCTGACGGGTCATGTCGATGGTGGTGTGGATGCGGAGGCCCGAGTCGAAGAGCTTCTCTCCGCCGAACCGCTCCCACGCCCAGCGTCGGACATGCTCGACGACATACGGCGCGGCGACGGCGCCCACCGGCTTGTCGCGAGCGACCAGCGCCACCGGCTCGGTGCGCGCGGCCTCCGCCTCGGCGACGGTGATGTGGCGGTCTTCGACGAGCCGTGTGAGCACGTAGCGTTGCCGCTCGCGCGCGCGGGGAAAATCGTTGAACGGAGAGATCTTCGTCGGCGCCTTGGGCAGTCCTGCGAGCAGCGCGGCCTCGGCGAGCGTGAGGTGCTGCACGTCCTTGCCGAAGTACTCCTCGGCGGCGGCCTGCACGCCGTACGCGCCGTGGCCGAGGTAGGCGTGGTTCAGGTAGATGTGAAGGATCTGGCCCTTCGAGAGCTCGCGGTCGACGCGCACGGCGAGGATCAGCTCGCGGACCTTGCGGGCGACGGTGCGCTCGTTCGAGAGCATCAGCATGCGCGTCACCTGCTGCGTGATGGTCGACGCGCCTTGGCGCACGCCGCCACCGACCCAGTTCTGCCAAGCCGCGCGCGCGATGCCGACCGGGTCGAAGCCCTGGTGCTCGAAGAAGCGGCTGTCCTCGGCGGCGAGGAACGCAAGCTGCACGTGGCGCGGGATCCGCTCGAGCGGCACGACCACGCGCTTGGTCAGGAAGAACTCGGCGATCAGCTCACCGTCGGCGGAGTAGACGCGTGACGCGCGCGCGGGGCGATAGTCGAGCACGCGGTCGAGTCGGTCGGGCAGCGTGCGTGAGAACTCGACGTAGGCGTGGAACGCGCCCCCAGCGGCGAGGCAGACGCCGTGGACCAAGAGCAGCGCGAGCAGCCGAAGCAAGGAGGCTCGTGCGAGCGGCCGAGCCCCGCTGCGATGTTGCTCCGTCGCCGTCACCGCGCAATATCAAGTGTGGCATGAGGGTGCGCGCGCGACGAGTTCTCCGGTGGTTCGTGCCGTGGGCCGCCTGCGTGCTGCTCGCCGGTCTGCCGGCGCTGCGCACGGCGGACGCGGTGGAGTGGGCCGCTGCGGGCGGTGGGCGGGTCGCGGCGCCGCCGATTCCGAGCACGCTGCCCGACGGATTTCTCGTGACGGCGTTTTCGAGCGGAGAGGGGAAGGTGGAGCCGTTCGGGCTCGCGCTGGCGGTCACGCTCGCCGAGAAGCTCGAGTCGCACCCGTCGCTGCGCGCGGTTCACTCGGGAGCGCTGCCGGTGATCTTGGCGCCGCCTTGGCTGGGGCGCACCGAGACTGCTGAGGCAATCGCCGCACTCGCCGACGCTGAGCATGCAGCCGGCACGCTGTTGGTGTTCACCGGCATCGCGCGCAAGACCGGCACGCTCGACCTCACGGTGCGGCTTTGGGAGGTGCGCGGCGCGACCGCCACGCAGCTGGGCGAGAGCCGTGATGCCGGCCAGCTCAGCGAGGCGCAGACGCTGCTCGCCAAGGCCGCGCTCGAGCTGCTCGCGCGCGCCGGCCGCACGCCGCCCGAGCCGGAGCGGCGCTCGATGCTGCGCCCGGGCACGACCGACCACTATGCGTTCACGATCTACGGGCGCGCGCTGCACGCGCTCGGGGACGCGCCGCCCGATCTCGCGCTCGCCGAGAAGCAGGCGGCGCGCGCGGTGTTCATCGATCCGCGCTTTGCCGAGGCGCACACCCTGCTGGCCAAGATCTTCCTCGCGCGCGGCGCGGCCGCGAAGGCGCGTGGCCGACTCGCGTACGCGCTCGAGCTTCGGCCCGACTACCCAGCGCCGCTCGGGCTCCTCGTGCGCGCCGCACGCGACGCGAAGCTCCATGACCGGACCATCGAGCTCGCCACGCGCGGGCTCGAGCGCAAGCCGTGGGATCTCGAGCTGCGCCACATGCTCGGCGAGGCGTTGTGGGAGGACGGGGATGGCGCGGGCGCGCTACGCGAACTCGGTCGCGTCGTCGCCGTCGCGCCGGGCCACCTGCCGTCGCGTCGCCTGCTGGTGTTGGCGCACGCGGCCGAGGGGGATCACGCGGGCCTCGCCGGCGAGCTCGAGCAGATCGTGCGCCTCGATCCGAGCGACGATCGCGCGCGGCTCGACCTCGGTGCGGCCTACGCGGCGCTCGGGCGCGAGGGCGACGCGATCCTTGCGTATGAAGAGGTGGTGGCGCGTACCCCGAAACAGGTGCAGGCGCTCAAGCTGCTCGGCGATCTTCACGCCGCGAAGGGGGACGTCGAGGGGGCGATCGCGTGGTACGAGCGCGCGCGCGTGGCGGCTCCCGGCGATCCGCGCGCCTACTTTCTTCTCGGCGAGGTGTATGCGCGCTCAGGGCGCACGCAGCGGGCGATCAAAATCTTCCTGGCGGCGCAGCGCTTTTCGCGGCACCGCGCGGTCGTCGAGGGGAACCTCGGCGCGCTCTATCACCGCGCCGGCGAGAACGGCAAGGCGCTCTGGTACCTCGAGCGCGCGGCACGCAGGGCCCCGGCGAACGCGACGATCCGCTACGACTACGGCCTTGCGCTCTCGCGCAACCACGAGCCCGCGCGCGCGCTGGCCGAGATCGAGGAGGCGACGCGGCTCGCACCCGAGGACGCGGAGGTACGCTACTCGCTCGGCGTCGTGCTGCTGCGCCTCGGACGGGTCGTCGAGGCCGAGCGTGCCTTCGCGGAGACGGTCAGGCTCGCGCCGCTGCACGTGGAGGCAGCGCACAATTTGGCGTTCATCGCCGAGCTGCGGCGTCGCGCGCAGGACGGTGAGCTCGCCGTCGAGTAGGTGGTGCGCGACCACGCGTGCGCTAGTCGCAGCGGAGCTCGATCGCCCAGCCGTCATGCACGTGGATGCGTCGCACGGTGCCCGGTGTGCCGCACTGCTGAGTCGAGGTGGCAGCCAGTAGGCAGAGCTCGTGCGGTCCAACGCTCGCGCGGAACGCAGCCTTCGCGTGTGGGCCGACCTCGCCGATGATCGCGCCGTCGAGGAACACGCGTGCGGGGCCGGGGCAGCTCGAGTTGTCGACGAAGAAGGTCGCGCCGGAGACGAGCGGAGCGGGTACGACTTCGCCGAGCGGTGCGACCGCGCCGCCGCCAGGCGACGACCCGGGCGGCTCGGCGGCGTCGGGCAATGGACCGTTCGCGAGCAGCTCGGCTCCGCGCGCCATCAGGCGCTGCGCTTCACAGCCGAAGAGGGGCAGCTCGTCGGCGACGACCTCCTGAAACGCCAGCTTCATCTCGCGAAAGTCGCGCAGCACCTGCGGGTAGAGCTTGAGCGCGCGCGCGACCCGCCAGCGATAGTCGGGGGTGAGGCTGGTGGTCTCGCCGAGTCGGTCGAGCTCGACGATGGAGGCGTGGCTCCCCTCGAGCGCCTTGCCGAGCTCGTGGAAGTGCTGCCCGTGGTCGTACGCGCGGCGGTACGACACCGCGACCGCGTCGAGGGGGCAGGTGGGGCGGCGCTTGTCGGCGCCGGCGGACGGGGCGGCACTGCGGCTGTCGCGCGCGGCAGCGAGTGACGCCAGCGTGAGTTGCACGTTGCGCGAGAAGTCATCGCGCGCGGCCTGCATCCTGGTGTGGAGGTCGTAGTACTGGTCGATGTGCCGCCGGAACGCTGCGGCATCGCCGAACACGATGGTGAGGCGGGAGTTTCCCTCCATGCGAAATCCGGACAGGATTTCGGGCGCCGCAAGCGGCGTCGCGCTGGCGGTCTTGGCGGCGCATGCGGCGGCAGCGACGGCGGCGAGAAGGAAAAGCGCGGGGCGGCGGGCGAGCACGGCGTCGCCGGAAGTATGCGGCGCAATCGTTCCGACGGCCAATCGGCGTCCGGTGGCGTGAGGTGACTGACGGCGCGCTCGCAGTGTGACTCGCCGACGGGTAGACTCCCCGTCGTGATCGCGCTGCTGCAGCCTCACGCTCACCGACTGCGATGACCGCCCGCGAGCTGCCCCGTCTCGTCTTCACCACGCCGCGCACGCTGCCGGCAGCGTCGGCGCTGCCCGGACGGGTGGCGGTGCTCGACGTGGCCTTCGCCGCGGAGGGGCTCGGCACGCCGTTCGAGGAGATGACCGGGCGATTTCTCGAGCAGCTCGGCAGCCGACTCGCAGCGTGGGTCGACCACCACGATCACGAGTTTCACGCGCGCTACGCCGGCGATGATCGCTTCGTGCTCGCGACCAAGGCGCAGCATGGCGCCTGTCCCGAGATGGTGACGCCCGAGGTCGTGGCGCGCGCGGGACCGATCGACACCCTGATGGTGCACGGGGATCTCGACGGGCTCTACTCCGCCGCGAAGTGGCTCCTCGACGGCGTCGAGCCGTACCCGGGCGCCGACGACGACGCGCGCTGCATCGACACGCGCATCGGGACGCCAGGGCCGACCGCGAACCTGATCGATCACGCGCTGAGAGCGCGCTTTCGTGATGAGGCGCTCAAGCATCGCATCGTGCGCTGGCTCATCGGCGGGCTCGCCGATCGAGAACACCGCGCGGTCATCACCGAGGCTGCGGCCGAGTTCGAGAAGAGTGCGGCCGAGACCGCTCGGCTCGGCGAGAGCTACCGCATCCGCGGCCGCGTGGCGTACTGCGACGCACGCACCACGCGCGGTCGCTTCGACAAGACCGATCTGCTGCTCGTCGGACAGACCAAGGCGCCGGTCTCGATCGTTCAGGACTCGGGCATGGTCACCGTCGCTGCGGCGTTCGATTCGGGCTGGGATTTCGTCGTGCTGCTCGGGCTCGGCGGCGGGATGCCGACGCGGGTGAGCATGCCGGAGCATCGGCTCGAGGACACGATCGAGCGGGTCAACGCCGCGGCCGAGCCGACCCCGCGTCGGTAGCGCGTCGGTAGCGCGTCGGTAGCGCGTCGGTAGCGCGTCGAGCACCGCGTCGTCGCACGGCGCGCCGCAGCAACTGATTTGACCCCTCGTGGCGGTCGCGTTACCACGAGGACGATGTCGAGCTCGATTGACGCCGGTCCGCGTGGAGTCTCCGCCGAGGTCTGCGAGAAGCTGACGCAGCGTCTGCTCGAAGGCTACGAGGCCGGGCCACGCGCGATGCACCACCTCGGCGGCTACGAGCTGCCGCAAGTCGTCGAGGTCGTGCGCTGTGTCGAGGAGATGCGCGCCGTGCTCTTCCCCGGGTTCGTCGGGCCGACGCTCGCCGGTGCCTCGCGCGCCGAGCTCGCTGACTTTATTCGGCAGCGGCTCGAGGAGCTCTCGACGCGGCTCTGCCGGCAGATCTACCGCGGGCTCCACCACCGCTGTCAGCTGGTGCGCGGCAGCCGCGACCTCGACTGTGCGCACTGTGCCGAGCAGGCCGAGCAGGTCACGGTGCGCTTCGTCCACGCGCTCCCCGAGCTGCGAGATCGCCTCGCGCTCGACGTCGAGGCGGCCTACGACGGCGATCCCGCCGCTACCGGCACCGACGAGGTGGTCTTCTGCTATCCGGGGCTCTACGCGATCACCTGCCATCGCCTCGCGCACCGGCTGCTCGCCGAGGGCGCGGCGATCCTGCCGCGCGTGATCGCCGAGCACGCGCACGAGCGCACCGGGATCGACATTCACCCGGGCGCGATTATCGGCGGATCGTTCTTCATCGATCACGGCACCGGCGTGGTGATCGGCGAGACCAGCGTGATCGGCGACCGCGTGCGGATCTACCAGGGCGTCACGCTCGGCGCGATCTCGCTGCCGCGGGGTCGTGCGCACGCCGGCCCGCCGCAGAAGCGGCACCCGACACTCGACGACGACGTCGTAATCTATGCTGGCGCGACGATCCTCGGCGGCGACACCGTGATCGGCAAGGGCGCGGTGATCGGCGGCAACTGCTGGGTCACACGCTCGGTACCGCCGGGTGGTCGCGTGCTTGTCGGCACCGAGCCGTAGCGGCGCGGGCTACGGCCGGAACAGCCCGTCGCCGTCGTGGTCGACGAGCAGCGGGTTGGTGAAGGAAGGGCCGGGCGTGCCGATCACCGGATCGCCAGCGCCGGCGGCGTCGACCGCGACGATGAAGAAGGTGTCGGCGTCGCCAAGCGGCATCGTGATTTGACCGGCGTAGCGCACCGGCGCTGTCGCGGTGGGATCGAGGTCGATCACGCGCACCACGACGCCGGCGTCGAGTATGCGGATGCGCGCGAGTGGCAGCCAGGGCGGCGCGGCGACCTCGATGCGGAGCGTGGCCTCGGTCGCGCCGACCAGCGGCACGAGCTCGCCGGGGAGTGAGACCGCGCCGCCCACGCCGACGAGCCCGGCGGTCACGAAGGCGCCCTGCGCGACGACCACGTGGCGCGCGCGGATCGCCTCGTTCACCGCGCGCAGGTCGACCGTGGCCGGCGTGTCGGCGCCGGCACCGACGAAGACATAGGTGCGCGCCTCGCCGACGTACGCCGACGCGCCGTGCGAGTCGCTCGAGCCGGTCGCGGTCGCGGGGTGCCCGGCGCCGACGAGCGCGAGCCAGTCGGCGAAGACCGCTTCGAAGCTGCCCTCGCTGATCCCGTTGGCGACCTCGACGGTGTCGAAGGAGAGATCGTCGAGGTTCGCGCCGTCGGGGAGGCCAAGGTCGACCGGATCGCGGCGCGCGGTCAGCGTCGTCGGGTCGAGATCGATGCGGCCGAAGAGCCCGCTGCCCGAGCGGCGCGGATGGTTCACCTGCACGATCGCGTCGGCGTCGGCGGCGCGAAAGAGCGCGAAGACCTCGCCGGGCGCGAGTCCGTACCAGGGGATCGCGCCCTGCGCAGCGGCGTCCGGGCGGAGCGGTAGCGGCCAGCCGTTCAGGTGGCCCCACGCGAGGGACGACACCTCCGCCCCCGACGCGACCGCGACGTGCGCGTCGAGGCCGAGCTCGGCCACGATCGGCGCGTAGTCAGTGATGAAGTCGTGGTCGGTGGCGATCGCGAGTTCGATGCCCTCGGCCGCGATGGCACGCACGCGGTCGTCGAGCGGCATGATGGAGTCGGTCGACATCTCGCTGTGGAGGTGGGTGTCGACCGCGAGCCAGCCGTCGGTTGCCACGACGCGCGCGAGCGTGGCCTCGAGCGGCGTGGCGACGTCGCCGAGGACGTCGACCGGATTGGCCACGAACGCGTCGTACTCCATGCCGCGCGAGACGCTTACGCGGTAGGGCCCCGGCGGCAGCGGCACGCGCGCGGTGCCGTCGGCGCCGGACCACGCGATCCGCTTGCCGCTGGCGTCCTCGACTTGCACCCGCGCGGGGAGCGGCGCGCCGCCGTCGTCATGCACGGTGACGATCAGTGCACCGGCGGGGCGCGCTGCGACGTCGGCTTGGGTTTCGGCGTCGGCGGTGACGGTCACCGCCAGCTCGTCGCCGGCGATGCGGCCCGGGCCTTCGGCGCGCAGCCGGTAGTCGCCGGGCGGGACCTCGGCACGGAAGGCGCCGTCGGCGTCGGCGTGCGCATACGAGACCGCACCGCCGTCGGGATCGAGGACCGCCACGTCGACGTCGGGTGCGGTGACGCCGACGATGGTGCCGAGCGCCGCGCCGCGCAGTTGCCACGCGCGACCGGCCACCTCGGCGACGTCGCCGTGGCCGACCACGAGCCAGCGGCTGCGCGTGCGCGTAAACGTCGGATCGATCGACGGGCCGAACGCGAGCCGGATCCCGCTCAGCGTGGAGACCTGAATCGCTTGCGCCTCCGACGGTGGGTAGACGAGCGCGTAGGAACTGGTCGTGCCGCGCATGGTGACGAACGGGCCGGCCTGTGCGCCACCATCGCCGAAGCCGGTGCCGGGGATGAACGTGCGGGCGCGGCCGCCGAGGAAGAGCGCGTCGGCGAGCTGGAGTCCTCCGAGATCACCGTCGGGAACGGGGTGGAGCGTGGTGGTGAGCTCGAGCTCGCTCGCGTCGGCGGCGAGGCGGTAGCGATGCTCGATCAGCACGGCCGGCGGAACACCGCCGAGCGCGGCAAAGATCAGCGAGGGCAGTTCGGCGCGTCCGCGCAGCGTGATCTCGGCGACGCCGTCATCGCCCGCCTCGGTGATTACGATCTCGTCGAAGCGGCCGGAGGCGAGTCCGATGAGGGGAAGGAATTCTTTTACGAGATCTTCGCCACCGACGGCGGCAAGGTCGACCAGCCCGCCGCCCGACGTGCCGGCCATGTAGAAGCCCGCGCCCCGGCCGCGCACGACGGCGCGCACGCGCGCGTTCTCGAGCAGCAGGTCGCCTATGCGGCCGGCGGCGAGGTGGCCGGGCAGCAGCTCCTCCGTGCAGGTGATCGGCTTGGCGCGGGTCGCGCCGGCCGCAACAGGTCCGGGACGGCAGCTCGTGTCGATGGCGGGATCGGCGAGCAGTGGCGGCAGCGCGGGGCTCGCGTCGGGCGTGCTGGTGGTGGCGCCGTTGCAGCCAGCCACGATGAGGAGCGTGAGCGGGTGCAGCAGGGCGGCGAGTGGGCGGTGCGACATGAGCGGGCCTCCGCCGGCAGCATACCCGGCTCCGCCGCGCTCACGCGGCGCGGAACTGTCGTCGCCTACTCGATGATGGTCGCGCAGCCGTAGCTGACCTCGACGGTGCCGGTGGGATCCGCCTCGAGTACGGTGCAGGTCGCGGGGCACAGGATGATCGCTGTCGGGTTCGCCGCGTCGTCGTAGTACCAGCCGTGCGCGCCGCCGCAATCGGTCGCGCTCGCCCGTTGTGGTACTGGCGCCGGTGCGCCGCCGGTCGGCGTGTAGATGAAGTTCACCTTCTGAAAGTCGAGCGTCATGCCCGGTCCCGGATCGGGGAGATCGTAGAAGCAGGGCAGGCTCACGTTGGCCGTGACCGAGGTGGCGAGGGTGTCAAAGAGCGGCGACCAGTTGGTGCTGCAGAGCGAGAAGAAGACGCCGCCGTGCGCTTCCTGGAGCTGGATGTAGACGTCGCCCGCCGCCGCGGAGAGCGCGAGGCACGGTCCGGGGAAGAACGGCGGGGCCTCGGCGACGACCGCGTGAAAGACGAAGCCGTCGGGAAAGCCGGGCGCGACGAGCGCGGCGATGGCCGACTCGAACTGGCTCGCGGACCAGTCGCTCTCGTCGTCGGTCACCGCGACGAAGTGGCGCACCGCGCCGGGGCGGAGGAACGCCTGGTACATCGGGTAAGTCGCGATCACGATCTCGAGCGGGTTGTTCGAGTCGACATGTCGGTTGACCGCCAAGAACTCGGGGCTGCCCCCGAGCGGCGGCGGTACGTTGATGTTGCCGGTGTCGGCGATCACCACGACGTGGTAGTCGATGCCGCTCGCGGCGATGCGCGTGGCGAACGCGTTCATGTTGTCCTGAACGCGCCGCTCCTCTGCGTCCATCGAGCCGGAGTTGTCGATCACCCAGATGATGTCGACCGGGCGCGACTGCTCGGTCGCGGAGAATTCGTTCGCCACACAGGCCGCGGCGTCGATCGCGAGTGGGAAGCCGCTGTCGCCGCCGCCGGTGCGCGCGTCGCCGTTGCCCACGCCGCCACCGTCAGCCTTGTCGAGCACGCCTGGACCGCAGCCAGCCGAAAGGACCACCAGCGCCGCGCCGATTTGTCGAATGTGCATCGCCGACCTCCTCAGGTTCCGTCTGCGAGCATACCTCAGCGGTGCGCGGTGGCGGCGCGAGCGAGCGAGTGCCCGGCTCACTTCGGCTGACAGGCGGTCCCGGCGAGGGCATGATGCGGCGAGCCGATGCCCGGGCCCGTGGATCTTCGCAGCGCGATGGTCGACCGGCCCGGTGTTGTGCTGCGCGCGCTGTTCGACGGGCCGTTCGC
>SHYZ01000046.1 GCA_009692535.1 Myxococcales bacterium
GCACTCACCGTCGCCCACGGAGACTCGCTATGAAGACCCTCGCTGCCCTGCTGCTCGCCCTCCTCTCGCTGACCGCCGCCTGCGGTGACCGCAAGGGCGCCAAGCCCACGGCGCCGCCGGTTGACGCCGGTCGACCCGCGCCCGACGCCGCGCCGCCGCCGGCCTTCGCCGCCGAAGAGGTCCGCGCGGGCGACGGCGTGACCTGCGCGCGCACTGCCGCGGGCACCGTGCACTGCTTCGGCGCCGGCGACGACGGCGCACTCGGCCTCGGTGCGGCCCTGTCGCTCGATCGCCCCGGCGCGCCGGTCACCGGACTCGCAGACGCGAAGCGGATCGTGCTCGCCGGCAAGGCCGCATGCGCCCTGCGCGCCACCGGCGAGGTCGCATGCTGGGGCGCGAACGCCGGGCGGCTCGGCGACGGCACCGCCGATGCGCGCCGCGAGCCGGCCGCGATGACCGGCATCACCGGCGCGACCGGCGTTGCGCTCGGCGCGACCAACGGCTGCGTGCTCGTCGCTGGAGAGGCGCGCTGCTCGGGCGACAACAGCTCAGGCCAGCTCGGCGCCGCCGCCGGCGCCAGCCCGTCGCTCGCGCCGGTCGCGACCGCGCGCGGTCTTGCCGGCGTGGCCGAGCTCGCCGTCGGTGAGGGCGCGATCTGCGCGCGACTCGAAGCGGGCACCGTGCGCTGCTGGGGCTCAAACCTCGACAACCGCTTGGGCCACCGCCCGCTCGTCGAGAAGAAGGTGCCGCGCTCCGAGAAGCCGGTCGACGCCACCGGGCTCGACAGCGCGATCGCGCTCACCGGCGAGGGCGGACACTTCTGCGCGATTCGGCGCGGTGGCGAGGTCTACTGCTGGGGCGCAAATCCGCACGGCCAGCTCGGCGAGGGGACCCAGCAGGCGCGCTGGGTACCGACGCCGGTGCTCGGGCTCACCGAGGTCATCAACGTCGACGTCTCGGCGTCGCACAGCTGCGCGGTCACCTACTCGGGCAAGGTCTACTGCTGGGGCAAAAACAGCGACGGCCAGCTCGGCGACGGCACCACCGACGACAAGAACCGCGTGACCGCAGTCGCCGGGCTGCCGGCGGACATCACCCAGGTGAGCGCCGGTGCGGCGCACAGCTGCGCGGTCGCAAAGTCAGGCACGGTCTACTGCTGGGGCGCGAACCGCAGCGGCGAGCTCGGCGCAGGCGTGAAGGACGAGCGCCTGGCTAGGCCGCACGTCGTGCTCAAGTAGCCGCTCGCCACGTTGTGCGCGCCGCCCCCACGATTGCGGCGTGCGCTCCGTCCGTGCGATTGCGGCGTGCGCTCCGTCCGTGCGATTGCGGCGTGCGCGCCGCCCCCACGATTGCGGCGTGCGCTCCGTCCGTGCGATTGCGGCGTGCGCGACTGCCGCGAGGACACCGAGTGGCCTCGGGTATGATGCCGACCGAGGTATCCCGATGAAGCAACTCGTCCTTGCAGCGGCCGTCGCACTCACGACCCTCTTCGCGGCGCCCGCGGCCCGCGCCCAGACCATCCTGCTCTACGACGACAACTCGTCGTTCGGCGTCGCGCGCGAGGCGTCGACGCGGCTCGGCAAGGCCTACACGCGCGCCAACGCGGGGAACTTCGTGTCGCTGCTGACCGGCAGCGCGTGGGACCTCGTGGTGATGGACATGCCGTCGAACGAGCCGGGCGGCGCGTGGCAGGACGCGCTCGCCGCACACATCGCCGCCGGACGGCGCGCGATCCACAGCCACTGGAACGGCGGCTCGCTCGGCGCGGTGCCGGGCGCGTTTCAAGTCGCGATCAGCGCCTCGCACGACACGCTGCCGATGTATCGCTGGAGCGCGCACCCGCTCTTCACCGCGCCGCAGGTGGTGCCCGACTCGATCGCGGTCTTCTCCGACCTCTGGGGCACCAACGGATTTCGGCTGCAGCCGATCGGCACGGCGGTCGCGGCCGCGGGCTTTACCGGCGCGCCCTCGGGGAGCCAGGCGGCGATCGTCGTCGGCAACGACGGACGGACGATCTTCAACGGGTTCCTCTTCGACGACTACACCGGCGACGTCGACGGCGACGGCATCAAGGACGTCGTCGAGCTCCTGATGAACGAGATCGACGGCCTCTCCGGCGCACGCGACACCGACGGCGACGGCATCGCCGATCCGGCGGACAACTGCGTGACGATCCCGAACCCCGGGCAAGAGAACCTCGACGGTGACGCCATGGGCGACGTCTGCGATCCCGACGACGACAACGACGGCGTGCTCGACGGTGTGGACAACTGCCCGCGCGTACCGAACCCCGCGCAGGAGAACCTCGACGGTGACGCCATGGGCGACGTCTGCGATCCCGACGACGACAACGACGGCATCCCGGACTTCGCGGACAACTGTCCGACGACGCCGAACCCCGGGCAGGAGAACCTCGACGGCGACGCGCTCGGCGACCTCTGCGACGACGACGACGACGGCGACGGCGACCCGGACTTCTCGGACAACTGTCCGCGCGAGGCGAACCCCGGACAGGAGGACCTCGACGGCGACGGCGTGGGCAATGTCTGCGACGACGACGCGGACGGCGACGGCGTGCTCGACTTCGTGGACACCTGCCCGTTGGTGCCGAGCCTCGAGCTCGGTGACTTCGACGGCGACGGACTGGGCGATCCCTGCGACTCCGACGATGACAATGACGGCGAGCCCGACATCACCGACAACTGTCCGCGGCTCGCGTCGCCCGATCTCGAGGACAGCGACGGCGACGGGCTCGGCAACCCGTGCGATCCCGACGACGACGCCGACGGCGTGCTCGACGAGATCGACAACTGCCGCGACGTGCGCAGCACCGACCTCTCGGATCCCGATGGCGACGGGCTCGGCAATCCGTGCGATCCCGACGACGACGGCGACGGTGTGCTCGACACGACCGACAACTGCCCGCTCGTGCCGAACCCCGGGCAGGCTGATGCCGACGGCGACCGGGTAGGCGACGTCTGCGACGCGGTTGCCGACGCCGATGCCGACGCCGTGCTCGACCCGGCGGACAACTGCGTGACGGTCCCGAACACGCGGCAGGAGGATCTCGACCGCGACGGTGTGGGCGACGCATGCGACGACGATGACGACGGCGATGGCGTGCCCGACGTGAGCGACCGCTGCCCGCTTTGGGCCGACCCGGGCCAGGAAGACAGCGACGAGGACAGCGTGGGCGATGCCTGCGACGACGATGACGACGGCGACAGCGTGGCCGACGCCGAGGACAACTGCGCGGTCGTGCCGAACCCCGGGCAGGAGGACGGCGACGGGGACGGCGCGGGCGATGCGTGCGATGCCGACGCAACGGATGACGACTTCGACGACGATGGCGTGCTCGACGACGTCGACAACTGCGTCGCGGAGGCGAACGCCGAGCAGGGCGACCTCGACGAGAACGGCGTCGGGGACGCATGCCAGGGCGAAGGCGGCGGCGTGCTGGTGGCCGGCGGCGGGTGCCGCATCGCGGCCGGACGGAGCGGAGCGCAGGTAGACGGCGGGGCGGTCGCGGCGATTGCGGCCGCGCTTGGGGTCGCGCTGGCCTTCGCGTTCGCACGGCGGCGGCGGCGTATGGCGCTCGCGAGGCGCGCGTGAAGCGAGCGCTCCTCGGCTGCACAGTGACGGCGACGGTCGCGGCGACGGTCGCGGCGATGCTCACACTCTCTACCGCGCACGCGCAGACGGTGCTCTCGGGCAACCTCGACGTCGACCTGCTGCGGCCTGCGCCCGGCGCGTCCACGCTCATCGTCGCCGAGCGCCCGCGCGTGCCGCCCGCCGGAACCTGGGCATTCTCGCTGATCGGCAGCTACGTGGCCGATCCGCTTATCGCCTGCCCCGAGGAGATGTCCCCTTGTGCCGGCCCCGATCAGCTCGGCGCGGTGATCTCCGACCGGCTCACCGGCTGGCTGCTCGGCGCGTACTCACTCGGCTTCGTCGAGCTCGGCCTCGCGCTGCCGGTGATGCTGGTGAACGAGAGCGACTTTGCCAGTCCGCCTGGCGCCGAGCTCGGCAGCACCGGACTCGGTGATCTGCGCGCGTCGGCCAAGCTCGCGCTCGGGCACCGCGAGGACACGATCGGACTCGGCGTGCTCGGCGCGCTGGTGGTGCCGACCGGTGCCGACGAGGATCTCGCCGGTGCGCCCGGCTTCGGGCTCGAGGCGTGGGCGCTCGCCGATCACGAGCGTGGTCGCTTCGCGTTCGCCGCCGCCGCCGGCATCAGGCTGCGGACTGAAGACGGCATGATCGAGAACGTCTCCGACGGACACGCCGGCCTCGTCGCAGGCGGCGCGGCGGTTGACCTCTGGCGCCGTCGCCTCGCGCTCGTCATCGATCTGCACGGCGCGTTCACCGGCCAGCAGGCGTTCGAGGGTGTCGCCGCGCTCCGCTTCGCCGCACGTCCCTCGTGGCAGGTCGCGGTCGGCGGCGGCGCAGGACTCGGCGACGGCGCTGGTGCCCCGGCGTGGCGTGCGTTCGCCGGCGTCACCTTCCAGCACGCGAGCCCCGACACCGACGGCGACGGCATCGCCGATGTCGACGACCGGTGCGTGCGTGAGCCCGAGGACCGCGACGGCCACGAAGACATCGACGGCTGCCCCGATCCGGACGACGACCTCGACCTCGTGCTCGACGTTGTCGATGGCTGCCGGCGCATCGCCGAGGACCGTGATGGCTACGCCGACGACGACGGCTGCCCCGATCCCGACAACGACGGGGATGGAGTTCTCGACGGCAAGGACGACTGCCCGGTCGTCGCCGAGGACGCCGACGGCTTCCAGGATGGCGACGGCTGCCCCGAGGCGGACAACGACGGCGACGGCCTCGCCGACGGTGTAGACGAGTGTCCGAACGAGCCCGAAACGCTGAACGAGGTGAACGACGACGACGGCTGCCCCGATCGCCTGGTGGTGGTCACGTCGGAGAAGCTCGAGCTCAACCAGACGATCCACTTCGACACCAACACCGCCGACATCAAGCAGGAGAGCCACGCGCTGCTCGCCGAGGTGGCACGCGCGCTCGCCGACAACCCCGCGCTGCTGCGGATTCGCATCGAGGGGCACACCGACGACGTCGGCGGGCCGCAGTTCAACCTCGAGCTCTCGCGGCAGCGCGCGGAGTCGGTGAAGCGGCACCTCGTCGAGCTGCACGGGCTCGACGCCGCGCGGCTCGACGCGAAGGGCTACGGCAAAACGCGCCGCGTCGCCGAGGGAGAGGACGACGACGCGCGCGCGAAGAATCGTCGCGTGGAGTTTGTCATCGTGAAGTCGCCGGGCGGAGCGAAGTGATCCGCGCGGCCACGCTCTGCCTCGTGCTCGGCGGCGGCGTCGGCGTCGGCGTCGGCGTCGGCTGCAGCGGCGATGCTCCGGCGGCACCCGCCGACGCCGCGCCGCCCGACGCGAAGATCGTGAGCGCCGAGCGGCCCGGCAAGCGAAGCGACGTCGGTGGCGTGGCCGATCCGGCGAGCGGCCTCGTCGTGCTCTTCGGTGGCGACGACGGTCCGATCGTGAACCAGATCCCGCGCCCCGTGTACCTCGGCGACACGTGGCTCTTCCGCCCGGGCTTCGGCTGGGAGCAGGCCATGTCGACCGACGCCCCGAGTCCACGCGGCCGGCACGCAGTCGCGCTCGACGCTGTGGGCGGTCGCATGCTGCTGCACGGCGGACGTTTTCGCGCGCCGATGACGACCGGCGACTACACGCTCCATGGCGACCTCTGGGCGTTCGACTTCTCCACGCGCGCCTGGACCGCGCTTGACGACGGCTCAGGGACCGCGCCCGAGCCGCGCTACTTTGCCGCCGCTGCGTTCGACGCCACGGCCGGCACGTTCTATCTCCACGGCGGCGGACTCAACCGCGCGCCGCTGTCGCTGCGGACCACCAACGACGTCTGGGCGTACGACGCAGCCGGCTGGCGCGAGCTCTCGCCGACCGGCACGCCGCCGTCAACGCGGCTCTTCGTCGCCTACACGCACGACTCGCGACGCAACCGACTCGTCGTCTTCGGCGGACAGGTCGGCGACTTCGTGAGCCCCGGGCTCTCCGACCTCTACGCGCTCGATCTCGGCACGCTCGCATGGACTCGCCTCCACGATGGCGGCAGCGGCGCACCGTCGGGCCGGTTCTCCTCACTCATGACCTACGACGCGGCGGGCGATCGCTACCTCATCACCGGCGGCCACGCCGATCCCGGCGTGGTGAACGACGTCTGGGCATTTTCACCCGAGACCGGAAGCTGGACTGAGCTTGCCGGCGGCGATCGCTTCACCGGCGGCGGGCTCGGCTGCCTCGGCAATCCGCAGGAGATCCCGGCGGAGTACGTCGAGCAGGATCTTTCCGCGCCCGAGCGCCGCTCCGGCGGCGTGCTGAGCGTGCTCGGCGCGAGCGCGTGGCTGGTCGGCGGCGAGTCCGATTGCGGCGATCACCTCGACGACACCTGGCGCTTCGATCTCGGGACGCTCGCGTGGGAAGAGATCCTCGCGGCGCGGAGCGGCGAGAGCTGCGCGCGGCGGAACGACGCCTGCTCGTGCCTCTGCCTGTGAGCGCGGCGTGCTGCGCGCTGCTCGTCGCCGTCGCTCTCGCCGTCGGAGCGTGTGGCGTCGAGCGGGAGCCGCGCCCCGACGCTGCGCCGCCCGCCGTCACGCTCGGCACCGGCGCGCGAGAGTTTGCGCCGCTCGCGCCCGACGCTGAGCTGCTCGTCATCCAAGGGCCACAAGGCGGCTTCCACCTCCTCGGCTCGGTGCGCGTCGTCGGGCTCGAGCCTGGCGACCGCGACAACCTTGCGAGCCCCGACAACCCGACCACCGAGTTTCGCGTGCTCCGTGCCGGCGTCAGGATCGACGCCCGGGTCGCGCGCTACACGCAGGGCCTCGCTCCGGTCGCCGGGACCGACCAGCACGAGATGGTGGGGCGCTTCGTGATCCTCGACATCCCCGACGACGCGCTGCTCGACGGTGTTGAGCTCCGCTTCGAGGTCGAGGTCGCCGACACGCTCGGCGCCCACGCCAGCGACAGCCGCATGCTGCTCGCGCGCCCGCACCCGCAAAACCCGTAGCGGCGCACGGCTCATGCCGCAGCAACTCAGACCAGCGGGCGCTCCGGGAGCGACACGGTGAACGTGGTCCCCTCGCCGATCCGGGTCACCACGCCGATGGTGCCGCCGTGCCGCTCGACGATGCCGTGCACGATCGACAGCCCGAGGCCGCTCCCCTGCCCCACCTCTTTGGTGGTGAAGAACGGATCCCAAATCCGCGGCAGGATCTCCTGTGGAATCCCCGGCCCGTTGTCGGCGACGGCGATCTCGACGCGTTCGCTGCTGCGCGTCGTGGTCAACACGATCCGCGCAGCCTCTTTGCCGGCGAGCGCCTGCGCCGCGTTGGTGAGCAGGTTCATGAACACCTGATTGAGCTGCCCGGCATGACCACGGATCCGCCCGACCTCGCCGTAGCGACGGTCAACCTCGATCACGCCACGGAACTGGTGGCGCAACAGCTCGAGCGAGTCGTCGAGACTGCGGTTGAGATCGAACTCGACGACCCGCTCGTCGTCGGAGCGCGAGTAGTTGTGCAGCGCCTGGACGATGTCCTTGGTGCGCCGCGCACCGCGCTGGATGACGCGCGCCATGTCGCGCAGCTCCTGCGCCGCAGCGGGGTCCTGAGCGCGGCTCGCGATCTGCTCGATCTCGTCGGAGAGCGGCCCTACGGTGTTGACGATCGCGTTCACCGGGTTGTTGATCTCGTGCGCGATCCCGGCGACGAGCTGGCCGATCGACGCCATCTTCTCGGCGTGGACGAGCTGCCGCTGGGCGAAGGTCAGCTTCTCGAGCGTCTCCGCGAGCTCGCGGTTCTTGCGCGCGAGATCGGCGGTGCGCCGCTGCACCTCACGCTCGAGGTCGACGTTCACCTCCTCGGTCGTGCGCAGCTTGTCGCGCAGCGCGCGCCGCATCTCCTCGAGGGCGAGCGACAGGCGGCCGACCTCATCCCCTTCGACGCCCGCGAAGACCGGACCGGCGAGCTCGCCGCGCGCCATCTCATCGGCGCGCTGCTCGAGTTGGCGGATCGGCGCCGTGAATTCCTGCACGGTGAGGAGCACGATCCCGCCACAGACCGCCGAGAGCGCGAGGAAGAAGAGCACGAGCTCGAGCAGAGGACGCTCGACGCCGGGGCCGCGACCGCGATAGTTAGGCACCGCGACCGCGACCCAGCCCAGATCGATCGGTCCCCGCGCGGTGGGCACCTCGAGGCGTCGGTAGCTCCCGGTGAGTCGCAGCGACGTCAGCTCGAGCGAGCCGGCGCGGTGGCCGTGCAGCCGGAGCGCCGAGTACCACGGCAGGCGAGGCGCGTCGCCGCCACCGCCAGCGACCCCGACGGTACGCGCACCTGCGGCGGGCACATGGTAGTAGACCGCGTCGTCGGGCGCCCCGGTCGCGAGGTCAGCGAGCAGGCTCGCGACGCGCTCGGACGTCGGCGCGTTGGTCAGCCGCATGACCAGCTCTGAGCGGACCTTGTCGAGCTCGCTCTGCGCCTGCCGCTGCGCGTACCGCTCGACGAGCTTCTTGTACTGCACGAAGCCCCAGAAGAGCGACAGCCCGCACGCGAAGAGGACCACGCCTCCGAACGAGACGAGCAGCTTGGCACGCAGCGAGAGCGCAGTGCGTCCTTCACGCACCGGCATGCGGTGGCGGGACGTGACGTGGAGCAGCAGCGCGCGGAGCGTGTCGCGGTGCCAGAGCGCCTCGTAGAGCGCAGCACCGACGACGATCACCGTCGCGATGCCGAGCAGGAGCACGGCGTTGTCGACCTCGACGGCGAAGAGCTGATGCCCGAGCAGCGCGGCCACCGCCGACGCGCTCACCCACGCGGCGAGCTTGGCCGCGGCGAGGCGGTAGGGGAGGAGCTGCGCGGTGCGCCAAGCGAGGATCGCATCAGCGTCGGCGCGCGGACCGACACGGCGCAGCTCGCCCGCGAGCTGACCATCGAGGTACTCGTCGATTGGACGGCGAGCCCGTCGCCCGTACGCGTACCAGAGCAGCGTGAATGCGGCGAGCAGCCCGGGCACCACGATCTGCAGGCGGAGGAACTCGCCGGGACGAAGCGGCAGGAAGAACCAGGTGAAGGAGCAAAGCGCGGCATAGGCCACCGCGCCGGTCAGCAGCGAGACCAGCAGGATGCGGCGGAAGTAGCGGTCGCGGAGCTGGCGCAGCGGCGAGACGCCGGGGAAGAGCGCGTCGCGCAGGAGACGGGTGACGCGCGCGGTCCACGCAGCGCGGAGCGTGCCGATGACGAAGGCGTGGGCGGCGACGATCGAGCAGAAGCTGATGGCGCGCTCGGCCGGCCAGAAGCGACGCGCGAAGAGCACGCTCGCGATGACGACTGCGGCGCCTGCGAAGAGCAGCGTCCGCACGAGCAGGGTGCGCAGCGGCAACGCGCCGAGCGCGTAGTAGCAGGCCGCGCTGCGGGCGGGCGCGAGCGGATGCGTGCTCTGGCGCGACACGAGGGCGCGACGGATCGGTGCCAGCCAGAACGCCTGACACGCGAGCCAGACGCCCTGCGCCACCGCGAGCGCCGGCGCGCCCACCGAGACGAGCATCGCGCGCTCTGGTGCGCTGAAGTGGAAGAGCGTGTCGAGCGGCCAGAAGATGACCAGCGCCTCTGCCACGAGCAGCACCAGCCCGGGCAGGATTAGCGTGCGCCAGATCGTCGGATTGGAGGTGCTCGGTCGACCCGAAGCGCTGGCGGTCTTATCCACGCGGGCCCAGTCTACCGCGCTCTTTGGTGGTCAACCTGCCGCGTGGCGGCGGCTACAGCGCTTCGATGGTGCGCTGTGCGTGCGCCACCCGAACCAGCGAGCGGTCCGGCACGCGCACCCAGTCCGTGCCCGCGTCGGTCGGCTCCGAGGCGACGATCACCGCGCCGTCCCGCTCGAGCACGAAGAGCGAGTGCGCTGACGCAGTCGCGAAGATCCGCTCGCCGTCGTGCAGCAGGAAATTGAGCTTCCCGCCGCCAAGTTCACGCAACTGCGCCTCGACCAGCCGCAGCGCATCGCCCGGCTCGCGACCCGCGTCGAGCAGCTCGAGCAGCCGGGCAAAGACCGTCTCGGAGTCGGTCACGCCGTCAAGTCCTGCGAGCCGCGCCGGTCCGATGCCCGCACGCAGCACCTCGGCCGCGCCCTCCGCATAGCCAGCCACCGAGCCGTTGTGCGAGAAGAGCCATCGGTCCCAGGTAAACGGCGCCGGGCCGCTCTCGTCGACGGGGAACGGCGGCGTCGCGCTCCGCACCGCGGCCACCAACGCGCCGGTCGCGACTACGCCGGCGAAACTCGCGAACGAGCGGTCCTCGCCGATCGGCACCGCGCGGCGATAACGCGCCGGCAGGGCGCGACGCTCAGGTGCGTACCAACCGACGCCGAACCCGTCGAGGTTCGTGCCGGTCATGTAGCGCGGCGCCGTCGACTGCGCCCGTAGCGAGTGCGGCGCGTCGAGCAGCAGCGCGGCCAGCGTCGCAGACGGCCCGAGGTACGCGAGGTGCCGGCACATGCCGCAGGAGTAAAGCATGAGCGCCGGGGCTAGGGCCGCGTGGAGCACTCGCACGTCGCTACCGTCGCTACCGTACGCTTGACTCCCATTTCGGCCGCGTCGCACGATAGGCGCGTGCCTCACTCCCCCACGCGCTCGATCGCGCTCCTCGCCGCCTGCGCCCTCGCGACCCTGCTCGCTGCGCCCACCGCGCACGCCGCACGCAGCGGTGCGCTGCTGTTCGCGCGCGACGGTGCGCTCTGGCGGCAGGAGCTCGCCGCCCGATCGGTCCCCACGCGACTCGCCTCGCTCCCTGCCGGCGCGGCGCTGCAGCGACTTGACGCCAGCGCCGACGGCGCACTGCTCGTGCTCCACTTCGACCATGAGCCGTTCGTCGCCTGGCTCGTCGCCGGCGAGCCCGCGCTCCGCACCGGTCCCTGCCGCAGCCACGCGCGGCTCGCACCGACCGCAGGCTGCGTGCTCTGTGGCGGCGAGACGAACGATCTCATCGTGCACGTGGCCGACGGCGCGAGCTACGCGTTGCCGCTGCGACTCCGGCTCTCGAGCTTTCTCGGCCCGTCGCCGCCGGAACTCGCGGCGCTCCTCGGCACCGACGTGGTCGCCTTCCGCCGACACGGACGCGCACGACGGGTGCTCGCACGCCTCGGCCAGGTGCCATCACAGCTCATGGTTGCGCCCAACGGCATGCGCGCAGCGGCGGTGCTCGGCGAGGGAACGGCGAGCCGCGTGGTCGGTGTCGAGCTCGACGGCGACGGCGTGCCGCGCGTGCTCGGCGGTCCCGGCGCGCCGGTCGGCTGGAGCGCGGACTCGACCTGGGTGCTGATCCGCATGGGCGCGGTGCCGCCGGGACTCGAGGGCGCGCCAGACGGTGGCGACGACGACAGCGACGGCGAACCCAACACCGAGCCCGCAGACGGCAGCGACGAGTCAGGCGCGGTCGACGACAGCCCCTCGCCGTTTCTCCTCGCCGAGCCGACGTCACTCGCCGCGCGCCGCAAGAAGGCCAAGCGCAATGCGCCACCGCCCGCGCCCCTCGCGGTGCGTGCGTGCGTCGTGCGCAGCGTCGGTGGTCAGTCGAAATGCTGGAACCACTACGCACCACTCGCCTTCTCCCCCGACGGCACCGAGGTGCTGCTCCTGCGCGACGGCGCGCTCTACGCCGGCACGATCGACGGCGTGCGGCCGCTGCCACCAAAGCTGCTGCTCGATCGCGTCGACGGTGCGGCCTCCTGGACCAAGTGACGCGCGCGGCACGCTGAGTTAACCTCCCGCCGAGCCTCTGGGTCGGAGGGGCCTAGCGTATTGGCGCCCGGTTCAGACCGGCGCGGGAGCGAGCGATGAAAAGAGCGGCACGTCACCTGTTCCCGGTTGTACTGCTCATCGCGGCGAGCTGCGGCAGCCCGACCGATGATTCCCCCACTGCCGATGCCGGCCCGCCCCCCACTGCCGATGCCGGCCCGCCCCCCACTGCCGACGCCGGCCCGCCCCCCAGCCCCGACGCCGGCAGCGACGACTGCCCGACGTGGGCGTTCCTCGACCTCACCGGCGCGTCCGGCGCGGGCGACGGCTACCCTGCGCCACGCCTGCGGGTCAGCTGCACCGCCGACAAGATCATCGTCGAGTCGAACGGCATCCCGCACTACCGCTTCGTGCAGATGACGCCGAACGCTCTCGCCGCGCAGAACTACCGCTGGGAGATCCCGCGTTACCCTGCGCTCGCCGTCGCACCGACGGATATCCCGCGTCTTGGGCTCGCCGCGTTCTCCATCACCGGCATTCCGGTCTACGGGCCGAACGAGGGCCCGATGCCGGCGACGTCGGCGTTCGGCGACCCGGTCTACAACGGCATCACCGACGAGTGCTTCGGCCACACCGCGATGCGCGGCGACTACCACGACCACGCACTCTCCGAGCGCTGCCTGAACCGCGACAGCCTCGTGGCCGAGCCGTGGATGAACCCCGAGCCGACCGGCACCGCACAGTCGCCGATCCTCGGCTTCTCATGGGACGGCTTCCCGATCCTCGGGCCGCATGAGTGTGTCGACGCCGCGTGTAGCTCCGTCGTCGAGCGCCTCAGCTCGTACGAGGTGACCGGCGATCCGATGCGCAACGCGTGGGACGCGTACACCTACCGCGACCACGGCGATCCGCTCTACCTCGATCGCTGCAACGGGCACGTCGGGCCCGACGGTGACTACCACTATCACGCGACCAGCGGCTTCCCCTACGTCATCGGCTGCTACGCCGGAACGCCCGGTCCGGGCAACGGCGGCGGCATGATGATGCCGTAATGCGTGAGCCCTAGCGCCGAGCGAGGCCCGCCGGCTCCTGCTGCGTCATGCAGTGGAGCGTTCCGAGTCCCCACACCAAGTCGACGGCGTGGATCCCGATCACCGTCCGCCCCGTGAAGCACTCGGCCAGCACGCCGAGTGCGACGCGGTCGGCGGGATCGTTGAACGTCGGCACCAGCACCACGCCGTTCGCCACATAGAAGTTGGCGTAGCTCGCCGGCAGCCGCCGCCCGTCAAGCACAAGCGGCGCGGGCATCGGCAGGTCGATCACCTCGAGCCGCCGCCCCGCCGCGTCGCGTGCGCCCGCGAGTCGCTCGCGGTTCTCCTCGAGCAGCGTGTAGTTCTCGTCGCTCGTGCGCGACTCACGCGCCAGCACGACGCGTCCCGGCCCGACGAAGCGCGCGAGGTCGTCGACGTGACCGTGGGTGTCGTCGCCGACAATCCCCTTGCCGAGCCAGATCACCTTGGTGGCGCCGAGTCCCCGCGCGAGCACGCGCTCGGTCCCGCCGCGCCCGAGCCCAGGGTTGCGCGCCTGCACCTCGTCGAGCAGGCACTCCTCGGTGGCGAGCAGCGTCCCCTCGCCGTCCACGTCGATCGCGCCGCCCTCGAGCACGACGCGGCGACCGTCGAGCTCCGGCGCAAACGTGGCCGTCCCAGCGACCTTCGCCATCCGGTCGGCGGTCCGCGCATCGCGCTTCCAGTCGTCGTACTTTGCCCACGCGTTGAAGCGCCAGGTCGTGGCGAGTCGGCGCCCGCGCGCGTCGGCCACGAAGATCGCGCCCGAGTCGCGCAGCCAGCCGCGATCGGTGACCAGCCGGACAAACTCCACGCGCGCGAGGTCTGTGCCCGCGCGCCCGAGCAGCCGTCGCGCACGTGCCTCGGCACCTGCGTCACGCACGATCAGCCGCACCAGCTCGTGCCGCGCGAGGTGCCGCACGATCTCGCCGTAGACCCAGGGGATCGGCGCGAACTTCCCCGGCCAGTCGGTGCGGTTCTCCGGCCACGCAAGCCAGGTCGCCGCATGCGGCGCCCACTCGGCCGGCATCGCGTAGCCGCGCTCGGCGGGCCACTTCGTCGCCATGCCGCCGCCGCTCACCGCTCAGCGCTCGTCAATAAACCGCGCCGTGATCGGCGCGTACGCATCGATCCGTCGGTCGCGCAGGAACGGCCAGTGCTGGCGCACCGTCTCCTGCCGCGCCGGATCGATCTCGACGACCAGCACCTCGGGATCGGTGCGCCCCGCCTCGGCGAGCATGACGCCGAACGGATCGCACACGAACGAACCGCCAAAGAACTCGATGCCCTCGCCGACGACGCCGGCGGGACGCTCATGGCCAACGCGATTCACCGCGACGACGTAGGTGCCGTTCGCGATCGCGTGGCCGCGCTGAATCGTGCGCCACGCATCGGCCTGCGCCGCGCCGTACTCCGCCTTCTCCGCCGGGTGCCAGCCGATCGCCGTCGGGTAGACCAGCACCTCGGGCCCCTGCAACGCGGTGAGCCGCGCCGCCTCCGGGTACCACTGGTCCCAGCAGATCAGCGTGCCGAGCCGCGCAAAGCGGGTGTCGATCGCGCGGAAGCCGAGGTCGCCTGGCGTGAAGTAGAACTTCTCGAGGTAGAGCGGGTCGTCGGGGATGTGCATCTTGCGATAGGTGCCGGCGAGGCTCCCATCAGCATCGAGCACCGCGACGGTGTTGTGGTAGACGCCGGCCGCGCGCCGCTCAAACAACGACGCGACCACGGCCACACCGAGCTCGCGACAGAGCGGCGCAAGCGCGGCGGTCGATGGGCCGGGGATCGCCTCGGCGAGCGCGAAGTTCGCGTGGTCCTCCGCTTGGCAAAAGTAGAGCGAGCGAAAAAGCTCGGGCAGGCAGATCACTCGTGCGCCGCGCGCTGCGGCCGCGCGGATGCCGCGCACCGCCCCCGCGAGATTCTCGTCGGAGTCCGCCGTCATCGCGAGCTGCACGACACCGAGGAGAAACTTCTCGCGCACCATCGCGCGGCATCGTAGCAGGACGCAGGACCACGGGAAACGCGCCGCGGGCGCCGCGGGCTGCTACGGACGGACGTATGCTCCGCGCATGAAGCTGCTCGTCGCCGACAAGTTCTCCGAGAAGCACCTCGACGACTTTCGCGCGCTCGGCCTCGAGGTGGAGTACGCGCCCGGCCTCGGCGCCACGGAGCTGCCCGCGCGCCTCGACGGCGTCCATGTCCTGATCGTGCGCTCCACCGCCGTCACGGCGCAGGCGATCGACGCCGCTGACACGCTGACGCTGGTAGTGCGCGCTGGCGCCGGCGTGAACACGATCGATCGCACGGCAGCCTCGCGGCGCGGCGTCTTCGTCGCCAACTGCCCCGGCAAGAACGCCATCGCCGTCGCGGAGCTCGCGTTCGGGCTGCTCGCCGCGCTCGACCGCCGCATCCCCGAGCAGGCCAACGCGCTGCGTGAGGGACGCTGGAACAAGAAGGAGTACGGGCAGGCCGACGGGCTCTACGGCAGGACGCTCGGTGTGATCGGCCTCGGCGCCATCGGCGAGGCCCTCACTCACCGCGCGCTCGCGTTCGGCATGTCGGTCGTCGCCTGGTCACGCTCGCTCGACGACACGCGCGCCCGCGCACTCGGTGTAGAGCGCGCCGCCTCACCGGTCGACGTCGCAAAGCGGGCGAGCGCGGTCTCACTCCACCTCGCGCTCACGAAGGAGACGCGCGGCCTGCTCGGCGAGGAGTTCTTCGCCGCACTCGCACCTGGCGCGGCGTTCATCAACACCGCACGCGCCGAGGTGGTCGACACCGCGGCGCTCGTGCGCGCGGTGCGTGAGCGCGGCCTGCGCGTCGGCACCGACGTGCACGACGGTGAGCCCGAGGGGGGCGCCGCGGCCTTCACCAGCGAGCTCCTCACGCTCCCCGGCGTCTACGGCACGCACCATGTCGGCGCGTCAACACGCCAGGCCGAGAAGGCGATCGCCGACGAGGCGGTGCGCATCGTGCGCTCGTTCCTCGCTGGCGGTGAAGTGCCGAACTGCGTGAACCTCTGCCAACGCTCGCCCGCGCGCTTCCAACTCGTCGTGCGACACCTCGACCGCGTCGGCGTGCTCGCGCACGTGCTCGACGTGCTCCGACGCCACTCGATCAACGTCCAGGAAATCGACAACCGAATCTTCGACGGCGCACATGCCGCGTGCGCCACGCTGAAGCTCGACTCCGAGCCGCCGGCCGCCTGCCTCGCCGACATTCGCGAGCGCTCCGACGAGATCCTCCACGCGGGCCTGATCCCGCTCGCCGCGACTCGCTAGCCGCTGCGGCGCGTCGCCTCGGTGAACGCCCGCACCACGGCGGCGCGAATCGTCGTCACATCGCACGGCTTCTGCACCACCTCGAACACCTGGCCGACGCTGACCGCGGCCACGACCTCAGGATCGTCGTCGAGTCCGGTGAGAAGCAGCGTCACCGAGTTGGGCCAGCGCGCCGCCACCTCACCGGCGAGGTCGGCACCGCTCCGCCCGGGCATGAGGTGGTCACAGAGCACCACGAGCGCCGGCTCCGACGTGAGTACCGCCAGCGCTGCATCGGCGCAGTCCGCCTCACGGATCGCATGTTCGCGGCCGAGCACGCGGCGCAGGAAGCTGCGGTTGTACTCATCGTCGTCGACGACGAGCAGCCCGCGTCCCTCGGTCACGGGCTTCCGGTTGGCAGCGACGCCGCCGCCGCGGGCAGGTCGAGGAGAAAGCGCGCACCGACCGCACACTCGTCGTCGAGACGGAGCTCGCCGCCGTGGGCCCGCGCGATCACCCGCCCGATCGCCAGCCCAAGACCGATCGCCCGCTCCCCCTTGGTCGTCACGAACGGTAAAAAGATCCGCTCGCCTTGCGAAGCCGGCACACCGGGACCGCTGTCCGCGACGGCCACGCGCGCATGCTGCCCGCCGCCTGACGACGACGACGCCGGCAGCGGCGAGAGCGTCACGCGGATCGTGCCCGGGCCGTCAATCGCCTCGGCAGCGTTCACCAGCAACGCCAGCACCACCTGTCCCAGCTGCGCCTGGCGACCGCTCACCAGCGGCAGCGGCCCTTCATGCACGACCTCGATGACGACGCGGGTGCGCATGAGCGGCTCCGCGAGCCGGACCGCCGCCTCGACGAGCGCGGCAAGATCGATCGCATGCGAGCCCGTGCCATCGCGTGCGAGCTCGCGCACGTCGCGAACGATCCTCACGCAGCGATCCGTGCCCACGCGCACCGAACGCATCACGTACGGCAGCTCTTCGCGCGCGACCTCGAGCTCAGCGCGCCGCTCGACCACCCGCGCAAGCGCAGCACCGTCGAGCCGCGCCAGCTCCGACTCGCAACGGGCCACGTGCTCCCACAGCTCGGTCGCGTGCCGCTCGACGAGGCCGATGTTGCCGTGGATGAACGAGAGTGGGTTAGCGAGCTCGTGCGCCGCGACGCCTAGCAGCCGCCCAAGCGTGGCGAGCTGCTCTAGCTCGAGGAGCTGGGCCGAGAGCGAACCGCCGAGCGACCCCGCAGCGACGGAGAACTCATCCGCCGCAGCGTGCCCGGCGCGGCCCTCCGGTGCGGCCCCCGACGGCCTCACGCCGCGCACCGGCACGCCACCCGGATCCGCCCCGCTCACGCTTGGAGCGTAACACGCACGCCGTCGGCCCCGACGCGCATCGTCGCGCCCGCGCCCGCCGCCGCACCACCAGCGCGTCATGGCTGCTATGGTCCGCATGGCATGGCCGACTCTCGACCCACGCGCGCCCAGCTCGCCGCCGCGCTCACCTTCCTCGTTGGGGCCACCTGCCTCGTGTCGATCTCGCTCGGCTGGGCGTTCCCGAGCAGCGTGCCGACGGTGCTGCGTTACCTCAACCAAGCGGGCGCGATCATCGAGATCATCGTCGCCATCGGTCTCCTGCGCAGACAGCGCGCGGCGTGGGCCTTCGCACTGTCGCTCGAAGGGACGTTGACGCTGGTGAACCTCCTCGGCCTGCCCTACCTGCTGAAGGCGGGGCTCGCCGGCCAGCTCTCCGTCGGCTTGGTCGTCGCGCGGCTGCTCCTGCTGATCATGCTGCCATTCTGCGAAAAGGAAGTGTCCTCAGCTAGTTGACGGCCTCCGCAACTGGATATACAAACTATCCAGTGACTCCGGTGCTGAACGACCCGCCTGGCGATGCACCAAGTCGCCACCGCATCGGTGGACTGGCCGCGCAGTCCGGCGTGCCGATCCCGACCATCAAGTACTGGATCCGCGAAGGCCTGCTGCCGCCGCCTTCCACCAAGACCGGTCGCACGATGGCGTACTACGACGATGCGTACCTCGAGCGCGTTCGGTTGGTCCGCGCGCTCCGCGAGCAGCACTTTCTCCCGGTGCGCGTGATCCGCGAGGTGCTCGCTGATCGCGCCGAGCCGATCACGCTCGACGAGGCCGCCGCGATCGCGCGCCTCGGCCCGCGCCTCGCTGAGAAAATGCGCCTTGGCCCTGCGCCCATGTCACTCACACGGGCCGACCTGCTTGCACGCGCGCTGGTCACCGACGCGGACCTCACGCTGCTTGAGGAGCTCGGGCTGATCGGCACCGGCGCGCCGGCCACGCGCTGCTACGACGCCGAGGACCTCGGGCTGCTCGACGCCCTCGGACGACTCGAGCAGTCCGGACTCGGCCGCGACCGCTTTCCGCTGACCAGCCTCGGCCTCTACATCGAGCTGCTCGGCGAGCTCGCGCACCGCGAGGTGCACATGTTCACGCGCCGCACGATGACCGGCCTCTCCGACGACGCGCGGCTCGCGCTCGCTGCGGAGGCGGTGCGCCACTCCGAGCCGCTCGTCTGCGCCCTCCGCCGATTGCTCATCCGTCGCGCGCTCGCGAGCGACCCGTCCGCCACGAATCATGAGGAGTCCCCATGACCGCCGCCGTCACCGAAATCCTCGACGCGCGCACGCCCGTCACCTACGTCTGGAGCTACGAGCCCTCACGCGACGATCTGCGCTCGCTCTACGACAAGGCGAAGCAGGAGCAGTGGGACGGCCGCACGCTGCTGCCGTGGCACCACGAGGTCGACCCCGAGGCGGAGAACCTCCCCGACGCGTACATCCCGATCTACGACTCGCCGATCTGGCGCAAGCTCTCAGCGCGCAACGTGCGCGAGGTACGCCAGCACCAGTACTCGTGGATGATGTCGCAGTTCCTCCACGGCGAGCAGGGCGCGCTCCTGGGCACCTCGCAGCTCGTCGTCACCATGCCGCTCACCGACGCGCGCTTCTTCGCGGCGACGCAGGTGATCGACGAGGCGCGCCATGTCGAGGTCTTCGAGCGCTACCTGCGCGAGAAGCTCAAGCTCACCTACGCGCCGAGCCGGCACCTGCGCGCGCTGCTTGATCAGATCCTCACCGACTCGCGCTGGGACGTAAAGCTCCTCGGCATGCAGATCCTCGTCGAGGGGCTCGCACTCGCGTCGTTCCGCATGATCCACAACTTCACCTGCGAACCGCTCGCCAAGGACCTGCTCCACAACGTCATGCGCGACGAGGCGCGCCATGTCGCGTTCGGCGTGCGTGCGCTCGAGGCGTTCTACGCCGACGGCGTCAACGAGCGCGAGCTGCGCGAGCGGCAGGAGTTCACCTACGAGGCGTGTCGGCTCATGCGCGACCGATTCCTCTCGGAGGATGTCTGGCAGAACCTCGGCCTGCCGATGGCGGAGTGTCTCGAGCTATCGCTCCACTCGCCGGCGATGATCGAGTTTCGTCGGCTGCTCTTCGCGCGCATCGTCCCGAACGTGAAGCGCCTCGGCCTGCTGACGCCGTGGCTGCGCGAGCGCTTCGACGAGCTCGGCATCCTGCAGTACGAGGCGCTGCCGGCGGACGGCTAAGGCGCGGTCGCCTCGCGGCAGGAGGCAAAGAGCCACGTCGCGCAGCGGCAGCCCGACTCGTCGCAGGTGCAGTCCTGCCCTTCGTAGACCGGCTCGCACGCGATGTCGGCGCACAGGAGCGTGCCGTCGGCCCCTACGGTGCAGCCGTCGATCATGTCGATGCAGGTGGCCTCGTCGTAGTCAGAGCAACCCGAGGGCGGCGGCGGCGGCTCGTCAATCGGCACGCACTCGCCGTAGCAGACCGCCGGGCAGGTCTCGCCGGGATCGCAGCCGGGCGGTGGCAGGCAGACGTCACCGGCGTTGCAGCGCTCCTCGCCGCGGATGCAGTCGGCGTCTGAGTAGCAACCGCTCACGTCGACCGGCACCTCGTCGCGGCAGTAGAGGAACGCGGCGGGCGTCGGTGCGCAGAGCGCGTCGGGCCCGCAGTCTGCGTTCTCATGCACCGCGATGCAGTCGCCGTGGCGCGAGCACTCGTATGCGTCGAGACCGTCGCAGACGCCGATGACGGGACCCGATGGCGCGGTGGCCCAACAGGCGGCGAAGACCTCGCTCGTGCACTCGCGGCCGCCGGTGCAGAGCTCAGCGTAGATCACGCGGCAGCCGTCGGCCGCCGCGCAGGTGGCCTCGTCGTACGTCTCGCACGCGCTGTAGCAGATCGCCCAGTCGAGGAAGATCGCCGGATCGGCCGCGCCGCCAGCGGGCCGGCTCTCGTCGCCGCAACCGCCGCCGCCGCCGTAGTAGGGGTCCGTGCAGAGGCCGGTCGCCGGATCACGCACCTCGGCTGCGGGCGCTAGGTCGGCGCTCTCGACACAGTCGTCACCGGGGAAGTAGAGGTGGCAGGCTGCGAGCGGCGTTACTGCGAGGAGTACGAGGAGTGCGCGGAGTGCGCGGCCGACGGTGGTCATCGTGGAGTTGGTGGTCATCGCGTTCACGCTCCCGTGCAGCCGGTGAAGATCCAGGTCGCACAGCGGCAGCCCGACTCGTCGCAGACGCAGTCGGCGCCCTCGTAGAGCGGCGTGCAGACGCCTTTCTCGATGCACTCGCGCTCGTCAACAACCTCCTCACACATCGTCGGCAGCGGGGGCGGCGGCTCGCCCGCCTCGTCGTGGCACGCGAGGAACGGCCCGGTGCCCGACGCGCAGCTCGGGTCGCCGGGCGTGTCGCAGTTGGTCCAGACCGACGTGTGCTCGGCGGTGCAGTCGTCGTGCAGCGAGCAGGTCCATGCGTCGAGCCCGGCGCAATCGCCGTGGATCGGTCCGGCCGGCGCGGTCGCCCAGCACTCGACAAACGCCGGCGGATTGTCCGGCACGCAGGGCGCCCAGGGCGGGCAGAGGTCGCGGTACGCCGCGCGGCAACCGTCGGCAGCGCGGCAGGTCGCCTCGTCGTAGCCGCTGCAGACGCTCTCGCACGCCGCCCAATCGGGGAACGGAATCAGCGGCGCGCCCATGCCCGGGCCACAGCCACCGCGGCCATACGACTCGCAGAGGCCGGTGTCGGGGTTGCGCAGCATGATCGGATCGCTCAAGCACCCGCCAGGCTCAAAGCCGCAGCGCGTGAACGTGCCGGGGATCGTGTCGTACACGGCGATGCAGTCGTCGTGACGCGAACACTCGTAGCCGTCGAAGGTGTCGCACGGCTCGCCGCGTATCCCGCCCGACGGCGCCATGCCCCAGCAGCCGGCAAAGGACTCGATCCAGGAGCAGCCCACGACCTCCGAGCACACCTCGGCGCCGGCAAAGACCGCGCGACAGCCGTCGGCCGCGAGGCAGGTGGTCTCGTCGAGCCCTTCGCACACGCCGTAGCAGCTCGCCCAGTCACGCGCCACCGGGGCCTCG
>SHYZ01000047.1 GCA_009692535.1 Myxococcales bacterium
CGTCGCGGGCTCGAGCGAGTGCGCGATCCAGGGCGCGGCGGATGCCTTTGACGATGCCAAGGCCAACCGCCTGGAGCTCCGCCATGGTCGGCGGCGGTAGTGCGACGAACTGCAGCGTCCCGGTCGGGTCGAGAGCGAAGACAGCGTCGGGGACGACCGCGTGACCGTGGGGGTTGAGTTGTAAAAGCGATCCGAATCGCTGCAGGAAGCAGAGGCCAAGGGTCTCGGGTGAGCGAATGCCGCGGCGGCGCGCTTGCTTCTTCTGAAAGGCGCGCCCCGGCATCACATTGGCCGACGCCCACGCCGCGCCAAAGTTCCCCCACCCCAAGCCGCCCACGACGGTGTAGTGTCCCGCGTCATGCTCGCCGCCCGCGTCTACCACTACCGCGATGCCGCCTCGCTCACCATCGGCCTGAGCGAGCTGCGCCGACAGGGCATGACCCCACGCGGCCTGCTCTTCCTCGCGCTCGATCCGCGCGGCGAGGCGCACGTCGCGGTGCCCGATGACTTCGCCGCCGTCACCGCAGTAAAGGTCGGCGAGAAGCTCACGCTGAAAGCGCCGTTCGAGGGGCGCTTCTTTCATTTCGATTCGCTGCACCGGCTGCCGGTGGGCG
The DNA here is from genome assembly GCA_009692535.1 of Myxococcales bacterium. GTDB lineage: Bacteria > Myxococcota_A > Polyangia > Haliangiales > SHYZ01 > SHYZ01. The sequence goes on from SHYZ01000047.1 coordinate 615, forward strand.
GCGTGCTCTATACCGGCGATCGTCGGCTCAAAGAGCCGGGCAATGCGGTCGAGGTCGCGTGCATGGTCGCCGATTGGATCAAGGGATCGAACGCAAAGAACGTCTTCCTCGGCTGCACGCCGCACCAGCCCGGGGCGTGGTATGCGCGCGACGACCGCAGCCCGGCAGCCGCGCTGCACGAGGCCGGTTACGTGGACGTCACAACTGCAGCCAGCGGGCTGCTCGCGCGGCGCATCGGCTTCCCACACCTCTACTACCTGCCCTACGCGCAGCTCGCTGCGGCGGGACCGCTCGCCGGGTGGACGCCGATCTTCGACAGCCCGCTCGGCAATGTGCTGATGCTCGAGCGGCGCGTGCTCGCGTTCCGGTTGGTGCTGACCTGTGAGCGGGGCCTCGTCGAGGTCGAACTCTCCGCGCTGCCTGCCGTGGTCGAGTCGGCGCGCGTGGAGCTCTCGACCGGGCTGGGCGTGGTCGGGCGGGTGGATGGCGGTGCGTTCGCCGTGACCGCGGGTGAGGTACACCCGTGGGGCCTCGAGGCGGTGCAGCCTGCGCTGCTCATCGGGGCGCACGGCGACAAGCTCGCCGACCTCGCGCGCGCGCTGATGCGGCCGGCCTGATTTTCGGCCTGATTTTTCGTTGACGCTCGTTCGGCGCGCGTGATAAGCCCACGCCGCTTGAGCGGTGGCAGCGGCGATCAGGAGAAACAGCGCAGTTTCACTCAGTTGGCGCGGGTGGCGACGGTCGGCACGCAGATGGCTGCGTGTGTGTTGGTGGGTTGGGGCGCCGGCTATTGGTTGGATGGAAAGTTCGGCACCAAGCCTTGGCTGATGTTGCTGTTTCTACTGCTCGGGGTCGTAGCGGGCTTCAAGGGACTCATCGAGACGGCGCAGCAGATTTCTCGCTCTTACGACTCGAGCGACTCAAGCGACTCAAGCAGCCCCAAGCAGGACAGCCCCAAGCAGGACAGCCCCAAGGGCAACTGACCATGGACCGACACCACCTCAAGACCATCGAACGCCTGAACCTGCTGCTCGCAGCGGTGTTCGCGTTGGCGGCTGGGCTGCTTGCATCACCGCGTTTCGCGCTCGGCGTCGCGGTCGGCGGCGTCCTCGCGGCGGCCAACTTCAGCGCGCTCCGCTGGCTCTGGGACCGCGTGCTCGCCGGGTCCCGTCGTGGCGGCGTGGCGCTGCTCCTGATGATCAAGATGCTCGGCATCCTCGTGCTGGTCGCGCTCGCGCTCCGGCTGCTGCCGATCTCGGCGGTCGGCCTCGCGGTCGGCCTCTCTACGTTCCTCCTCTCGATCGGCATCGCCTCGGTGCGATTCCTCATCGACCCTGCGCGCGGGAGCTCCACGTAATGGGTGAACACAGCACCTGGTTCGACTTCCTCAACGGCTTCGAGGGCTGGCGCAACCTCCAGACCACGCTCAAGCACCACCTCGGGCGCGGCATGGACGATCCGCACCACTGGGAGCTCGCGATGTTTGGGCAGGACTCGCACTTCGAGCTGACCCACGTGCTCATGGCGGGCCTGGTCGTGGCGTTCCTGATCTGCGGCGGCTTCGCCTACCGCGGTGCGCTCGCACGCGCCGGCAAGGACGCGATCGTTCCGCCCGCGACCTTCAACCTGCGCAACCTCTTCGAGCTGTTCCTCGACGGCGTCCTCGGCATCATGGAGGGTGTGATGGGCAAGCAGCTCGCGCGCGAGTTTCTCCCGGTGATCGCGCCGTTCTCGCTCTTCATCTTCTTCTCGAACCTGCTCGCGCTGATCCCCGGCTTCGCGCCGCCGACGGCCACGCTCAAGACCAACCTCGCGCTCTCGGGGCTGATCTTCCTCGCGACGCACTTCTACGGCCTGAAGAAGAACGGCATCGGCTACCTCAAGCACTTCCTCGGCCCGGTCTGGTGGCTCGCGCCGCTGATGCTGCCGATCGAGCTCATCAGCCACCTCGCGCGCCCGATCTCGCTGGCGCTGCGGCTCATGGGCAACATGGCGGCCGACCACAAGGTCGTGTTCGCATTCTTCACGCTGGTTCCGTTCCTCGTGCCGGTGCCGTTCCTGGTGCTCGGCGTGATGGTCGTCGTGATCCAGACCCTCGTGTTCAGCCTGCTCTCGATGGTCTACATCAGCATGGCGATCGCCCACGAAGAGCACCACTAGCCTTACCGTTCACGTCCCGTTCGGGGACGACGTCAACGCATCCGCCACCGCAACAGTCAACGCAACCGCACCAAGGAGACCGTGAGATGAAGACCAAGAACATTCTCAGCCTGCTCGTCGGAACCACCCTGATGCTGCTCGCTTCGGTGGCGTTCGCCCAGGACTCGGCGATCGAGGCCGTGAAGGCCAGCCAGGCGGGCCTCATCGCCATCGGCGCCGGGCTCGGCCTCGGGCTCGCGGCGTTCGGCGGCGGACTCGGCCAGGGGCGCGCGGCTGCGGCGGCGCTCGAGGGCATCGCGCGCAACCCTGACGCGGCGGGCAAGCTGTTCACGCCGATGATCCTTGGGCTCGCGCTGATCGAGTCGCTGGTCATCTACTCGCTCATCATCGCGTTCCTGCTCGTCGGCAAGATCTAGCCGACGGCCCCGGGGAATCCGGTGATTGCCGCGCTCGGGACACCCGAGCACTTCACGCGCTGGGCCGATGAACGGCTCAGTGCCGCGCGCGCTGCGCTGGCCGAGCTGCTTGCTGCCGGCGGGGCGCGCACGTTCGAGAACACGCTCGGCCCGTACGAGCGGCTCGCGCGTGAGCTCGATGACGCGAGCGCGGTCGGCTCGCTACTGTCGGAGGTGCATCCCGATCCTGCGCTGCGTGAAGCAGCGGAGGGCGCGGTGCGCAGCGCGAGCGAGCTTGCGACCGAGCTGTCACTCCACCGCGGGCTCTACGACGCGATCGCCGCGGTCGACGTAGGCGACGTCAGCGACGCGAGCGGGCTCGAGCCCGACGCGCGCCGACTCGTCGAGCGCACACTGCGCGACTTTCGCCGCGCCGGCGTCGACCGCGACGAGCCGACCCGAGCACGCCTCGAAGAGCTGGCCCGTCGTGAGGTCGCGCTCGGGCAGGACTTTGACCGCAACCTGCGCGAGGACGTGCGCTCGGTGCGGCTCGATCCGGCGCAGCTCGACGGCCTCCCGGCCGACTACATCGCGGCGCACCCGCCGGGCGACGACGGCAAGGTGACGATCACCACCGACTACCCCGACGCGGTCCCACTCCGCACGTACGCCAAAGACGGCGCGGCGCGACTCGCACTGCAGCGACAGTCGCTCGACCGTGGCTGGCCGGCGAACGACCGCGTGTTCCGCGAGCTGCTCGAGACGCGGCGCGAGAAGGCGACGCTGCTCGGTCACCGCGACTACGCCGACTACGTCACCGCCGACAAGATGATCGGCTCGGGCACCCAGGTGCGCGAGTTCGTCGAGCGGATCGCGACGCTCAGCGAGGCGCGAGCACGCCGTGATGTGGCGCTGCTGCTCGAGCGCAAGCAGCGCGACGAGCCGGGCGCGACCACGGTCGGCGGCTATGAGAGCGCGTACTACGAGGAGCTGCTCAAGCGCGAGCGCTGCGCCCTCGACTCCACCGAGGTGCGCCGCTACTTCCCATTCGCGCGCGTGCGCGACGGACTGCTCGCGGTGACCGGGCGGCTGTTCGGGCTCGAGTACCGCACCGTGCCCGAGGTCGCCACCTGGCACGACGAGGTCACCGTGCACGACGTGGTCCGCACCAGCGACGGCGCGCCGGTCGGGCGGATCTACCTCGACCTCCACCCGCGCGACGGGAAGTACAAGCACGCCGCGCAGTTCACCGTGCGCAGCGGCACCGGCAGCGAGCGTCTGCCCGAGGGCGCACTCGTGACGAACTTCTCGCGCGGGCTGCTCGAGCACGACGAGGTCGTGACGCTGTTCCACGAGTTCGGCCACCTGCTGCACCACCTGCTCGGCGGCGGGCAGCGGTTCGTGCGCTTCTCGGGCGTGGCGACCGAGTGGGACTTCGTCGAGGCGCCGAGCCAGCTCCTCGAGGAGTGGGCGTGGGACGCGCAGACACTCGCGAGCTTCGCGCGGCACGACGAGACCGGCGCGGCGATCCCCGCCGACCTCGTCGCACGCATGCGCGCCGCCGACGAGCTCGGCAAGGGCGCCTTCGCGCGCACACAAATGTTCTACGCGTCGCTCGCGCTCCGCTACCACCAGCACCCGGCGCCGCTCGAGCTCGACACGACCGCGATCGTCGTCGAGGAGCAGGAGCGCCTCGCGCCGTTCCCGTATCTCGACGGCACGCACTTTCAAGCCGGCTTCGGCCACCTCAACGGCTACTCGGCCATGTACTACACGTATATGTGGTCGCTCGTGATCGCGAAGGATCTCTTCTCCGCGTTCGAGCAGAGTGGCCTTCACGACACGACCACCGCGCATCGCTACCGCGACCTCGTGCTCGCACGCGGCGGGGTGCGAGACGCTGCCGACCTCGTCGCAGACTTCCTCGGGCGCCCGTACGACTTCGACGCGTTCCGTCGCTGGCTCGACCGCTAGCGAGGGTTCGTCGCGACGGACAGCCGCGTCAGCGACTGCCGGCACCGACAGAGAGCATCACCCCGGTCACCAGCGGACCGTCGCCGATCGCGGCGAACCGCGCGGCGGCGCCGAGGACGTAGTCGCCCTGTGTCCACTCGATGCCCAGCGCGCCCGCGGGAGCGACCCAGCTGCGCACGCCGGTCGGTGGCACCGGCAGCGACGCGCGGCCGAGCTCGCCACCCGCTTGAATGAACGCCGCCAGCTCCTCCCCCACAGTGAGCGGCACGCGCACACGGAGCGCCGCGCCGAGCTCGGTGAGGTCGAGCGCGTCGTCGAGCGGCGCGCCCTCAGCCGCCCAGTGCCGCGTGAAGAGCACGGTCCAGACCACGCCGACGCGGTCGGGGATGTAGCCGGCCTCGACGCCGATCGTGCCGCCGAGGTCGAACCGCTCGCCGAGCTCGCCGGAGGTCGCGCGCAGCCCGGCGAGCAACGCAACGCGACCGATGGGCGCGTCGGCGCGGGCGACGGCAGGTGCGGCGAGCGCGCCGACGAGGGCGAGCCCGGCGAGCCATACGCGCCTCATCGCGGGAACGCGCTCGCCCCGACGATCATCGTGAGGCGATCGTTCGAGATGCGGAGCCGTGCGGTCAGCGTGCGGACGATGCTCCAGAGCAGGTCGTACGCGAGGTCGCGATCGACGAACATGAGGTCACCGAGATCGCGCGTGGCGACGGAGAAGAGCCGGCTCGGCTGGTGCGCCAGCGCGTGCGCCGAGCGGGGCGCGTCGTCGACCAGCGCCATCTCGCCGAAGTAGTGCCCGGTGCGCAGCAGCGCGAGCGCCTCCTCTTTGCCACCCGGCATGAGCCGCGTGATCCGCACCGAGCCCTCTAGGACCAGAAAGAAGCGATCGCCCGGCGCGCCCTCGGCGAAGACGATCTCGCCGGCCTTGTATACCCGGACCTCACCCAGCGCGACCACGCGCGCGACGTGCGCATGGCTCAAGCAGCCGAAAAGATCGGTGCCTGCGAGCGCCAGCTCCAGCGGAGAACGCCCGATCTCGGTCACCGCTGCGTCGTGCTCGGACATCCCGCCCATCCTACCGCCGTCGGCGGGCGGGCGCGCGTGGCGGGCGCTGCCACACGCCTGACCGCCCCCCGCGCTTCTCCTCCAGCTGAACGTCGACGATGCGCATGCCGCGGTCGACCGCCTTGCACATGTCGTAGACCGTGAGCGCGGCGATCGTGACCGCAGCCAGCGCCTCCAGCTCCACGCCGGTGCGATCGAACGCGCGCACCGTGGCGCGAATCGTCACGCGCGAGCGGGCGCGATCGAGCGTGAGATCGACCTCGGCGCCGACCACGCGCACCGGGTGACAGAGCGGCACGAGCTCCGACGTGCGCTTGAGCCCAGCGAGCGCCGCGATGCGCGCGATGCCGAGCACGTCCCCCTTGCCAACCGCGCCGCGCGCCACGAGCTCGAGCGTCGTTGGCTCAAGCTCGACGGCACCCGTGGCGACCGCGACCCGCTCGGTCTCAGGCTTCGCCGCGACGTCGACCATGTGCGCCGCGCCCGCCGCGTCGAAGTGCGTCAGCCCACCCGCGCGGCGTCGCGTCATTCCACCGTCACCGACTTCGCCAGGTTGCGCGGCTGATCGACATCAGTGCCGCGCAGGTCGGCGACGTAGTACGCCAGCAGCTGCAGCGGCAGCGTCGCGACGATCGGCTGCAACTCGGGCGACACGTCGGGCACGAAGAAAACTTCGTCAGCGTGCGCGCGGATCTCCGTGTCGCCCTGCGTCGCCACCACGATCACCCGCGCATCGCGCGCCCGCACCTCGGAGAGGTTCGAGAGCGTCTTCTCGTAGAGTGGTCCACGCAGCGCGAGCACCACCACCGGGAGGTCGGCGTCGACGAGCGCGATCGGCCCGTGCTTCATCTCGCCCGCCGAGTACCCCTCAGCGTGCATGTAGCTGACCTCCTTGAGCTTGAGCGCACCTTCGAGCGCGATCGGCCAGAGCGGACCGCGACCGAGGAAAAGCATCCCCTTGGCGTGGCCATAGCGCTGCGCGATCGCCTGCAGCTGCGCCGCCTGATCCACGACCTCCTTCAGCCGCGCAGGGAGCGTGGCAAGCTCGGCGAGGAGCGCGGCCGCACGCGTCTCGGAGAGCGTGCCGGCCAAGCGACCGAGCCGCACTGCCACGAGCACCAACGAGATGAGCTGCGTGGTGAACGCCTTGGTCGACGCCACACCGATCTCGGGCCCGGCGTGCGTGTAGAAGCGCAGGTCGGCCGCCCGCGCGATGGAGGAGTCGACCACGTTTGTGATCGCGAGTGAGCGAGCGCCGCGCGCCTTGGCCTCCTTGAGCGCCGCGAGCGTGTCGGCGGTCTCCCCCGACTGCGAGATCGCGACGAACAGATCCTCCGGCCCAATCACCGGGTCGCGGTAGCGGAACTCGCTCGCGAGGTCGACCTCGACCGGGATGCGCGCGAGCCCCTCGATGAGGAACTTGCCGACCAGCGCAGCGTGATACGAGGTGCCACACGCGACTAGGAAGAGCCGACGGATCGTGCGCGGCTCAAGCTCGACCTCGTCGAGCAGCGTCGTGGCGCCGATGAGATCCAGCCGGCCTCGCAGCGTGTCGGCGACGGCGCGCGGCTGCTCGTGGATTTCCTTCAGCATGAAGTGCGTGAAGCCGTCCTTTTGCGCCTGCACCGCGCTCCAGGTGATCACGCGCGGCTCGCGCACGAGCGGCCGGCCCGCGAGATCAGTGAGCGTGACCCCGGCGCGCGTCACCTCCGCCACATCCCCCTCCTCGAGGAAGATCACGCGGCGCGTGTGCTCGAGAATCGCCGGCACATCAGAAGCGACGAAGCCTTCCCCGTCACCGAGCCCGATCACCAGCGGCGAGGCGTTCTTCGCCGCGACGAGCAGGTCGGGGTGAGCGTCGGACAGCACGACGATCGCATACGCGCCGCGCACCCGCGCCAGCGCACGCCGCACCGCGTCTCCGAGCGAACCCCCGCCGGCCGCGAGCTCGGCATCGATCAGGTGCGCGACGATTTCAGTGTCGGTCTCCGACGAGAACGTTCGCCCGCTCGCCGCCAGCGCAGCGCGCAGCGAGAGGTGGTTCTCGATGATGCCGTTGTGGACGACCGCGATGCCGCCGACCTTGTGCGGGTGCGCGTTCTCGTCGGACGGGCGGCCATGCGTGGCCCAGCGCGTGTGCCCGATCCCGGTCGTGCCGCTCGGATGACCAGCCGCAAGCAGCTTCTCGAGCTCGCCCAGCTTGCCGCGACAGCGCACCACGCGGCTCCGCGCGCCCTCGAGCACCGCAATCCCCGCCGAATCGTAGCCGCGGTACTCCAGCTTGCGCAGCCCCTCGACGAGGATCGGCGTTGCGTTACGCCCGCCGATGTAGCCGACGATCCCGCACATGGAACTATGGCGCCGGGGGCGCTGCGGTGTCCGGAAGCGTCGGCTCGCCCGGCTCAACCGGCGCCTCGGGCAGCGGCTCCGCTTCCCACGGCACGAGCGGCGAGTCAGCCGGAATGAGCGCCGGCTTCGTGCTGCCGCAGCCACCAACCATGAGCATCATGCCGACCATCGCGCCGAGCGCCGCATGCCATCGTCGGGTCCTGCCAGTGGGCGTCAGCGTGGTCTTGATCATTGTCGTCAGCATCATCGTCCCCGTCGTCAGCGTCGTGGTAATCGTGCTATTAGTCGCCGGGAAGCTAGCATAGTTCACGCAAGCGCCGCGGCGCGCACCGGCAACCGAACGAGGGAATTCGCGAGGCCGACACGATGCACCCGCTCTCCAGACTGCTCCTCGCGCTGCGCTCGACAATCCTCCTCGCGCTGGTCGTCGCCGGCTCCTTCGCCGCGTGTGGCGGTAGCCAGACGACTGCGCCGACGCCGGCCGCGACACCGGCCATCCGCACGCTCTTCGTCCGCCTCGGCGGACTCCCGGCGATCACCGCAATCGTCGACGAGCTGTTCGCCAACCTCGCCGCCGACGACCGGGTAAGTTCCTTCTTCGTTGCCAGCGACACCGCGCGACTCAAGCAGCACTTCGTCGACCAACTCTGCGCCGCAGCCGGCGGCCCGTGCGTGTACAGCGGTCGCACCATGGCCGTGGCCCACGCCGGGCTCCACATCACCAACTCGCACTTCTACGCCGTGGTCGAGGAGCTCGTGAAGGCGCTCGACACGCTGCGGATCCCGGAACTCGAGCGCAGCGACCTCCTCGGCATCATTGCCGCGCTCGAAGCCGACGTCGTCGGCCGATAACACCGCGCGCCCGCGCTCTTCCGCGCCCGCATGGCCGACGCTATCCTCGCCCGCCATGCGCATCCCGTCGCCAACTCGCTTCGCCGTTGTCTCCCTGTCGCTGCTGCTGACCGCCTGTGCCACCGCGCAAGCACCGTCGACCCCAGCGGCGCCCGCCCCTGCACCGCCGTCGCCGGGCGCGATCGCCGCGCTCGAGTCACGCAGCGGCAGCAGCGTCACCGGCCGCGCGACGTTCGTACAACAGGTCGCTGGCGTGGAGGTCACGCTCGAGGTCGCCGGCGCATCGCCCGGTCGCCACGGCGCGCACCTGCACGCCACCGGTGATTGCAGCGACGCGGAAGCGAAGTCCGCGGGGCCCCACTTTGCCGACGAGGGGCAGCCACACGGCGGTCCGACTCACGTTGCACACCATCACGGGGATCTCGGCAACGTCGACGTCGGCGCGGACGGCACCGGCCGACTCGTGCTGCTGCTCGCCGGCGTCATGCTTGCGCCCGGGCCGCACTCCGTCGTCGGTCGCTCGGTCATCGTGCACGCCGACGCCGACGACCTCACGACGCAACCGGCCGGCAAATCCGGCGCGCGCGTGGCGTGCGGCGTTGTCGTCGCCACGCCAGCCCCGTAGCGCTCCGCACCGGGAGCGCCGCCGCTCACACTCCGCTCCCGGCCCACGCACGCCAGCACGCGCACGTCGCTCCCGACGGGCTATCATCGCCGCACGGTCGCCCGTCGCCCACGCGGCCGCTCCTCCATCAAGGCCCCCCATGTCTCTCCCTACCGTTCGCCGCCTGCTCGTACCCGCCGCCCTCGCCGCATTCGTCGGGCTCGCCGCCTGCAGTGGTCCATCGATGGGCGACGACACGCCGACGATCTGCAACGGCGACGAGGACTGCCCTGTCGGGCTGGTCTGCGAGGGCGGCAGCTGCCGCGCGCCGCAGGACGCCAGCGTGCCCGACGCTACCGCGGTGCCCGATCTCGTCGTGATGCCGACCGAGCTCGACTTCGGCAGCCCGGCGGTTGGCGAGGAGACGCCACTCATGCTCACGCTGCGCAACGTCGGCAGCGGCGCGCTGCACATTTCGCGCATCGAGCTCGTCGAGGTCGACATGCTGGCCGAGTACGACGCTGCGCCGTCGGGCGACGTCGACCTGGAGCTCCAGCCCGATACCGCCACCACGATCCGAGTGACGCTGCGCCCCGCCGACGGCGAGGAGGACCTCGGCCAGATCGTCATCCACTCCGATGATCCCGACGCGCCGATCGTCACCATCGCGCTGATCTCCGAGGTCAAAGGCGCACCGGTCCTCGAGGTGCTGCCCGACGCGATCGACTTTGGCGTCGTGGGCTGGGCCGACTCTTCGCGAGTCACGCTCGACATCCTCAACACCGGCACCGGCAACGCCCCGCTCGAGCTCCTCGACGTCGCGATCTCCACCGATTCCGGCTTCACCGACATCTTCACCGCCGAGCTCTTCACGGTCGATCCGATTACCAACGCCGAGACGCTGGCCACCCCGCCGGTGCTGCTCGCCCCCGGCGGTGCCGTCGCGCGCATCCGCGTCACCCTCACGACGCTCACGCTCCGCTCCGGCCCGATCCCCATCGAGTCGCTCGTGCTCACCACCGACGCCGCCGCGCCCGAGCACGCCGAGCGACGGCTGGCGATGACCGGCACCGTGCTCGGCTGCGCGTTCCCCGCGCCCGAAACCTGCGACGGCACCGACGAAAATTGTGACCTCGAGATCGACGACGGCGCCCCGGGCGGCTTCCTCGTCTGCGCCACCGGGCTGCTCGGTGCGTGCGCCGCGGGCACCACCGCCTGCAGCGACGGCGCGATCGAGTGCCTGCCGAACCTCGTGCCGGTCGTCGAGCTCTGCGATGGCGTCGACTCAAACTGCGACGGCGTCATCGACGACGGGCTAGTCCGCACCTGCACGACCATCTGCGGCTCCGGTGTCGAGTTCTGCGTGCTCGGCTCGTGGGAAGGCTGCACCGCCGGCGACGCCACGCCCGATGTCTGCAACGGCATCGACGACGACTGCGACCCGACGACCGAGGACGGCAGCGCCGATCCCGGCCTCGGGCTCGCGTGCGACGGATCGGGCGACACGGATCTCTGCGAGGACGGCGTCCGCGAGTGCACCGCCGGCGTGCTCGTCTGCACCGACGTCGGCGCGAGCGTGCTCGATGTCTGTGACGACGTGGACAACGACTGCAACATCGCCTCGCTCGACGGCAGCGGCGACGCGATGACCGGCACGGCGTGCGACGGCACCGGCGACTCGGATCTGTGCAGCGACGGCACGATCGTCTGTGTCGACGGCACGTTCACCTGCGATGACCGCGGCCCCGACGCGCTCGACCTCTGCAACGGCGCCGACGACGACTGCGATGCTGCCTCCGACGACGGCACCGAGGATCCCGCGCTCGGCGCCGCCTGTGACAGCGCTGGCGACACCGACCTGTGCGCTGACGGCGCGCGCAGCTGCAGCGCCGGCGTGCTCGGCTGCGACGACGTCGGCCCGAGCCTGCTCGACCTCTGTGGCGGCGGCGACGACGACTGCGACGGCCTCTCCGCCGACGGCACCGAGGACTCCGCCATCGGTGTAGCGTGCGACGGCGGCGACGACTTCGACCTCTGCGCGGACGGCGCCATGACCTGCAGCGCCGGCACGCTCGCCTGCGCCGACCCCGGCCCCGATCTCCTCGAGCTGTGCGATGGCGTCGACAACGACTGCAACGCCGCGACCGGCGACGGCACCGACGATCCCACCGTCGGTTCGCTCTGTGACGGCTCCGGCGACACCGACCTCTGTCAGGACGGCGCCTTCGCCTGCGCGTTGGGCGTGCTCTCCTGCAGCGACGGCGGCCCCAGCCTCCTTGACCTCTGCGGCGGCGGCAACCAGGACTGCGACGCCACCTCCGCCGACGGCAGCGAAGACCCGCTGCGCCTCACGCCCTGCGACGGTACCGGCGACTCCGACCTCTGCCTCGACGGCACGACGATCTGCTCCGGCGGCGCGCTCAGCTGCAACGACGCCGGCCCCGGCCTGCTCGACCTCTGCAACGGCCTGAACGACGACTGTGACAGCGCCTCCGTCGACGGTGCCGAGGATCCCGGTCGCGGGGTCGCGTGCGACGGCGACAGCGACTCCGACCTCTGCCTCGACGGCGTCTTCGCCTGCACGACCGGCGCACTCGCTTGCTCCGACGCCGGCCCCGATCTCCTCGACCTGTGCGGCGGCGGCAACCAGGACTGCGACGCCACCTCCGCCGACGGCACTGAGGATCCCGCGGTGGGCATGGCGTGCGACGGCACCGACTCCGACCTCTGCACCGATGGCGTGCAGGTCTGCACCGGCGGCGCGCTCTCCTGCAACGACTCGAGCACCTCGTCAGTCGACATTTGCAACGGCGACGACGACGACTGCAACCCGTCATCGTCCGACGGCAGCGGCGAGGCGTGGTTCGCGCAGCCGTGCGACGGCCCCGACGCCGACTTCGGCCGCGAGGGACAGCTCACCTGCACCGCGGCGACGCTCGCCTGCACCGACACGACCGGCGGCACCATGCCGTCGCTCGCCGGCATCACCGACGTGGACGCCGGCCTCGCCACCGTCTGCGCACGCGCGTCCAACGGGCGCGTCTACTGCTGGGGCGATATCGGCGGGCTCGGGACGCCGTATTTCACCGTGGACGCCCCGGTCGTGGTGCCCAGCATCACCACCGCCACCAGCGTCGCCGCCGGCAACGGCTTCGCGTGCGCACGCCTCGCTACCGGCGCGGCCACCTGCTGGGGCGACGACCTCACCGGGCAGCTCGGTGACGGCGCGCCCGGCGGTCTCAACCGCACCCCGGTCACGGTCACCGGCCTCTCCGACGTCGCCGAGCTCGGCGCGGGCGACGACTTCGCCTGCGCGCGACGCACCGGCGGCGGAGTGACCTGCTGGGGGAACAACGCCGAGGGACAGATCGGCTCCGGCGCCCCGGGCGGCTCGATGAACTCGCCGACCACCGTGGCCGGCCTGCCGGCCGCAGCGATCAGCATCGGCGTAACCTTCGCGACCGCCTGCGCCGTGCTCGCGAACGCCGAGATCTACTGCTGGGGCCGCGACTTCGGCCCGACGCCGGTGCTGGTCGCCGACGTCCCCACCTCGCCAGCACCGGTACAGGTCTCGCCCGAGGGCGTCTGCGTCGTGCGCACCAACGGTACCGTCTACTGTGTCGACGGCTACGTGCCGGGCACGGTCCCCGGCATCACCACCGCCGTCGAGGTCGTCACCACCGGCGCAGGCTTCGCCCAAGCCGCGTGCGCGCGGCTGGCCGACGGCACCGTGACCTGCTGGGGCTACAACTACGCCGGTCTCCTCGGCGATGGCACACGCTTCTCGCGCGAGACCGCAGAAGTGGTCGCGGGCCTGACGCAGACGACCGCGATCGGCATCGGCCCCGACGTCGTCTGTACGACGAGCGGCGCAGCAGGCAACGTCTCGTGCTGGGGCCGCCACTGGAGCTACGACGGGCTGCTCGGCAGCTCGTCGGGCGAGGGCTACCGCGCGACGCCGACCATCGCGGCGCTCGGCATCACCGACGCGACCGCCGTCCGCGTGCAGAGCGATCACGCCTGTGCCGTTCGCGCCTCTGGACGCGTCTCATGCTGGGGGCTCGGCACCAGCGGCCAGCTCGGTAACGGCCTCTCCACCACCAGCACGTCGCCGGTTGAGGTCTCGAGCCTGACCGACGCGACGCACGTCAAGATGGGCCGACAGTCGGCATGTGCACGTCGGGCGACGGGCGCGGTCATGTGCTGGGGCAGCGGGGCCACCGGCGCGCTCGGCACCGGGCTCCTGTCGCAGTCCACGCCTCAGTTCGTCACGCTCGTCGCCGACGCGCTCACCGTCGTCGGCGGGAACGACCACACCTGTGCACTCCGCGCTGGCGGCGCGGTCTCCTGCTGGGGCAGCGACGCACGTGGGCAGCTCGGCAACGGCGGCGCCGGCGATTACGCCACCGCGACGGCGATCCCCGGCTTTGCCGGCACGACCGATCTCTGCGCGGGGGATTCGTACACCTGCGCGCTCATGGCCGGCGGCGAGATCGCGTGTGCGGGCCAGCCGCCCCTGCTCACGACCAGCACCTCGCCGGCGCTCGCGGCGACCGTCGTCACCGCTACCGCGATCGACTGCACCGAGACCGAGGTGCGCGCGCTTCGCGCCGACGGCGTGGTCGTTCGCATCGCCAGCGTCGGCGTGGTCGCGCCCGTGCGCAACCTCACCGGCATCGCCAGGCTGGCGGGCACCTGCGCAGTCTCCACCGGCGGCACCCTGCTCTGCGGCGGCGCCAACGACTTCGGCACGCTCGGTGACGGCTCACGATTCACCCGCACCGATTCCTTCGCCGTGCCCGGTCTCACCGGCGCGACGGCCGCCCACGGCCAGGGCACCACGACCTGCGTCGTCACCGCCGGCACCGTGCGCTGCTGGGGCGAAAATTCCTACGGCGTCCTCGGCATCGGCATCGACAACGACCTGCCCGCCTACCCCGGCGAGTCGCAGTACCTCCCTGCCCTCGTCCACGCCTCGTATCCGTAGTCGCGCTCGACCTCGCGCCCGGCGCGACGACCACCGTCATGGTGACGCTCGACCCCAAGGCTGCCGAGGCTGACAAAGGTGAGCTCATCGTGCACTCCGACGACCCCGACGCACCCACGATCAGCGTCGCGCTCAACTCCGTCGTCGAGGGCGCGCCCGAGCTTTCCATCCCGCTCGGCGCAGGACAGGTCCCCGCCGAGGTGCTCGTGCTCACCACCGACCTCGCGGCCCCCGACGACGAGCAGCGCGTGCCGGTCCTCGGCGCCGTGCTCGGCTGCGCCGCGCCGGCCGCCGAGACCTGCGATGGCTGCGGTGGCACCGGTGTGCACGGGACTTTCTCGAGCGCCGCCATCACCGGCGTCACCACCCGCCTCTACTGGAGCGTCGTCGACGGATACTCAACCGGCTCCGGCTCCTACTCACTCTCTGTCAGCATGTAGTCCCCCCCTACTGAGGCTCCTCATGTCGCGCTCCGCTACCGCTCGCCAGCTGCTCGCCACACTGCTCGCACTCCTTGCCTCCTGCGGCGACGGCGCGGCGCCCGGCGACGACGTGCCGATCGCGTGCAGCTCCGACGACAACTGTCCCGCCGGGCAAAGCTGCTCGGGTGGCCTCTGCGCCGCACCGGCCGACGCTGGCGCCGACGCACCCGGAGCACCCGACCTGGTCGTGTCGCCGACCGAGCTCGACTTCGGCAGCCCGCTGCTCGGTGCCGCCGCGGAGCTCGAGCTCACGCTGCAAAACGCCGGCAGCGGCGCACTCTCCATCACGCAGCTCGAGCTGCGCGAGAGCGACTCGCTCACCGAGTTCACCGTGCTCCCCTCGGGCGGCGTGGTCCTCACGCTCGAGCCCGGCGCGTCCACCACCATCCTCGTGACGCTGCTGCCGGCCGACGCCGAGGCCGATCTCGGCGAGCTGCGCATCCACTCGAACGATCCCGACTCGCCGCAGCTGGTCGTGCCGCTCCACTCCGAAGTAAAAGGCGCCGCGCTGCTCGCCGTCGATCCCGACGAGGTCGACTTCGGCATCGTGGTCTGGGGCACCACAAGGTCGGCCGAGGTCGACCTCGCCAACCGCGGCACCGGCAACGCGCCGCTCGAGGTCCTCGCCGTGTCGCTCACCGATGACAGCGACCTGGGCGCCGCCTACACGTTCGAGCTCCTCCTCGTCGATCCGTCAAGCGGCGCCGAGACGCCCGCCACGCTGCCGCTCTACCTCGCGCCCGGTGTGAACGCCACGCTGCTCCGCGCCCGCATCACCGTCGACACGACCGCGCTCGGCGCAGGCCCACTCCCTGCGGAGTCACTCGTGATCGCGACCGACCTCGCCACGCCAGCCGGTGCCGAGCGCCGCGTCCCACTCACCGGCAACGTGCTCGGCTGCGCCGCGCCCGCCGCGGAGAGCTGCAACGGCGTCGACGACGACTGCGACCTCGCCGTCGACGAGGGCAACCCGGGCGGCGCTGTGGCCTGCGCGACCGGCCTGCTCGGCACCTGCGCCGCCGGCACGACCGCCTGCCTCACGGGCGCGCTCGCGTGCGTGCCCGACGCCGCGCCAACGCCCGAGACCTGCGACGGCGTCGACTCCAACTGCGACGGCGTCGTCGACGGCGGACTGGTCAGGACCTGCGATCTCGGCTGCGCCACCGGCATCGAATTCTGCGTCGCCGGCGTCTTTACCGGCTGCACCGCCGACGCGCCGACGCCCGAAATCTGCAACGGCCGCGACGACGACTGCGACCCGACCACCGTCGACGGCTCGGCCGAGCCGCTGGTCGGCACCGCGTGCGACGGCGTCGACGCCGACCTCTGCCCCGAAGGCGCCATCGCTTGCCTCGGCAGCGTGCTCGCCTGCGTCGAGGTCGCCGACAATGCGCTCGACCTCTGCAACGGCGTCGACGACGACTGCACGCCCGCCACCGCCGACGGCAGCGCCGAGCCGTCGCTTGACGCACCGTGCGACGGCACCGACTCCGACCTCTGCGCCGAGGGAACGCGCCGCTGCATCCTCGGTGCACTCCTGTGTACCGACGGCGGCGCCGATCGCCTCGAGCTATGCAACGGCGTCGACGACGACTGCGACCCGACCACCGCTGACGGCAGCTCCGATCCCACCCTGCTCGCCGGCTGCGACGGCGCCGACGACGACCTCTGCAATAACGGCGTGCGCGTCTGCTCCGGCGGTGCGCTCTCCTGCACCGACGGCTTCCCCAGCCTCGTCGAGCTCTGCAACGGCGTCGACGACGACTGCAATCCCGCCACCGCCGACGGCAGCGCCGAGCCCTCCCTCGGCACTCCGTGTGACGGCACCGACGCCGACCTCTGCGTCGAGGGGACGGTCACCTGCGCAACCGGCGTGCTGCTCTGCACCGACTGGACCGGCGCCACACTCGACCTCTGCGGCGGCGGCGACGACGACTGCGACCCCGCCTCCACCGACGGCAGCGAAGATCCCGCCGTCGGCGCGCCGTGCGACGGCGCCGACTCCGACCTCTGCCCCGAAGGCACGCGCGTCTGCTCCGCCGGCTCTCTCTCGTGCAACGACGGCAGCTCCGCCACACTCGACCTCTGCAACGGTCTCGACGACGACTGCGACGGGGCCTCCGCCGATGGCGCCGAGGGCCCCGGCCTCGGCGTGGCTTGCGACGGCGCCGACGGCGATCTCTGCGATGACGGCCTGACCGCCTGCACCGCCGGCGCCATCGCTTGCAACGACCCCGGCCCGGCTCTCGTGTCCTGCATCGCCTGCGACGGGCTCGACAACGACGCCGACGTCGTTGTCGACGAGGATGACGAGGGCTGCACGCCGCCGCTCCCCGTAGTCACGACGACGGCGTGGACCCAGTACGACTTCAGCTACTACAACTGGAAGGTCGGCTGCACCGGCCTCCGCTACGTCCGACGAACCAGCTACTCCACCGGCCGCTACGTCGGCGTGGTCCTCTGCTCGCCGACCCGCTACAAGATTTTCCTCTCCGACGACCTCGCCGGCACCTTCTACTCAATCGGTGACGGCTGCGGCTCCGGCGAGGACCACTGCGAGTTCGTCGGCGGTGTGCACAGCGCCATGAGCGTTGCCTACACCAGCCCCGACAGCCCCGGCTACACCCGCTGCTCCGAAGGCCAGACGCCTAGCTTCGGCAGGATCCGAGACCCGTACTGGGTCCCCGCCTGGAGCGAGTGCAGCATCTCGATCCCGTAGGCCCCTGAGCACGCGCTCACACGGCACGCGCGCCAGCCTCGCCTCGCGCACCGATGAATCCCCCCGCTGCGATATGCTCCTGCTCGCGTCAGGTGTCCCTGCCTAGACCGTCCTCCTTAACTACCCGAGGCCCCCATGTCGCGTCCCATTGCCCCTCGCCGGCTCGACGTCGCACTCCTCACCGTCGCCCTCACCCTCGTCGCCGCCTGCGGTGACGGCACGGCACCAGGCGACGACACGCCTGTCACGTGCGTGACCGATGACGAGTGCGCCGCGGGATTTTCCTGCGTGGGCGGACTCTGCGCCATGCCGGTCGATGGTGGCGCCGACGCGACCGCGCTGCCCGACCTCGTGGTCACGCCACCCTCGCTCGACTTCGGCAGCCCGGCGATCGGCGCGCGTCTCGAGCTCACGCTCACGCTGCGCAACATCGGCGGCGGCCCGCTCCACATCTCGCGCCTCGAGGTGGTCGAGTCGGACGCGCTGCCCGAGTACTCGGCGCAGCCGTCAGGCGACATCGACCTCGAGCTCCCGGCCGGCGGTGAGACGAGCGTGCTCGTGACGCTCGCCCCCGGCGACGCCGAGGCCGACCTTGGCGAGCTGCGTGTGCACTCGAGTGATCCCGACGCGCCGCTTATCGCCGTGCCGCTGCGCTCCGAAGTGAAGGGCGCCCCCGCGCTCTCGGTCACGCCGGCCGACGTCGACTTCGGCGTGGTCGACTGGGGCACGACGCGCACCGCCGAGGTCGACGTCAAGAACACCGGCACCGGCAACGCGCCGCTCGAGCTTCGCACCGCCACGCTCACCGACACGTCGGGCTCGGGCTCGGTCTACTCGGTCGCGCTCGTGCTCGTCGATCCGGTGACCAGCGTCGAGTCGCCGGCCACGCTGCCGCTCTACCTCGCCCCCGGAACGAACGCCGCGTTCCTGCGCGCACGCGTTGCGGTCGACACCACGCCGCTCGGCGGCGGCGAGCTCCCGGCCGAGTCGCTTGTGTTCACCACCGACCGCACCGCGCCCACCGACGCCGAGCGCCGCGTGTCGCTCGCAGGCACCGTGCTCGGCTGCGCCACGCCGACCGCGGAGACCTGCAACGGCGTCGACGACGACTGCGATCTCACGGTGGACGACGGCGCGCCCGGCGGCGGCGCAGCCTGCGTGACCGGCCTGCTCGGCGAGTGCGCGGTCGGCACCACCGCCTGCGTCGCCGGCGCGATCAGCTGCGTGCCGAACGTGACGCCTTCGCCCGAGACCTGCGACGGCATCGACTCAAACTGCGACGGCGTCGTCGACGGCGGCCTCGTGCAGACCTGCACGCGCGGCTGCGGCGACGGCATCGAGTTCTGCGTCACCGGCATCTGGACCGGCTGCAACGCGCCCGCGCCTGCCGCCGAGGTCTGCAACGGCGTCGACGACGACTGCAACCCCGCCACCGCCGACGGCGCGGCCGACCCGTCGCTCGGCTCGGCGTGCGACGGCGCCGACTCGGATCTCTGCCTCGAGGGCAGTCGCGCCTGCGCAGCCGGGACGCTCCTGTGCATCGAAGCCGCCGGCGACGCGCGCGACCTCTGCAACGGGCTCGACGACGACTGCAACGGCGCCACCACCGACGGCAGCGCCGAGCCCACCATCGGCAGCGGCTGCGACGGCGCCGACTCCGACCTCTGCGTCGAAGGCGTCGTCGTCTGCACCGTCGGCGCGCTCGGCTGCACCGACGGCGGCCCCGATCTGATGGACGTCTGCAACGGCATCAACGACGACTGCGACGCCGCCTCCGCCGACGGCACCGAGGATCCCCTGCTCGGCACGCTCTGCGACGGCGCCGACTCGGATCTCTGCGCCGAGGGCACGCGCGCCTGCACCTTCGGCCTCATCGCCTGCAGCGACGCCACCGGCGGCACCGACGACGTCTGCAACGGACTCGACGACGACTGCGACGCCGGCTCGCCCGACGGCAACGAGGACCCCGGTGTCGGCACCACCTGCGACGGCGCGGACTCCGATCTCTGCCTCGAGGGCTCGCGTATCTGCTCGTTCGGCAGCATCGTCTGCGGCGACGCCACCGGCAGCATCAACGACGTCTGCAACGGTCTCGACGACGACTGCGACCCCGCCAGCGCCGACGGCGCCGAGGACGCGCTGAACGGCGCCGCATGCGACGGCACCGACACCGACCTCTGCATAGAGGGCACCCGCTCCTGTGCACTGGGCGCGCTCGTCTGCTCCGACACCACCGGCAGCACGACCGACCTCTGCGGCGCCGGCGACGAGGACTGTGACGCCGGCTCGCCCGACGGCAGCGAGGACCCCGGTGTCGGCACCGCGTGCGACGGCGCGGACTCCGATCTCTGCATCGAGGGCTCGCGTATCTGCTCGTTCGGCAGCATCGTCTGCAGCGACGCCACCGGCGGCACCGACGACGTCTGCAACGGCTCCGACGACGACTGCGACGCCGGCTCGCCCGACGGCAGCGAGGACCCCGGTGTCGGCGCGCCCTGCGACGGCGCGGACTCCGATCTCTGCATCGAGGGCTCGCGCTTCTGCTCCGGCGGCTCACTCGGCTGCAACGACTTCACCTCGGGCACCGTCGAGATCTGCGGCAACACCGTCGACGAGGACTGCACCGGTGGCGCCGCTGCCTGCAGCGGACCGACGAACGACTTCCCGTCCGGCGCGATCAACATCTCGGCCGGCGGCACCTTCACCGCCGACTTGATCTCCGCCGCCGACGAC
>SHYZ01000048.1 GCA_009692535.1 Myxococcales bacterium
CGGTGGCGGTGGTGGCTACCGCGATGCAGCGCGTGGTGGCAGTCGCGCACCAGCGCCGAGCCCGTTTGCGACGCGCGCGCCGGAGTCATCGGGAGCTGCGGGGCAGCGTTACGCGCTCTGGGACGCGCCGTCGGCGCCGCGCGAGTCCGGCGGGCAGGGTGCGCCACGTACCGATCAGGCGCAGGCGGCAGGCAGCTCCAGGTCGGCCGCGCAGTCGACCATCGACGAGGCGATCCGTCGGGTTCGCGGCGGGCGCTCGGGCCCGGGCCGACGCTAGCTGGGCGCAGTTCCGACGCTGAGGCGCGCGCGCGGTCGCATCGGCTGGCGCCGCCTCAGTCGCCATCGGCGGGGGATCGTGTTACATCGGCCACTTCGTACACTGACGAGGTGGCTGTCATGAAGCGGATCACGCACTTCATCGGGGGCAAGGAGTGGGAGCACCCCTCCGAGCGCTACGGCAAGATCTTCGACCCGGCGACGGGCGAGCAGCAGTCCGAGGTGGCGTTTGCCTCGCCTGCGGTGGTGGACAGCGCGGTCGCTGCGGCGCAGGCGGCGTTCCCCGCGTGGCGTGATGCCTCGCTGGCGCGCCGCACGCGCGTCCTCTTCGCGTACCGCGAGCTCGTCGAGCGGCACAAGGTGGAGATGGCGCGGCTGCTCACGTCGGAGCACGGCAAGGTCGCCGGCGATGCGCTCGGCGAGGTGAACCGCGGGCTCGAGGTGATCGAGTTCGCCTGCGGCATCGCCGAGCTCACCAAGGGGCAGTTTTCGGAGAACGTCTCGACCGAGGTCGACAGCTACTCGATGCGGCAGCCGCTCGGCGTGGTGGCGGGGATTACGCCGTTCAACTTCCCGGCGATGGTCCCGATGTGGATGTACCCGATCGCGATCGCGTGCGGGAATACGTTCGTGCTCAAGCCGTCGGAGCGGGATCCGTCGGCGGCGATGTTCTCGGCCAAGCTGCTCGCTGAGGCAGGGCTCCCCGAGGGTGTGTTCAACGTGCTGCACGGTGATCGCGTCGCGGTCGACCGGCTGCTCGAGCACCCCGACGTGAAGGCGGTGTCGTTCGTCGGCTCGACGCCGATCGCGCAGCACATCTACGAGACCGGCACGCGCCACGGCAAGCGGGTGCAGGCGCTCGGCGGCGCGAAGAACCACATGATCGTGCTGCCCGACGCCGACATGGAGCTCGCCGCCGACGCTGCGGTGAGCGCGGGCTACGGTTCAGCGGGCGAGCGCTGCATGGCGATCTCGGTGCTGGTCGCGGTTGGCGACGCGGCGGATCAGTTGCTGCCGCGGCTGCTCGAGCGGATCGCGCGGCTGCGGGTTGGGCCTGGCGACGACCCGCGCTCGGACATGGGACCGCTCGTCACGCGTGAGCACCACGCGCGAGTGACCGGTTATGTGGAGCAGGGCGTGGCCGAGGGCGCGCAGTTGGTCGCCGACGGGCGTCGGCACGAGCTGCCGGCGCGCGGATTCTTCCTCGGGCCGTGCCTGTTCGATCGGGTCGAGCCGCGCATGAAGATTTACCAGGAGGAGATCTTTGGGCCGGTGCTGTCGATCGTGCGCGTCGCGAGCTACAACGAGGCGGTCGCGCTGGTGCATGCGCATGCGTATGGGAATGGCGTGGCGCTCTTTACCAACGACGGCGGCGCGGCGCGAAAGTTCCAGCACGAGATCGAGGTCGGGATGATCGGGATCAATGTGCCGGTCCCGGTGCCGATGGCGTACTACTCGTTCGGCGGGTGGAAGGCGTCGCTGTTTGGCGACACGCATGTGCATGGGCGCGAGGGCGTCCACTTCTATACGCGCGGCAAGGTCGTGACGAGCCGTTGGCCCGATCCGCGGTTTCGCGGCGTGGATCTCGGGTTTCCTGAGAACAAGTAGGGCGGTGGCTGGCGCTGCTTCGGGCGCGGGCGGGGCTTGCGGCGCGGGCCCGGGCTTGCGGCGCGGGTGCGGGCGGGGCTTGCGGCGCGGGTGCGGGCGGGGCTTGCGGCGCGGGTGCGGGCGGGGCTTGCGGCGCGGGCCGCGTTCTTTTCACGCTGCGCCCTTCCCACCGCCACCATCGGGGGAGGGTGGGCCACATACCATGCGGCTCTGACGGCAGTGCTTCCGTCGCGCTAGAACGAGCCGGTCACAGCGAGCCCACGCGTGTCCGGGCCGATGAGCGGCACCAGCGTTGCCGTCGAAGCGCCCTTCGCGTGCGTTCCCTCGGGGCGCGCGTCCATCGTCTGCCAGATGGTCGCGAAGCCGCCAAGCCCGCCGAGCACACTCATGGTGGTGACGAGCTTGAGCGTCGTGTCCCCGTCGCCAGGCGACAGGATCCACCCCACGCCGCCACCAATCAGCGTGCCGCCGATCGTGCCGAGTTGGAGCAGAAATCCCTGGCCAGCGGAGAGATCCTTCCCGGCAACGAGCTTGTCAGCCAACACCGTGCCACCGGCCATGCCGGCGAGCGCGGTCAGGCTGGCGAGTTGGGCGCGCACGTCGGGATCGACGCCGTCGGCCCAGACCCAGGGCGTGGCCCCGGCCCACGCGCCGAAGAACGCCGCGGTTCGGTGTACCTCGGCGTCCCCGAAGGAGTGCGTGCGGTGGCGTGACCACTCATTGCCGGCGAGCATCCCAGCCGCGCCGGTGGCGAGCACGAGCCCGGGCACGAGGCGGCGGTGGTCCTCGACCTTGTCGCCGAAGATAGCAAACGAACCGAGCAATCCGGCGAGCATGCCGACGTCGCCCCCGGCGCCGATTAGGTTGGCGCGGCCTGCGGTGAAGGCCGGATCGCGCGCGAGCAGGTAGCCGCCCAAGCCCTCCGCGACGCTGGCGCCGACGATCATGGATGTGGCGAGGCGATCGGTGGACGGGTCGAGATCGAGGGCAAGGTCCAGCAGGAAACCATGCAGCACCCCACGCGTTGTGCCGTAGATGCCGAGCGAGGCTTGTGCCCACGACGTCTGGGTGTTGCGGGTGGCGAGATAGGGGACGAAGAAGCTGCCGCCGGCCGTGAGCATGTAGGTCGCGACCCGCCCCTTGGCGCTGCTGGGATCGGTGATAAAGACCGCCATCGGCGCGTAGAAGGCGAGCCCCATCAGCGTGGAGACGCCGAGGAGCAGGCTGCGACCCTCCTGGGTGTCGTCTTTGTTGACCGATGCAGCGGGACTGGTGGGATCCACCGGTCCCGAGAGCGTGGCCTTGGCCAACTCGGCGCGGGCGCGCAGCGCGAGTGCGCCTACCACGATGCGCCGCTGCACGAGGTTGGAGTGCGCCGCGACCTCCTCGAGCAGGCGCGTTGCCTCGGCCCACTCGCCGGCGACGAGCGCGCTGAGGCCGGCCTCGAGCTGTGCATCGAGCGCGGGTGGGTCGAACGCGAGGTCCGCCGTTGCGGCTGGCGTTGGCGCAGCAGGTACCGGCGTCGGCTCATCGGCCGGCACCTGTGCCCGTGCGAGCGACGCAACGGTGAAAGACGCCACGGCGAGCAACGCCGCGAGCAGTTTGGGCTTGGGGGACACGCGCATGGCTTCAGATTATCGTGAGGCGCGCGCGCGCAATCAAGCGATCACTCACCGCTCGCGCTGCACTCAGGCGAGCAAGAATAGGCCTTCGCCCCGCACGTCATGCAGGGTCTGGAGCAGGCTCTCCCGCCCACGGAACCGGTCAACCGGTCCAGCGGCATGAGTAAGGCCCACCGCATCGGCGATCGTGTCGGCTCGCAAGCGCTCCGCCAGGTGCTGTGCGGGGCGAACGAGCCGACCGAGGCCGAGTTGCCCTAGCCAGGGCGGACGTTGGAGGCCTGGAGGCCCTTGGGCCCCTGGACCACCTCGAACGTGACCGGCTGCCCCTCGGAGAGCGACTTGAAGCCGTCGCCCTCGATCTGGGAGTAGTGCACAAACACGTCGGGACCAGAGTCCTGCGTGATGAACCCAAAGCCCTTGGAGTCGTTAAACCACTTTACCTTGCCATTGCTCGCCATCGAAAGCCTCCATCCACAAGGAACGGGCGCACTAGAGAACCGCACCGACGTAATGTCAACGATTCAGTTCGGCAATTCGGCATGTCGCTGGAAAGTTCCAGCATCACCGTGCGAACTGCGCCGGCAGGCTCTGATTTAGTAGAGCTTGGCGATGTGCGAGCCGCGGTAGTAGTGCCGCAGAATCTGATCGTACTTGGCGCCGCCCTCCGCCATGCCGATGGCGCCGGTCTGGCACATGCCGACGCCGTGGCCGAAGCCGGCACCGTCGAAGACCCAGTCGGCGCCGTCGCGGCGCACGAGGAAGAGTGAGCTGCGCAGCCCGCCGAGCAGCCGCCGGATCGCGAGGTCCCCCTCGACCGTGACGTTGCCGCGCGTGCCGACGAGGTCGAGCGCGCCGATCCGTCCCGAGATGCCGCGATCGCGCGGTCGCAGCTCGCGCACCGAGCCGATGCGCGGGTGCTTCTCGGCGACGAGCGCGTCGAGGCGCGCCTGCGGCAACCGCACGCTCCAGCGGTGCCGGTCTCGGGCGTAGCGCGAGCGGCCGCAGTAGCTGGCGGCGGCGGGCAGGTCGAGGAACGCGCGGACCTTCTCTTCGGGAACGCCGCTGCCAAACGGGGCGAGCGAGGCGAGCGCGTCGGCCGGCGCGTCGATCCGACCGCGCAGGGACGGATCGGCCGCCGGTGCCCAGATGTGGTCGTTGTGCTCGCCGTGGCCGCCGCACGCAGCGCTGTAGTAGGCCGGCACCAGCCCGCCGCCGCCGTCGCGCAGCAGCACCTCGCCGCGCGTCTCGGTGATCGCGCGGGTGGTGCGCGGGTCCTCGGGCGCGAGGCCGCCGTAGACTTGGCAGTGCTGCGTCGAGCAGAGCAGGAACGGGTCGGTAAAGTGTCGCGTGCCGATCCGCGCCAGCAGCTCGTCGCGCGCAGCAACCGCCTGCGCCTTGAGCGCCTCGTGGGGCGCGTCGGCGAAAATCTCCGATGGCACCAACCCCGCGAGCAGCTCGTCCTCGGGGAGCGCGTTCACCACGATGAGCTTGCCGTCGTTGCCGAGCGTGACGTAGATCCGCCCACGGTAGCGTCGCGTCTCGCGCTTCTGGGCGTCCCGTTGCGAGCCGCCGCCGCCGTGGACGACATCAGCGACGGTGATCGGCTCGGCCTTCTCGGTCGCGAACCAGAGAATCCCTTCGTGCTTCACGACGACGCCGGTTTTGGCGTCCCGCGCGACGACGGTGCCCTGGGGGCGCCGCTCTAGGTCTGGGTGGACCGAGGTCTCGAGCTGCCACTTCTCGGCGATGCCACGCGCTGTGCGCTCGGCCGCGAGGGCGTCGTCCTCGGGCGCGATCCCGACCAGCGTCTCGCGGCTGTCGATCACGTCGCCGGCGACGCCGAACACGACGCCGGTCTCAAAGATGCGCGGTGCGTAGCCACGCCCGAGCCACCGAGCGAGCTCATCGGGGCCGGGGTCGCGCGCGACGATGGTGTAGTGACGAATCTTGCCAGGGCGCGCGCCCACGGCGGTGATCTCGAACGTGCGCCCGCCACGCACCTCGGCGCCGCCGTCGCCATCCGGCAGCACGAGCAGCCCGCGCTCCGCCGAGAGCCGCACGCTGGTCTGCCCATTCATGAGTTCCACGGTGACCAGCGGTACGCCGGTGCGACCGAACGTGAATCGGTGGCTGTAGAGCAGCGCCAGCTTGTCGCTCGACGAGAGGTCGTCGCCATGCGCGAGGGCCGCGACGAGGACCACGAGCACCGTCACCCCACGCCGCCACATGGGGCTGAGGGTAGGGGCGTGCTTTGAGACGGCGCAACTTCGACGACGGGCGATTGCGGGCGACGGCGGGCGACGGCGGCGCCGCCGGGGGAGCTACTCGGGCAGCTCGACGCGGACGATGTAGCGCAGGTTCATCAGGTTCACCGTAAAGTGCGCCGCGATCGGGGCGCCGAGGTTGCCAGTGACGAGCAACAGCGCGCCGAACAGCACGCCGACGAGCAGCGCCGACAGCGTCCATGGCAGGAAGCGCGTGCTGGGTCCGACGTGCAGCGCGCCGAAGAGCAGCGCCGACCAGCCGAGACCCAGCCACGGCAGGATCGCGCCTCGGAAGAGCAGCTCCTCGCCGATCGAGCTGGCGACCGCGAGCGCGACGATCTCGCGCGGCGAGAGCACGCCGAGGAGCCCGCGGAAGTCGCGATGGAGCTGGCGCGCCCAGTCGAAGCGGTGCGTGCAGAGCCGGGTGAGGAAGACGACGAGCAGTCCGACTGCGACGCCGACCATCGGGCCGACGAGCAGCGTGAGGACCGGGCTCGCGCTGAGCTCGAGCGGCGCGACCGGTGCGCCGAGCCGATAGAGGTCGAGGTCCCCGCGCGCAGCACCGATGCCGAGCGCGACCAGCCCGAGCGCGCCGTAGAAGCCGGTGACGAGCGTCGTGCGCGTCGTCGGCGCCCGAGTTCTGCGGGAGAGCTCCACGTCGTGTTCAGGCCCCGGTCGTGACGTAGCAGCTGTGTAGCACTTGTGCGAGGAGGGGGACTCGAACCCCCACGGTGTTACCCACTAGCTCCTTAGACTAGCGCGTCTACCAGTTCCGCCATCCTCGCGAGAATGACGCGGCCCGTATACGTGACCGCTCTTTTGGTGTCAAGGAGATGGCAGCGCGTTTCCGACGCTGGGCTCAGGCGATGCGCTGGATCTTGAGCAGGTTCGAGGACTCGCCCGAGCCGATCGGCACGCCGAGCGTGATCACCGCCAGCTCGCCGCTCTTGGCGAGGCCGCGCGCCCGCAGCGTGTCCTCGATGCGCGCGAGCATCTCGTCGGTGCTCGCCGCCGCAGCGACCCTGATCGCCGTGACGCCCCAGTAGAGCGCGAGTCGGTGGAAGGTCGCCTCGTTGTCGGTGAGCGCGACGATGCGCGCCTCAGGACGGTACTCGCTGAGCAGCCGCGCGATACCGCCCGAGCCGCTGTACACGGCGATCACCGGCAGGCGCATCTGTCGCGCCGCGACCGCCGCTGCGTGGGCGATCGCGTTGGTCGAGACCGGCAGGTCGAGCGTCGGTCGCTCGATCTGTGAGCGGTAGTGCGCCGACTGCTCGATCTCGGTGACGATGCGCGCCATCGTCTGCACCGCCTCGACGGGGTACTTGCCCGACGCGGTCTCGCCCGAGAGCATCAGCGCGTCGGTGCCGTCGAGCACCGCGTTGGCCACGTCGGACGCCTCGGCGCGCGTGGGACGCGGGTTCTCGATCATGCTCTCGAGCATCTGCGTCGCGGTGATCACCACCTTGCCGCGCGCGTTGGTCAGCGAGATCGCGAGCTTCTGCACGAGCGGCACCTTTTCGGGGCCCATCTCGACGCCGAGATCGCCGCGGGCGACCATGATGCCGTCGGCCGCCTCGATGATCTCCTCGAGGCGCTCCACCGCCTCGGGCTTTTCGAGCTTCGCGATGATCGGGATGCGCGTGTCTTCGAGCGTCGCGAGGCGTCGCGCTTCGAGTACATCTTGGGCGCTGCGCACGAACGAGAGCGCGATGAAGTCGACACCGATGCGCATGCCGAAGACGAGGTCGGCGCGGTCCTTCACGGTGAGGCTCGGCGAGGAGACCTTCACGCCCGGGAGGTTGATGCCCTTGTTGTTCTTCAGGATGCCGCCGATGACGACGCGCGTGGTGACGTCCTCGCCGGTGACGTCGGTGACCTCGAGCTGCAGGTAGCCGTCGTCGAGCAGCACCTTGTCGCCCGGCCGCACGTCGCCAGGCAGGTCGACGTAGCTGGTCGACACCACGCGCTGGTCGCCGGGGACGTTGCGCGTCGTGATCGTAAACGTGGCGTCGGGGACGAGCTCGATCGAGCCGGCGGTGAAGCGCCCGATGCGGATCTTGGGGCCCTGGAGGTCTTGCAGGATGGCGACCGCCTTGCCGCGGCGCTCCGCTTCGGCGCGGACGGTGCGCAGGAGCGCGTGGTGCGTCTCGTACTCGCCGTGCGAGAAGTTGAGTCGGGCGACATCCATGCCGGCGTCGATGAGTGCGCCGATGCGCTCAGCTGAGCTGGAGGAGGGTCCCAGGGTGCAGACGATCTTGGCGCGACGCATGGCGGGTCGCACGCTAACACGGCGGCCGGGTGGGGCAGGGCGCATCGCAGGGGAGGCCGCTCCGAGGGAAGCCGCAGCGAATCCGCTTGCGTGGCGGCGCGCGCGCGGCTCTAAGATGCGCGGCGTATGCGCTCCGCTGGTCCCGGGAAGACTCGTGCTGTCGTCACTGTCGCGACGAGCCTCGTGCTGACGCTCGTCGCGGTCGGCTGCACCATCGAGCGACCGCCGCCGCAGCTCGTCGGGCAGGACGTTCGCGTCACGCTGCTCCACACCTCCGACATCCACTCGCGGCTGTTCCCGTATCACTTCGTCCCCGGGCGCGTGGATCAGGCGTACGGCCTCCTCGCCGGCGAAGGGCCGTACGGCGGGCTCGCGCGGCTGGGGCAGATCATCAAGGAGCAGCGGGCGCAGGCGTCGCGATCGCTCTGGCTCGACTCGGGCGATTGCTTTCAGGGCGCGCCGATCTTTAACCTCTACCGCGGCGAGGCGGAGTTTCGTGTTCTCTCCGAGCTCGGGCTCGACGGTGCGGTGATCGGCAACCACGAGTTCGACCTAGGCGCGCACAACCTCTACCAGCAGATCGTCGGCTGGGCTGAGTTTCCCCTGCTCGCGGCGAATTACCTGTTTGAGGATCCGACCGAGCCGGGTCGTCCCAAGCTCGCGGAGGTGGCCGAGCCGTATCGCTTCTACGATCTCGATGGTGTCGTTGTGGTGGCGATCGGCATGGCGAACTGGTCGTCGCTGACCGGGGTGTTCGAGGGCGGCAACTCACTCGGCATTCGTCCCCTCGACGACGCTGAGACGGTCGAGCGGATGGTGCGGCTGGTGCGCCCGGCGGCGGATTTGGTCGTGCTGGTCTCGCACCTCGGGCTCGACGAGGACGAGGGGCTCGCGGCGAACGAGGTGTCGGATCAGAACGAAGACCTCATGGCCGGCTGTGGTCCTGATGGGACGCGGAGCTGTCTCGATGGCGTCGACGTGATCCTCGGCGGGCACCTGCACATCGTGCTCAATCCGCCGAAGCTGGTGCAGACCGACAAGTACGGCCACCCGACGGTGCTCGCGCACTCGGGGGCGTTCGCGAAATACGTCGGGCGGCTCGATCTTGTGGTCCGGATGGGGGCGAACAACGCCGACCCTGAGCGGCGCAGCCAGATCACGGCGTACACCTATGAGAATTTCCCGGTGTCGTGCGGGCCACGCGCGCGCTCGAGTGATCCTTGCCCGAATGCGTCGGACCCGGACACGCTGGCGCTGCTTCACCCATATGCTGTCGAGCTCAACCAGCTGCTCGATCTCGATGGTGTCTTTGCCTATGTCGATACGCCGGCCGACACCAAGATCGGACGCAACGATCCGTCGGGCGGTGACTCGCAGCTCGGCAACCTGGTCGCGCGGGCGATGCAGCAGCGGCCTGGTGTGGACGCTGATTTCGCGATCACGAACTCGCTCGGGATCCGCGCCGATTTCGAGCAGGGGCCGCTCACGCTCGAGGCGATGTACAACGTCTTTCCGTTCGAGAACTCGATCACGCTGATGTTTCTATCGGGCGTGGAGGTGCGCGAGACGCTCGACTTCGTCGCGCGCAAGTCGAGCGACCGCGGCTGCCGCACGCAGGCACAGGTCGCGGGGATCACGTTCACGATGGTCTGCGGCGAGAACGCGCGGGCCGAGGAGATTTACCTCGGGGAGCGGTGCCGCACGGCGGATGGAACGATCGACCCCGGGTCGGGCTGTCTGCCGCTGCTCGACGAGGGGCTCTACCGCGTGGCGGTGAACGATTACATCGCGGCGGGTGGGTCGGGGTTCACTGTGCTCAAGCGGAACACGTCGAAGCAGAACACCGGCATTCCGCTCCGCGCGGCGTTGATGGAGCACATTCGCGGGCTCAACGACTGCGCGCCCGACGTGCTCGACGTGACGTCGCCTGAGGCTGAGTCGGTGCTGGAGTTGTACGGACCGGTGACCTGCCTTGATGAGACGATCGAGGCGCACGACGACCGCATCTTCCCGAGGTTCGAGTAGTGTGCGGCGGGAGGGTCGAGTAGTGCGCGGCCTTGCTGCGATTGCTGGCGCCGCGCTGTTGGCGGGTTGCGTGGAGCGACTGCCCGGCATTGAGGGGACGACGTCGCTGGCGGTGGAGATTACTGCGCCGAATGAGCTTGGCAGCGAGGCGGAGCGGCTGCCCGATGGTGAGCTGGTGCTCGGCGTGTCGGTGGTGGCGCGGGGGGCGGACGGGTTGGTGGATGGCGGATTTGCCGCCACGGTAGCGGTCTACGCGCAGTTTCTTGGCACGCTCACGCCGGAGCGGGGCGCGCCGGCGACCGCGATCACGATCGCGGCGGGCGCGGGGAGCGGTGAGGTCACGCTGCCGATCGCATACGGGGCGACGACGCTCTGGGTCGAGGATGCGACGGGGGCGGAGGCGACGTTTGCGACCGGGACCTCGCCGACGCTTTGGTATCGCGAGCCGTTGCTTGCGGATGTGTCGCGGCCGCTCGATGAGGCGTCGCTTACTGCGTTGGAGCGGTCGCCGCTCGAGCGCAAGCAGGTGCGGATTGAGGCCTCACGCCATGGCGAGAGTGGGCGGTTGGTGGTGACCGGCGTGTATGCGCAGGGGTACACGGTCTCCGACGTGGACTGCGCAGCGACGCCGTGCGCGACCGGGGCGTACGACCACCTGTTCGTGTTTACCTTTGGACGACCGCGGTCGGAGAGCGGTGCGGCGATTGAGCTGGGGCAGCGCGTGGCGTGGGTGTCGGGCGGGGTGGCCGAGTTCAATGGGTTTACCGAGCTGTCGTTTCCGCAGACGGAGCTGGTCGCGGCGGTGCCGGACGAGGGGCTGCTGCCGGCGCCGACGGTGATCTTGCCGGCGTGGCTGTCGACGCCGATCGAGTTCGAGCGGGTGGAGAGTGGGCTGGTCGCGATCGAGGGTGGAGTGGTCTGTCCGCTTGATGATGACTTTGCGACGTATGGACAGTGGAAGCTCGACATCGGGCTGGGCTGTGGGGATGGAGTGAACGTGATCACGAAGGGGATGGTGAGTGAGGTGGAGCCAGCGGGGCTGGTTGGGCGGACGCTGCCGCGGGTGGTGGGGACGCTGCGGGCGGTGAATATTGGGACTTTTCATGTTTGGATCGTCATGCCGCGGCGGCTTGCGGATGTGAGTTTGTCTTGAGTCGTCTGTTGGAAGAGGGTGGAGTCACATTGCGCTGCAAATTTCGCCTGATTCACCCGGTTGCTATGGTCGTAGTGCTTGCGGCGTCGGCTGGGTGGCCGATGAGGGCGGTGGCGGAGGAAGCGAGTGCGCCGGTGGGGGGCGTGGTGGGGGAGGTGGTGGGGGCCGATACGTTGGGGTCAACGACAACGGTGTCGACAACGGTGTCGTCGCCGTCAACGGTGTCGTCGCTGTCAACGGTGTCGTCGCCGTCAACGGTGCCGTCAACGCCAACGGGGTCGTCAACGGGTGCGTTGCCGGCAGCGTCACCAGCACGGTCCGACTTCATGGATACCCGGCTCTCCTTCACCTGCACCCATGAAGACATGCTGCGCGAACCGACGGTGCTGCCTTCGGCTCCGGGGTTCCATTGCGGGCGGCCGAATGCGCTCGGCATTCTCTCCTTTGACAACTACGACACGCGGTTCTCGGGTTTTGAGACGCTCTCGCACCTCGCGCTCTATCGGCACTATGACCAGGGTCGATGGGATGTGGAGGCTGGCTTCGTGATGCGGGTGAACGAGCTCTCCGAGTCGGAGATCAAGCTCGCTGACGGCGGCTCCTACATCCGGGTTGGGTGGTGGTTTGATCCGGCGCGCGTTAGCAAGACCCGCGTGTCGCTGGTCGCATTCCCGGTCTCGTCCGATCGGTTGCGGCTCGGCTACAGCTACCGGATCTCGTGGGGCGGGTCGGCGGAGTTTTTCAAGCCGAACCCCGATGTGCCCGGTGCGTTCGGTAAGAACCGCGACGAGTCGGTGCCCGGCGCCAAGCTGCAGCTCGACGGAGAGCGCGGCTACGCCTACGTCGGCATGAAGTCGTCGTTGCTGCTCGATCCTGAGCTGAGCGAGAAGCGGAGCGCGCTTGCGTTCCTCGGCGGCGCCGGCTGGGATGTCACGCCGCTGCTCCATGTCGACGTCAACGGCGGGCTCTACGACCGCGGCAAGAATGAGGCAGAGGACGTGCTGGGCGAGCCGGTCCTGCTCTACGGTGCATCGGCGCAGGTCGCGCTGCATCAGGGCATGGCGGTCGGGTCGTCGATCGACTACGCGCTCTATCGCAATGAGCCGGCTGGGATCGCGCGGCTCTTTCGGAAGGAGTCGTATCCCGGCGGTGTGTCGTGGCTGGTGTCGGCCGAAGCGACGTCGCTTTACCAGACGCTCAAGGATCCGTCGGCCACCGGCTCGACGCGAACGCAGCCGGGCTTCGCTGCTGACCTCAATGCGCGCGTGAAGGTCGACCACACGCGGTTCAAGCTCGACGTGATGGTGCGCGACCTCGCGTACCTGCTCCACTCGGTGCCGTCGTCACCGACCTACTGGGACTTTCCCGATGTGTATGTCGACAAGCCGGAGGTGTTCGCGTCGGCCGGCGCCGATCACCACTGGCCGGCGCGTGGGGTCACCGCGGGGGTGACGGTTGGCGTGGATCTGCCTGCGACGCTCGAGACGCCCACGCCGGTCGACCTCGCCGGCAATCAGACCACCTCGACCACGCGAGTGTTCCGCAACGAGGCGACTCAGTCGGTGCTGCCGGAAGGGGAGGGGGTCGCGCTCGCGGTCGCCGTGAAGGCGAGCGCGCGGATCGACTTTGGTGATGCGTTCGCAGCGCTCGCAGATATTTACTATGCGTACGATCCGAACACCGTGCGTTACGACCGCAGCGACCGCGAGGACAATTTCACGACCGCACGCTTCGCGAACTTCGACCAACTCGGCTTCAACGTCACGCTGCAGGCGCGGTTTTAGTCTCGACGCGCCCGACGCGCCCGACGCGGAGCGGCCGGCGTGTCCACCGGAGCGGAATTCAGCGAAAGTCGATCACACCCCGGCGGTGTTGGGGGTGGGTGGGCATATCACCCGGGTCCGACAGTGCTAGCGCCCGTCGCGTAGCGCGCGGGTGAGCTCTTCGCGGATCAACGTCGCCAGCTCCCCGGTCGCAGGTCGACTCGGTGCAATCGTCTCCACGTCGCTCCCCGCCGGCGCGGGCGCGCAGGCAACCACGCGCTTCGGTGCCGCGCCGATGCTCGTACCGTGCGCCGGTGCCCCCTTCGCCGTGGGTCCCCGCGCCTCTGGCCCGAGCCCGGCCTGCTTGCGCGCCGCGAGCAGTGCCGGCATCGCACTCTCCGGCAGCGCGCGCACGCCGCCGATGCGCTCGGCCTCAACCGCCATGCGCGCGAGGTGCTCGACCAATTCCATCCGCAAGGTCGCCTGCTCGACATCGGCGCCCCAGGTCAGCACGCCATGGTTCGCCAGCAGCACTGCGTCGAACCCGTCGAGGTACGGCTCGAGTGCGGCGCGCGCCGGTGCCCCTGGCAGTGCGAACGGCACCGTCGGCACGGACGCGCCGAGCGACACCACGGCCTCGGCGAGGAACAGCCGCTCGAGCAGCCGCGACCCGCTTACCGCCAGCGCGGTCGCAAACGGCGGGTGCGCATGCACGACCGCGTGCACGTCGGCGCGGCGCGCGTACACGGCGAGGTGCAGGCCGAGCTCGGAGAACGGCTTTCCGTCGCCCGACACGCGCTCGCCGCGCTCATCGAGCACGAGCAGATTTCGCTCGGTCACGTCGGCCTTGGAGGTAGCGGTCGGTGTGCAGAGATAGCCGCCGCGCCCGCCTGCCAGCCGTGCCGTCACGTTGCCGTCGTGGTTCGCAACCCACCCGCGTGCATGCAGCGCACGTGCACTGCGGCCTACCGCCTCGCGAAGCGCTCGCTCGCCGCTCACGCCGAAGCCGCGCAGCTCACGACGTGCTCACCGCGTCGACAATGCCGATCACGACCGAGCGAATCGGAATCTTCGCGTCCTTCCCCTCGGGTGCCTTGAGCACCTGTCGGACGCCGTTCCCCTCCTGCATCACCAGCACGAGGTCGCCCGCGCCCGCCTGCACCAAGTCGACCGCGAGGAAGCTCGCACCGACTTCGCGCTGTGCCTCGTCGACCGGCTGCACGATCATCAACTTGTGCCCGTGGTAGCTGGCGTGCTTCACGGTCGCCACGACGTTGCCGAGCACGCGGCAGAGTTTCATCGCCGCGCCCGCTCCACATGCACCTGGTCGACGATGCCCACGATCGCCGCATCGACCGGCACGAAGGTCTCGGGCAGCGCCAGCGCCGCCTCACGCGAGCCGACCAGCGTCACGAGGTCGTTCGGTCCCGCCTGAAACGTCGCGTCGACTGCAACGTGTGCGTCGCCGGCAGGCTTCTGGTGGTGGTCGAGCGGTTCAACCACCAAGAGCTTTACGCCCGTGAGGCCCGCGTACTTGTGCGACGCGACGACGGTGCCGATGACCTTGCCGAGGTACATGGCGAGGTCGGCAGACTAGCACGTTCCCGAGCGCGGTCTGGGTTGCGCGCATCGCCTCGGGCCTCGTCTTGACACCCGATCACGCAGGTGAAACCGTGCGCCGTGCGCTACCGCCTCGAGAACGGGCTCACCGTCGTGCTCGAGCCCGATTCCGCAGCGCCGGCGGTGGCGCTGCAGGCCTGGGTCGACGTTGGCTCCGCCGACGAGACGCCCGAGGTCGAGGGGATCGCGCACGTCTTCGAGCACATGCTCTTCAAGGGGACCGCGCGCCGCGGCGTGGGGGAGATCGCGCGCGAGGTCGAGTCCTCCGGCGGCGACATCAACGCGTGGACGTCGTTCGACAACACCGTCTACCACCTGGTGCTGGCGTCGCGGCATTTCACCACGGGTCTCGACATCCTCGCCGATGCGGTGAAGCACTCCGCCTTCGATCCTGCAGAGCTTGAGCGTGAGCTCGAGGTCGTGCTCGAGGAGCTCCAGCAGGGTGAGGACAGCCCGCCGCGCATGCTCGGTCAGGCGCTCTTCGCCTCGGCGTTCCGCCGCCACCCGTATGGGCGACCGGTGATCGGCACGCGCAAGACCGTCAAGCGGCTCACCCGCGATCGCCTGCTCGAGTTCTTCGGTCGCTGGTACGTGCCGTCGAACATCACGCTCATCGCCACCGGTGACTTTGAGACGCCGCGCGCCCAGCGTGAGATCGAGCGCCTCTTTGGCGGCGGCGTGCCCACGCCGATCACGCGCACGCCCCGGCGCGAGCCCCGGCAAATGCGCCCACGCGCGACCGTGCTCACGCGTGACGTGCGCGAGACGCAGCTCCAGCTGGCGTTCCACATTCCCGGCGTGAGCCACGTCGACACCGCTGCGCTCGATGTCGTGGCGATGGTGCTCGGGCAGGGCGAGTCTTCGCGGCTGAACCTCACGGTCTTGCGTCGCGCCGAGCTCGTGACCGACGTTCACGCCTATGCCTACACGCCGCGTGATCCGGGGCTCTTCGTCGTCGGGGCGACGCTCCCTGCGGGCGATCCGGCGCCGGCGATCGACGCGATCCTCGCCGAGGTCTTTCGCTGCGCGCATGAGGAGGTCTCTGCCGCCGAGCTCGCCAAGGCGCGCACGGTGGTCGCGGCCGACACCGTCTACCAACAGGAGACGGTGCAGGGGCGTGCGCGGCGACTCGGCTACTTCCAAGTCGTGGCCGGCGGTCTCGAAGAGGAGACCGCGTACCACGAGCGCGTACAGGCGCTCGACGCCAAGACGCTGCGGGCAGCCGCGGCGCGCTATTTTACTGCGGCGAACCTCACGATCGCGGTGCTGGCTCCCGAGCGCGGCACGGGTCGTCCACGCGGCGGCGTGCGCGCACTCGAGCGGCGACTCCTTGCCACAGCGACGGCGGCCGAGCGAGCCGCTCGCATCCGTCACGCAAAACCCAAGGCGCGCTCCGACGGCGACGTGGTGCGCGTGCGACTGCCCGGCGGCGGCACGCTGCTGGTCAAGCGCGAGTCGGCCATCCCCGTCGTGGCGAGCCGCGCGGTCTGGCAGGGCGGCATTCTCCGCGAGGACGCGCGCACCAACGGCGTGAACAGCATGCTCGCGACGCTCGTGACGCGCGGGACCAGCACGCGCACCGCCGAAGAGCTGATGCACGAGGTCGACGGGATGGCCGCGTCGCTCTCCGGCGTCTCCGGTCGGAACAGCTTCGGCCTCCGCGCCGAGACGCTCGCGCGCGACTGGGAGCGCGGCGTCGAGCTGCTCACCGACTGCATCCTCCACCCGGCGTTGCCCGAGGACGAGCTCGAGAAGGAGCGGCGCGTCGTGCTCGATGAGCTGGTCGCGCGGGATGACAACCCGACCGGCATCGTCTTTCGCCTCTTTGCGCAGACGCTCTACGGCGACCACCCGTACCGCCTGGACGGGCTCGGCACCGCCAGCTCAGTACGCGGCCTGTCGCGTCGTCGGCTCGTGGACTACTTCGCCAAGCAGATGCCGCTCGGGCAGCTGACGCTTGCTGTGGTCGGCGACGTCGAGCCGGCCCGCGTCGAGGACAAGCTTGGCCAGCTGCTCGACGGCGCGCGCGCAGGCTCGCGCCCGGTACGCCCGCGCATCCCCACCTGGCGACCGCCCGTCGGTCCCCGCGAGGTCGGCCGTCGCCTTGCCCGCCAGCAGGCACACCTCGTCGTCGGGTTCCCCGGGACCACGCTCGCGCACCCGGATCGCTACGCGCTCGAGCTGGTCGCGACCGTGCTCTCAGGGCAGGGCGGGCGCCTCTTCGTCGAGCTGCGTGACCGACAGTCGCTTGCCTACAGCGTGAGCGCCTTCTCCGTCGAGGGCATCGCCCGCGGGCACTTCGCGGTCTACCTCTCCTGCTCACCTGACAAGCTCTCTGCGGCGCGCGCGGGGATCTCGCTTGAGCTCGCCCGCCTCGCCGAGCACGCCGTGCCCGCGGAGGAGCTCGCCCGCGCACGGCGCTATCTCGTCGGCTCGCATGAACTCGCGCTCCAGCGGCGTTCGGCGATCGCCGCCACGCTCGCGCTGCACGAGGCGTACGGACTCGGCTGGGACGATTACCTCCGCTACTCTGCGCGGCTCGCCGCGGTCACCGCCGCCGATGTGCAGCGCGTGGCGCGGAGCTACCTCGCGCCCGACCGCGCCGTCGTCGCCACGGTCGGCCCCGGTTGGACGCCCACCGCGCCGCTTAGCACCGGCGCGCGACGAGCACCCAGGTGACCCCGCGCCGCGCCGCCGCCGCCCCGCGCCGGTCCGGCTCGTCGGTCGCCGCCGTGCTCGGACATGGCGACCTCGTCACCAGCCTGATCTGGATCTTCCCGCTCTTCGTCGCCTACGAGGTCGGCGTGATGTTCGCCCCCGCGCTCAACGGCGTCGACTTCGTGACGCGCACGCTCTACTCCGCGCTCGGCGGTCGCCTCGAGTTCCTGCTCTTCCACCTCGGGCTCGCCTCGCTCTACGGCGGCTTCCTCCTCGTGGCCGGCGGGCGTCGGCGCGGTGACGGTCACTTCCTGCCGATGCTGCTCGAGTCAGGTCTCATCGCGTTCACCACCGGCACGCTCATCGTCTTCGTGATGCAGCGTCTGCTCGGCGTGGATCCGCGCCTCGCGGTCGGTGTGGTCGGCAATGCCGCGACCGCGCTCGTGGTCTCACTCGGCGCCGGCGTGCACGAAGAGCTGATCTTCCGGCTCGGTCTCTGCGCCGGCGGCGCCGCGCTGCTGCGCACCGTCGGTCTCTCGCACGGCCTCGCAGTGACGCTCGCGTTCCTCGGTTCGTCGGCGCTCTTCTCTGCCGCGCACCACCTCGGCGCGTCGGGCGATCCGTTTGCGCTCGGCGTCTTTGTCTACCGACTGCTCGCCGGGCTGCTCTTCGCCGCGGTCTTCTACTTCCGCTCGCTCGCGCACGCTGTCTACGCCCACGCGCTCTACGACTTCTACGTGCTCGTCGTGTTGCGCTGAAGGGTTGGCTCGCGCTACGGTTGCATCATGGGTGCCGTGACCGACGAGCAGACGCTCGACTATCGAACGTACCTTGAGCGGTTCGACGCCACGCTCGGCACGTGCGAGATCGGTGGCTACGCCAAGCACCGTGGCCGTCTCATCAAGAAGCTCCGCTTTGATGAGTACGTCGAGAAGTTCCGCGAGTACCGCGAGGTCGACGAGCTGCTCAAGGGCATCTTCGAGCGCGGCGACACGGTGAACGACACGGTGCTCAAGCTTCTGCGTGAGCGCGCCGACGAGCTGGTGCTGCCGGCGCCCCCCGGCGCCTTCTAGCGCGCCAGCAGTTCCTGCAAGGCACGCGCTGCTGGTAACCACGCGGCATCTTGCCGATGTCGACCGACCATCAGGTCGCAGTCAGCAAGCGCCGACACGTCTGCTAGTAACCGCGCGGCATCTTGCCGATGTCGACCGCGTCGAGCGCGTAGCGGATCACCGCGCTCTTGTTCGCCTTGGTGTGACCGCTCTGCTTTAGCTCGGCCACCATCGCCTCGAGCCGCTCGATGTCCTCGTTGTAGAGCGAGATGCAGACGATCTTGTAGTGCGTCGGCCGGCCCTTCGCCGAACGCGTCGTGCCTTTAGTTTGGTTGAGCTCGCTCTTGCCGTAGAACTCCTCGGCAAGGATCGCGGCCGTCTCGCTGGCGATGTCTCCATCGAGGAGCTTGCTCACTGGGCCACCGCCTGCGACGACGCTTGTGCCGCCGGCGCGTCAGTCGCCGACTGCCCGGTGATCCAGTCCACCACGCGGGCGTAATCGGATGCGCCGTGCGAGTCGGGCGCGTGCTCGAAGATCGTCTTGCGATGCGCGGGCGCCTCGGCGAGCCGCGTGTTGTGTCGGATCGGATCGAGACAGCGTTGGCGGAAGTGGTCCTTGAGCGTCGAGAACGACTCGCGTGAGAGGCGCGTCCTGCCGTCGAAGAACGTCGGCAGCACCGCCGAGACACGCACGGA
This sequence comes from Myxococcales bacterium, assembly GCA_009692535.1. Taxonomy (GTDB): domain Bacteria; phylum Myxococcota_A; class Polyangia; order Haliangiales; family SHYZ01; genus SHYZ01. The sequence continues at coordinate 19,010 of SHYZ01000048.1, forward strand.
GTGCGACAGGTGCCGCTCGATGTCGCGGATCGTCTGCATCACCTGCTTCACGCCGATCAGCGCGAGGTAGTCACACGCGACCGGAATAATCACCTCGTCGGCGTAGGTCAGCGCGTTCTGATTGAGCAGATTGAGCGATGGGCCGCAGTCGAGCACGACGTACGAGTAGCGGCGCGTGACCTGCGCCTGGTTGAGTCGCTGGGTCAGCACGCGCGACCGCACGCCCGGTTCCTGGCGTGCGAGCCAGATTTCCGCTGCCGCAAGCGTCGCGTCACTGGTGATCACGTCGAGGCTCCGGCGCACCGGCACGGCTACGTCCGCGGGCGCATGCCCCTCGACGAGCACGTGGTAGAGCGAGCGCTCGCCTCGGATGCCGAGCGACGCGCCGACATTCCCCTGTGCGTCGGTGTCGACCAGCAGCACGTCATAGCCGCGCTCGGCGACGCCAGCGGCGAGGTTGACCGCAGTCGTCGTCTTCCCGGTGCCGCCCTTCTGGTTGAGGATGGCGATGCGGCGCGCCCGCCGCGCGCGGAAACCTTCCACGCCGAGCTTGGCGCGACGACACTCGAGTGAGCAGAAATGCTGTCGCTCACCGTCGGTGGTCGCGACTTGATAGACGTAGCTCGGGCGGAACGTCTGGCCGCAGTGGGTGCAAGGCTGTTCCATAAATGGTTATGAAGCGCGGGTCGGGGCGGGCGGGCAACTTTTCGAGTCACCGTGCTACGCTCCCGTTCGAGCATGGGTGAGCGGGTGGAAGGTGAGGGGCGGCGGGTCCGAACGGAGCGCACTGCGGAGCTTCCTGCGATCGGTGCGCGTGGCACGGCGAGTCCGACCGGTGCTCCACTGCGCGAACTGGTGCCGACCGACCGTGAGAGCGGCGCTGAGCTCGCTGAGGCGCGCGCCACGATCGCCCGACTCACCGCCGGCAACCGTGAGGAGTCGGCCGCGCTCGAGCGTGCAAACAGCGAGCTCGTCGCGCTGACCCAAAGCCTCGACGGCGTCGTGCGCCAGCGCACCCGCGCGCTCGCAGAGTCGGAGGTGCAGCTGCGGCGGAAGAACGCAGAGCTCGATCGTCTGAACCTGCTCAAGGCCGAGTTCATCGCGATTGCCGCGCACGAACTCCGCACGCCCACGACGAGCATCGTCGGTTACCTCGACATGATCTCCGAAGGGCGCACCTGCGAGGTGCCACAGGAGCTTGCGCGTCCGCTCACCGTGATCCGCAGAAACGCCGTGCGGCTCAAGCGCCTCCTCGACCATATGTTCGACGCGAGTCGGCTCGAGACCGGACGCGTCGCGCTCTCGCGCAGCGCTTGTGACCTCGGCGAAATCGCGACTGCGGTCGTCGAGGAGCTAGTCCCGCTGGCAGAGCAGCGTCGGCACGTGCTCTCGCTCGTGGTGAGTCCGCTCGCGCCGATCGACGCCGACCCGGATCGCATTCATCAAGTGCTCGCGAACCTGGTGGTCAACGCCGTCCGCTACACGCCCGACCGTGGCGCGATCCGTGTCCAGGTCGACGACGAGCACGGGCGCGCCCGGGTGCGGGTCTGGGACAACGGCATCGGCATGTCGCCGGCTGTCCGTGCACGCATCTTCGAGCCGTTCACTGACGTGCACCCATCGCGGTACCACACGTCGTCCAGCCCTGATTCGGCGGGACTCGGGCTGTTCATCGCGCGCGGACTCGTCGCGCTCCACGGCGGCACGATCTTCGTCGAGTCGGACGAGGGGTGCTTCAGCGAGTTTACCGTGCTGCTACCGTACGCAGCGACGGCGTAGT
>SHYZ01000049.1 GCA_009692535.1 Myxococcales bacterium
CTAAGCTTGCCCCTGATGGTGCGAGTGCCGCGGGGTTACCTGCGCAGAAAGATCGGGTTGGTCACGCCGAACGGCGAGCGCCCGGGATGCACCGGCTCGAGCGCAGCGTCCCCGTACGCGGCGAAGAGGACGTAGCTCGCGGGACCGGTCACGTTCACCACCAGCTCGCGGTCGAAGCGGATGACCGCGTTCTCGGGGTCCGTGTCTGCGGGCAGGATCGCGATCGTCTCGACCGTCTGCCCATCGACGACCACGTCGAGGAAGTCGACATCGACCCAGGTCGCGGCCTGCACCCGCACGCGCAGCGGCACGGTCTCGCCGACCCCGAGGAGCTCGTCGCCCGGCCCGACGCCACCAGCCCACGCATCGACGTAGATTCCGCCGGAGACGGTCGCGTGTCCGGCTGCGGCCGCGTCGCGCACACCGTTGGGCGTGACGGCACGCGGATCGTCGGTGCCGACGCGCAGACAGGTCCGCGGATAGCCGACCGGCGAGCCCGACAGCGAGTGGCTGTCCGATGACCCGACCGCGAACACCCGTCGCCCAGACGAGAGCAGCCCAAACCAGTCGGCCACTGTGCCGTCGCGGTTCGCGAGCCAGCCGCTGTCGTTGAACACCTCGACCAGCGTGAACTCCTCGTCCCAGTCCTCCGGCCGATCGACCAGTCCGGTCACCGCGTCGAACCCGACGTAGCCGAAGTAGTTGGTCGACCCGCGCGGGTGGTTGATGATGATCGTCGGCTGCTCGGGCCGGGCACGCACCGCCGCGAACACGTCGCGGGGCGACAGCGTGACCAGCGGTGCCCCCGGGTCCTCCACCGTCGGGAAGCTCTGCCAGAGCGGCGTCCCACCGTTCACGGCGAGTGGCTCCGGCTCGAGCGGAAACACGCCCATGTGCCCCCAGATCTCCATGCTGGTCAGCTCGACTGAGGTGAGGCCGTGCGCCCACTCCTCGAGGCCGAGCGCGGCCACGATCGGCTGAAAGTCCTCTACATATTCGTGCTCGGAGCGCACCGGAAGCTCGAGCCCGTCGGCGACCGCAGCGCGCACCTTGTCGATCGCGTCGTCGCCCGAGTCGTTCGACCGCCGCGTGTGGATGTGAAAGTCGGCACAGAGCGCGGAGTCGGTCGCGACCACGCGGTCGAGCAGCGCTTCGACCTCGACGGTGGCGCCGGCTGCGACGGTCACGGTCTGCCGGTAGAGCTCGTACTCGTAGCCGCGTGACACGACCACCTCCCAGACACCAACCGGCGCGACCATCGTGGCCTCCCCGGTGACCGCGTACTCGACGTGCAGTCGCCCACCGGTCACGCCCGGTTCGCCATGCGCCGGCGGCAGCGACGGAATTCTCTGCTCCTCCGCCGGAAGCATTTGCACCCGCGCCGGCAACGCGCCAAGCGAGGCCGCATCGGTGACGAAGACATGGACCACGCCGGTCGCCGCGAGCGCGAGGTCGGCGGTGAGTTGCGCTGCGGTGAGGCGCAGGGGCGCGGATACCTCGTCGCCGCGACGATACGCGACGAGGTCGACCACGTCCCCGGCGGGAACGTGGAGCGTGAACGCGCCGGCCGCATCGGTCGTCGCGCGGGTGAGGTGTTGGCCCTCGGGCAGCCGAGCGTGGACCCTGACGCCAGCGGCGGGCGCGCCGGCCGCGTCGCGCACCGTGCCGGTGACCGCACGCAGCGGCGTCGCTTCACGCCGCGCCATCGCCTCGACGAGGCCGTCGAGTCCGCGACCGCCGATCGTGATCCGCGCGTGGTGGCGGCGGGTCTCGGCGCAGGCCGCGATGTCGTAGCCAGCGGTGAAGCGGGACACGAACCCCGAGACGCTCACGCCAGGATCGAGCGGCCCATGCGGCCACTCGTAGGCGAAGCTTGCGCCGCTGTCGTCGACGAAGCCGAGCCAAGGCACCGCCGACACACCGGTGTCGAAGCCGACCCGCGGCGCCCAGAGCGGCATCCTCGGCGTGTACATGAAGCCGTGGAGGATCGACGGTAGCGTCGCCACCGTGTTGCGCGGTGAGCGGTGCACGAAATAGACGTCGACATATTCTGCGCCCGGCTCGAGCACATAGTCGATCGCCGTCGGAATGTCGGGGTGGAGGTCGCTGTAAATCCCCGCGACGATCGCCTCGAAGAACGGCAGCGGCGCGAGCGTGCCGGCGGCGCGAATGATCGCCGGCCCTCCGTCCTGCCCATCCGCGAGCACCGAGACCGAACGGCTCACCACGCTCTGGCGTACGATGAGCAGCAGGATCTCGCCGAACGCCGGCGCATCGGTCATGCGTCCGGCCTCGACGCGCGCGATGCCGACCGGCCGACCGCCCCACGGATCGTAGAGGTCGGACGCCCCGGCCGCCTCGATCACCATCGCCACGCGATCGTTGGCGAGCAGAAAATCCCCCGGCCGCCAGGTGAGCAGCCCCGACGGATCGGGCGGGAGATCGGCCTCGCCCACTCGCCCTGCGCGCGCCTCGCTCGGCGACGAGCCCAAGGGAGCGGGGTGCCCATCGTCGCCGGCCGCAAAGTCGAGCGCGAGCTGGCAAGCCGGGGCGGCATCGGGCAGCCCGGGCTCGCCGTCGCACGCGCTGCCCAGCACGAGCCCAACGACCCCGAACGTACCGACGACGAAACTTCGCATCCACGCACGGTAGCACGCGCTCTCCGACGCCCCGTGCGTCATGTTACCCTCACCGCGCCCCGCTCTCCGTCCCTCCCCGACGCTGAGCTACCCGGACCCGCCTTCCGACGAGGAGCAACCGCGCCCCATGCCCCCAGCCATCTACACGGACAAGCACGCAGCCCTCGGCATCTCCGACATTCGTCTCGACTGCCCCGTAATCACCGGCACCGAGGGCGAACAAGCGATCGACGTCGCGCAGCTCCGCGCGCGCACCGGCTTGGTCGCGCTCGATCCCGCGTTCGTGAACACCGCCGCGGTGAAGAGCTCGATCACCTTCCTCGACGGTGAGCTGGGAATCCTGCGCTATCGCGGCATCCCGATCGAAGAGCTCGCCGACCGCTCGAGCTTCGTCGAGACCTCGTACCTCCTCGTCTATGGCGACCTACCGAACCACGAGCAGCTCCACCGCTTCAGCACGCTGCTCACGCGCCACTCGCTGATCCACGAGGACATGAAGAACTTCTTCACCGGCTTCCCGCCCGGCGCGCACCCGATGGCGGTGCTCGCCTCGATGGTGGTCTCGCTCGGCACCTACTACCCCGACTCGCTGAACGTCGACAACCGCGCGCAGATGGACATCACGATCGCGCGGCTCATCTCCAAGGTCCGCACGATCGCGGCGTTCGCCTACAAGAAGTCGATCGGCCAGCCGTTCGTCTATCCGCAGAACCACCTCCGCTACTGCGCGAACTTCCTCAACATGATGTTCAGCGTGCCGGCCGAGCCGTACGAGGTCGATCCCGAGCTCGAGAAGGCGATGAACCTGTTGCTCATCCTGCACGCCGACCACGAGCAGAACTGCTCGACCTCGACGGTGCGGATGGTCGGCAGCGCCAAGGCCAACCTCTTCGCGTCGATCTCGGCGGGCATCTGCGCCCTCTGGGGACCGCTCCACGGCGGCGCGAACCAAGAGGTGATCGAGATGCTCGAGAACATCCGCGACGACGGCGGCAACGTAAAGAAGTACGTCGCGCTCGCGAAGGACAAGGCGTCGACCTTCCGCCTGATGGGCTTCGGCCACCGCGTCTACAAGAACTTCGACCCGCGCGCCAAGCTGATCAAGGTGGCCGCCGACCGCGTGCTCTCACGACTCGGGATCAAGGATCCGCTGCTCGACATCGCAAAGGAGCTCGAGGACGCGGCGCTCTCCGACGACTACTTCATCGAGCGGAAGCTCTACCCGAACGTCGACTTCTACTCGGGGATCATCTACCGGGCGATGGGCTTCCCGACCAACATGTTCACGGTGCTCTTCGCGCTCGGGCGGCTGCCCGGGTGGATCGCCCACTGGCGCGAGATGATGCTCGACCCCACGACCAAGATCGCGCGGCCACGCCAGCTCTACACCGGGCCGACGCATCGACACTACGTCCCGCTTGAAGAGCGCGGCTAGCGCGACGGCAGGATCGCCTCGACGCGCTCGGCGTACTCGCCGACCTGCTGCGTGAGCACGCGGAGCAGCGGCGCGTCGAGCGCGAGCTTTGCGATCTCGCGGCGAGCCTCGGCCACGAAGATCGGCGCGACCGCTGAACCCCAGCGCAGGCCGACGAGCGCTGCGACCAGGCCCACGGCCGAACGCTCGCGGGTATCGCCCCCCTGATCTGCCGCGATCGAGACCAGGTGCGCAGGCAGGTGCCAGCGCTTCACCGCGAGCGCCGCGCACTCGGCGCGGGCCACCTCGAGCATGTACTCGACCACACCGTCCGAGGGGCGCGCGACCTTGCCAGCCACGAGCAGCGTCGACAGCGACCGGAGCGCGATCGGCTTGCCGATGCCGTGCAGCATGCCGCCGACCAGCGCGCGATCCGATTCAGGCAGTCGCAGCCGCTGCGCGAGCCAGCCCGCGGTGAAAGCGGTGGTGAGGGCGTCGTGGTAGAGGCGCGACCAGAGCGGTGCATAGGCTTCGAACTGCGCGCGGGACTCAAGCTCGAAGAGCGCGCGCCCGGCCATCGCCACTGCGATGCCCGCGACCTCGCGCATCCCAAGGTGTACGACCGCACCCCGCAGCGTTTGGATTGACGTGCTCCCACCGTAGACCGCCGAGTTCGCGACCTCGAGGATCTTGGTCGAGACCGCCACGTCCTGGTGGATCAGCCGGACCAGCTGGTTAATCTCCACCTCGGGCCGCTCGAGCACGTCGATGATCTTCGTGGCGAGGCCAGGGAAGACCGGCAGGCTGCCGGGCGAGGTCGAGGCGTGGCGGACGATGCGGCTCGCGAGTGCGCGCACTTCGTCGGGATCGGGCACCGGTAGCGGCGGCGGACAGGTGAAGAGGTAGTCGGCGAGCACGTCGTCCACGGCCGGGCTGGCCGGTTGCGGCGCAGTCGTGCGTGCGGCCGGTTCCGCGGGACGGGCCGCAGTCAGTCGCGGCGCGGTCGGTCGCGGCGCGGTGCGTTGCGGCGCGGTCGGTCGTGGCAGAGACGCCACCGGCTGCGCGGCCGGCTGCGCAGGTGACGCCGACGGTGGCGCAGGGCGAACTACCGGCCCCGGCCCGAACAGCCTCGCAAGGAGCGCCCTGAACATCCGAACCCGAGCTTGTGGTCACCCCCGCCGGATGGCAACTCCTGCCCGCCAGGAGCTGGCAGCACCGGGCTCGGTCGTCGCGGCGGGCGTTCAACTCTCGGTGGCGTAGCCGGCGGCGCGCCAGCCGCGCATCCCGCCGTCCATCGAGGCGACGCGCGAGTAGCCCATCTCACGAAGCGCGTCGGCCGAAAGTGCCGAGCGAAAACCGCCGCCACAATAGAGGACGAGGTCAGCGTGAAGGTCGGGGAACCTCGCCTCGATGTCGCGCTCAAGCACGCCCTTGCCGAGGTAGACCGCGCCCGGAATTCGACCGGCGGCCCACTCGCTCTCCTCGCGCGTATCGATCAGCACGAAGCGGTCGGCGCGATCGAGGCGCGCCTTCACCTCGGCGACGTCCACCTCGCGAATACGCGCCCGGGCAGCGTCCACCAGCGCGAGGAACCTCGGTCCATGGTCGGCCATCGCTCGCTCCTAGTCCGCCACGCGGCTAAAGCCGGTGTGAAACGCTTGGGCCAGCGCAGCGAGCGGCAGCTCGACATGCACCGCGCCGACCTCGAGCGCGAGGCGATCGCCACCGGTGCGGCCTAGGAGCGCGCACGGCACGCAGGCCTCGGCTGCGAGCGCGACCACGCGCGCGAGGCTCTCCTCGGCCAACGAGAGCACGTAGCGCGCCGGTGCCTCGCCAAAGAGCAGGTGGTCAGGCCGAAGTCCCGCCGGGTCGATTCGTGCGACGAGGCCTACCGGCTCGCCGCCGGTGAGGCAACACTCGGCCAGCGCGATCGCCAAACCACCGTCGGAGAGGTCGTGCGCCGACCGCAGCAGCCGCTCGCCGATCATGCGGCGTACCGCGCCGCCGGCCGCACGCGCCCGCCCGAGGTCGAGGCGCGGTGGCCGCCCCGAGAGCTGCCCGAGCACCGTCTTCTGGTACTCCGAGCCGCCGAGCTCGTCGGTGTTCACGCCGAGCAGCACGACGACATCGCCCGCGCCGCGAAAGCCCTGCGTCATGGCGAGGCTCGCATCGCTCATCAGGCCGACCATGCCGATCATCGGGGTCGGGTGGATGCCGCGCCCCTCGGTCTCATTGTAGAGGCTCACGTTGCCCGAGACGATCGGCGTGCCGAACGCGCGGCAGGCGTCGCCGAGACCGCGCACCGCCTCGGCGAACTGCCACATGATCTCAGGCCGCTCCGGGTTGCCGAAATTCAGGCAGTCGGTCACGGCGAGCGGCTCGGCGCCAACCGCCGACAGGTTTGCCACCGCCTCCGCGATCGCGAGCTGCGCGCCCTCGAACGGATCGAGGTAGACGAAGCGCGAGTTGCAGCCGGCGGTGATCGCGATCCCCTTTTCACGCGCGCCGTCGGGGCTAAACACACGCACGACCCCGGCGTCGCCCTGCCCTGGCCGCAGGACCGTCCCGTGCCGCACGTTGTGGTCGTACTGCGAGAACGCCCACGCCTTGGAGGCCACGCCTGGCGCACCAAGCACCGCGAGCAGCGCAGCACCGAGGTCGGCTGGCACGGGCGCCTCGCGCGGATCCTGAGCCTGCAGCGCGTCGAGCCAGACCGGCCGGCTCATCGGCCGCTCATACACGAGCCCCTCCGCGAGCGGCATCGACGGCATGTCGGCGTAGAGCTCGCCGTCCATCTTCACCACCACGCGCCCGGTGTCAGTCACGATGCCGATCACCGCGGCGTCGAGGTCCCACTTCGAGAACACGGCGAGCGCCTCCGACTCGCGCCCGGCCTCCACCACCATCAGCATCCGCTCCTGCGACTCGGAGAGCATCAGCTCGTACGGCGTCATGCCGGTCTCGCGCGCCGGCACCCGCTCGAGCCAGAGCTCCACGCCATTCTCGGCGCGCGCCGCCATCTCCACCGACGACGAGGTGAGGCCCGCCGCGCCCATGTCCTGAATCCCGACCAGACAGTCCGAGTTCATCAACTCGAGGCACGCCTCGAGCAGCAGCTTCTCCATGAACGGATCGCCCACCTGCACCGTCGGGCGCTTCTCCTCGGTGCCGGCGCCGAACTCCGCCGACGCCATGGTCGCGCCGTGAATCCCATCGCGGCCGGTCTTCGCGCCGACATAGAGCACCGGGTTCCCGATCCCCGCCGCACGCCCGAGGAAGATCCGATCCGCGCGCGCCAGCCCGAGGCAGAACGCGTTCACGAGGATGTTCCCGTCGTAGCACTCGTCGAACGCGATATCGCCCGCCACCGTCGGCACCCCGAACGAGTTGCCGTAACCGCCGATGCCGGCGACCACGCCCTGCACCAGCGTCCTGGTGCGCGGGTGATCGGCGCGTCCGAAGCGCAGACAGTCGGCGAGCGCGATCGGCCGCGCGCCCATCGTGAAGACGTCGCGGCAGATCCCGCCAACACCGGTCGCCGCGCCCTGGTACGGCTCGATGAACGACGGGTGGTTGTGCGACTCCATCTTGAACACGACCGCCTGCCCGTCGCCGATGTCGACCACGCCGGCGTTCTCGCCCGGTCCCTGAATCACGCACGGCCCGGTGGTCGGCAGCCCGCGCAAATGCCGACGCGACGACTTGTACGAGCAGTGCTCGCTCCACATCACCGAGAAGACGCCAAGCTCGGTGTAGCTCGGCGCGCGCCCGAGGATTTCGTGGATGCGGGCAAATTCCTCGACGGAGAGGCCATGCTCGCGCGCGACTTCCGGCGTGATCTCGGGCTCGCTCTTGCGTGGGCCGCGGGTAGACGAATCAGCCACGGTCAACCTCCCACCCGCGCCGGCTCACCGCGGGCAAATGCGAGCGCGCTCTCAAAGAGCTGCCGGCCATCCTCGCCGCCCTCACCGAGCAGCGCCTCGCACGCCCGCTCCGGGTGCGGCATGAGGCCGAGCACGTTGCCGCGCTCGTTGGTCACGCCCGCCACATTGCCGAGCGAGCCGTTCGGGTTGGCCGACGCGGCGGCCTCGCCCTCCTCCGTCACGTAGCGGAAAATCACACGCCCTTCGCGCTCGAGTCGCTCCGGGTCCGGGTGGACGTAGCGCCCCTCGGCGTGCGCGATCGACATGCGCAGGATTCGTCCTGCCGGGATCGCCTGCGTGAACGGCGTGGGGCGTCCCTCGACGCGCAGCAGGACATCGCGACAGGCAAACCGCAGCGACGCATTGCGCGTCAGCGCACCCTCGAGCAGCCCGGCCTCACACGCGATCTGGAAGCCGTTGCAGATCGCCAGCACCGGCCCACCACGCGCCACGAACTCCTTCACCGCGCCGAGGATCGGCGAGTGCGCGGCCATCGCGCCGGCGCGAAGATAGTCGCCGTAGCTAAAGCCGCCCGGCAGGATCACCGCGTCGACCCCGTCGAGCGACGCGTCCTTGTGCCAGAGGATCTTTCCTGTCGCCCCCTGCGACGCGAGCACGCGGCCCACGACGTGGAGCGCGTCGTCGTCGCAGTTCGAGCCGGGGAAACGAATCACGCCGAACTTCACGTCAACCGTCGCTCCGGAAGTCCTCGATCCGGAAGTCCTCGATCACCGGGTTCGCGAGCAGCCCACGGCACATCTCCTCGAGCGCGGCACGCGGCGTCCCGTCAGCGACGTCGAGCTCGATGTACTTGCCGATGCGCACGCCGATGCGCACGCCGGTCACGCCAGCGAAGCCCATCCGCTCGAGCGTCCTTCCGACCGCCTGCCCCTGTGGGTCGAGCACTCCAGCCTTCAGCGTGACGTAGACCTTCACCTTCATGCGTCGATCCCCAGGTTGCGTTCGATGCGCGGCTCAGGTGCCTCTTCGTCGGGCACGAACGCCCTTCCGGTGAGGAGCTCGAACGTGGTGATGTAGCGGCGCGCCGCCTCGACGCGCACCTCGGGCGGCAGCTCGGGCGGTGGTCCCTCGCCGCGATACCCCCGCTCGGAGACCAGCCAGCGCCGGACGTACTCCTTGTCGAGCCCGCGTGGCTCTTCACCGCGTGCGATCCGCTCCTCGAAGTCGGCGGCGTACCAATAGCGCGAGCTGTCGGGCGTGTGGATCTCGTCGATGAAGACGATCTTCCCCCCGGGCGTCCGCCCGAGCTCGTACTTGGTGTCGACGAGGATCAGCCCGCGCTCCGCGGCGCGCGCCTGCCCGTAGGCGAACAGCTGCTCCGACATCTGCGCCGCCTCATCGAAATCCGCAGCCGTGATCGCCCCGCTCTCGATCAGCTCTGCGCGGGACAGGGAGCGATCGTGCTCCCCCTTGGCCGCCTTGGTCGACGGCGTGAGGATCGGCCGCGCGAGGCGCTGGTTCTTCTTCATCCCGTCGGGTAGCTCGTGTCCGCAGAAGCTGCGCGCGCCGCGCTCGTAGGCGTACCAAATCGAGGTCGTCGTGACGCCGGTGAGGTACGCGCGCATCACGAACTCGGCAGAGAGTGACACGCACTCCTGCGCGACCGTCACGTTCGGATCGGGCGCGTGGAGGACATGGTTGGGCACGAAACGCGCCGTCTCGTCGAACCAGTGGAGCGAGAGCTGGTTCAGCACCTGCCCCTTGAACGGGATCGTGCCGAGCACCACGTCGAACGCGCTCAGCCGATCGGTCGCGACGAGGATGCGCCGACCATCAGGCGTGGTGTAGCAGTCACGCACCTTCCCCTCGTACTTCTCGCCGAGTCCGTGAAGGTCGGTGCGATCGAGTGTGCGATGAAGCTGGGCGTGGAGTTGCTCGTCAGAAAGGTTCACGCGGTTGCTCCTGGCGTCGTACCGAGTACGCGCGCGTAAATGGCATCGACGTGGCGCAGGTGATGCTCGAGCGAGAACCCGGCGTCGAGCTCGGCCGGCGTGAGCCGCTCGGCGATCTCCGCGTCGGCGCCGAGCAGCTCGCGAAACAGCCCGCGCCCCTCGTGCGCTGCCAGCGCGCTCTTTTGCACCAGCTCATACGCGCGCTGCCGCGGCAGCCCGGCGCGCACCAGCGCTAGCAGGATCGCCTCGCTGTGGAGCAACCCTCGCGTCAGCTCGAGGTTTTCCCGCATGCGCGCCTTGTCGACCACGAGGTCGGCGACGATCGTCGTGGCCCGAGCGAGCATGAAGTCAGCGAGGATCGTCGCGTCGGGCAGCACCACCCGCTCGACCGAGGAGTGCGAGATGTCGCGCTCGTGCCAGAGCGCCACGTCCTCGAGCCCCGCACCGGCGTAGCTGCGCAGCAACCGCGCGAGCCCGGTGAGGTTCTCCGAGAGGATCGGGTTCTTCTTGTGCGGCATCGCCGACGAGCCCTTCTGCCCCTTGCCGAACGCCTCCTGCGCCTCGCCGACCTCGGTGCGCTGCCAGTGGCGCACGCCGAGCGCGATCTGCTCGATCGCCGTGCCGAGCAGCGCGAGCGCACCGAGCACCTCGGCGTGACGATCGCGGCCGACGATCTGTGTGGCGACCGACTCCGCCGCAAGACCGAGCCGAGCGAACGCCCGCGCCTCGACGGCCGGCGACACGTGCGCATACGTCCCGACCGCACCGGCGAGCTTGCCCACGCGAATGCCATCGCGCGCCCGCGCCACCCGCTCTGCCGCACGCCCGAGCTCGGCGTACCAGCGCAGGAACGTCAGCCCTGCCGAGGTCGGCTCGGCGTGAATGCCGTGCGAGCGCCCAACCATCGGCGTCCGTCGGTGTTCCTCGGCGCGACGGGCGCACGCAGCGCGCAGCCCGGCGATCCCGGCGAGAATCGCGTCGAGCGCGGCGGCGGTCTGGAGCGCGAGTGCGCTGTCGAGCACGTCCGACGACGTCATCCCGAGGTGCAGCCAGCGCGCCGGCTCGCCCGCGAGCTCCTCGACGTGCGTGAGGAACGCGATCACATCGTGGCGCGTCACCCGCTCGACCGCGTCGATGCGCGCCGGCTCGAGCCGCCCCACCGCAAGCGCACGCACCGCTGCCGCCGTCCCGCGCGGCACCGTCCCCTCTTCCTCCATCGCCGCGCACGCCGCCAGCTCCACCTCCAACCAAGTGGCGTAGCGGTTCGCGTCGCTCCAGATGTGCTCGAGCTCGGGTCTGCTGAATCGGGCGATCATCGGCGCGTCTCCGGGGCCCGACCGTAACTCGGTTCGGGCAGCCCGAGCGCGAGCTGTGCGGTCCGTGCCACGTCGATCTCCACCTGCCCCCGGCTCACGACGAGCGTCGGCCCGACAACCTTTTGCGCCGCGATCAGCACGCGGGCGCTGTGCCCGAGTCGCGCCAGCGCGCCTTCGATCTCGGCGCGCGCCAGCTCCGGCCGGTTGTTCTTCAGCGAGAGATGCGCGAGCACCAGCGTGGCCGGGAGCCGCCCCGCGCCCATCTGCATCAGCAGCGCCGCCGCCTGCTGGTTCGAGAGGTGGCCGTTGTCGCCAGCGATCCGCTGCCGCAGCCCCGCCGGATACGGTCCCCGCGCGAGCATCACCGGGTCGTGGTTGGTCTCGAGCACCAGCAGGTCGCAGCCGGCGAACGCCGCCGCAACGTCCGCGGCCGCATGCCCACAGTCGGTGAGCACGCCCGCGCGCGCCTCACCTTCGCCGAGCAAATACCCAACCGGCTCAGCGGCGTCGTGCGGCAGCGCGACCGGCGTGACCGACAGCTCGCCGAGCGTCACCGCCACGCCCGCGGTCACCACCTTGGCCTGGCCCAGCCCGAGCGCGTTCGCCGTACCCGCCGTCGCGTAGACCGCGATCCCGGCCGACGCCAGCGCCTTCGCGCCGACCCCGTGGTCAGAGTGCTCGTGCGTGATGAAGACCGCCTGGACGTCTTCGAGCCGCGTCTGCGCGTGCACCAGCCGGCGCGACAGCTCGCGTGGCGTCAGCCCGGCGTCGATCAGCACCCGCGTCGGGCCCGACTCGACGAGCGTCGAATTTCCGCTCGATCCTGACGAGAGCACCGTGACGCGCACGGACTCCTTTCTACCTAGCCGAGCAGCGGCTTAGCAAGCCCCGATGAGTCACCGATGCACCGCGCGTCTTACCGCCCGGTCGACCCGAAGCCGCCATCGCCACGACCCGTCGCCCCGAGCGCGGCGACCACCGTCACCGCGACGCGCGTCACCGGCGCGACCACGAGCTGCGCGATCCGCTCCCCATGCGCGATCGTCACGCTCACTTGGCCGTGGTTCACCAGCAGCACCTTCACCTCGCCGCGATAGTCCGCGTCGATCGTGCCGGGCGCGTTCAGACAGGTCACACCGTGACGCGCCGCGAGTCCCGAGCGCGGACGCACCTGGGCCTCGTGCCCCGCCGGGACCGCGATCGCGATCCCCGTCGGCACCAGCGCACGCTCCCCTGGCGCGAGCTCGATCGGATTGTCGAGCGCCGCCGCCAAATCCAGGCCGGCGGCACCGTCAGTCATGTAGGCAGGAAGGACCGCGTCTGCGCGAAGCCGAAGCACCTCGAGCAGCGCGGCCATCGTGCGTCTCAGGCGCGGTGGTTGTGGACCACGTCGGGGTTCTGCCCGAGCGCTTCCTTGCGGCTGAGCCGGATCTTCCCCTGGCGATCGACCGAGAGCACCTTCACCAGGACCTCTTCGCCCTCCTTGAGGACGTCCTCGACCGAGCGGACGCGCTCCGCCGCGAGCTCCGAGACGTGCACCAGGCCGTCAGTGCCCGGCATGATCTCGACGAACGCGCCGAACTCGACGATTCGCTTCACCACGCCCATGTAGAACTGGCCGACTTCGGGCTCGACGGTGAGACCCTTGATGATGTCCATCGCCTTGCGGGCCGAGCGCTCGTTCGACGACGCGATCGACACGGTGCCGTCGTCCTCGACGTTGATCTCGACGCCGGTCTCCTCGGTGATGGCGCGGATGGTCTTGCCACCTGGTCCGATGATGTCGCGGATCTTGTCCGGCTTGACCTGCAGCGTGTAGATGCGCGGCGCGTGCGGCGAGAGATCGTCGCGCGACGCCGAGAGCGCCTCGGCCATTTTGCCGAGGATGTGGATACGCCCGTCCTTGGCCTGCCGGAGCGCCGCCTCGAGGAGGTCGCGCTGAAGGCCGGCGATCTTGATGTCCATCTGCAGCGCGGTGATGCCGGTCCGCGTGCCACAGACCTTGAAGTCCATGTCGCCGAGGTGATCCTCGTCGCCAAGGATGTCCGAGAGGATGGCGACCTTGTCGCCCTCCTTCATCAAGCCCATCGCGATCCCCGCGACCGGCGTGGTGATCGGCACGCCCGCGTCCATCAGCGACAGGATGCCGCCGCAGACCGACGCCATCGACGACGAGCCGTTCGACTCCAGCACTTCGGAGACGATGCGGATCGTGTACGGGAAGTCCTCCTGCCGCGGCAGCACCTGCGCGATCGCGCGCTCGGCGAGATGGCCGTGGCCGATCTCGCGACGCGACGCGCCACGCATCGGCTTGGTCTCCCCCGTCGAGTACGGCGGGAAGTTGTAGTGCAGCATGAAGCGGCGCGTGACGTCGCCCGCCAGCGTGTCGAGCCGCTGCGCATCCGACGCGGTGCCGAGCGTGACCGAGACCAACGCCTGCGTCTCGCCGCGCGTAAAGAGCGACGAGCCGTGGACGCGCGGCAGCACGGAGACCTCGCCGGTGACCTGGCGGATCTCGGTGGTCCGACGCCCGTCGATGCGGAAGCCGGTGTCGATGGTCTGGCCACGAGCGTGCGCCTTCTTGACGCTCTCGTAAGCCGAGTCGACCTCCTTCTCACGACCGGCGTACGCCGCACCCACGGCGCACAGCGCCACGCGCAGCTCGTCGCTCACCTGACCAAGCGCGCCGTAGCGATCCGCCTTCACGCGGTTCGCCATCGCCGTCTTCACCTTGTCGTGCGTCAGTTCCTTCACGCGCGCGACGAGCGCCTCGTCCTTGACCGGCGCGGTGTACGCGCGCTTGGTCTTGCCGACCGCGGCGCGCAGCTTCTCCTGCAGGTCGAGCAGCGGCTGCGCCTCGGTGTGCGCGAAGAAGAGCGCGTCAATGACGACCTCCTCGGCAACCTCCTTGCCGTGTCCCTCGACCATCACGATCGCGTCACGCGAGACCACGACGGTGAGGTTGAGGTCGGCGTGGCTGAGCTCCTCGAAGGTCGGGTTCGCGATGAACTTCCCTTCGACGCGACCGACGCGCACGCAAGCGAGCGGGCCGGCCCAGTGGAGATCGGAGAGCATCAGCGCGGCCGACGCACCGGTCACCGCCAGCACGTCGGACGCGTTCTCGGCGTCGTAGGAGAGCACCGTCGCGATCACCTGCGTGTCGAAACGCCACGCCTTGGGGAAGAGCGGCCGGCACGGACGATCCATCAAGCGCGCCGTCAGGATCTCGGTCTCGGTCGAGCGCCCCTCGCGCTTGAAATAGCCGCCGGGAATACGCCCCGCCGCCGAGGTCTTCTCCATGTACTCACAGGTGAGCGGCAGAAAATCCATGCCCTCACGGACCTTCGCCGCCGCGGTGGCGGTCACGAGCACCATCGTGTCGCCGCAGCGCACGACCACAGAACCGCCGGCCTGCTTGGCCATGCGTCCGGTCTCGATCGACAGTTCCTTGCCGCCCAACATCACACTTTCACGGATGTAGCTCATCTGGTTCTCCTCGAATCGGAGCCTGGCGGCTCGGTCCTTCGATGCTGCCCGCGCGGGTTGCGCTCACGGGCACCATGGAAAAACGGAATCGCCAAGCTCAGGTTTACTGGCTCCCGCCACAGCGACGGGGGCCCGGTACTTCTGCTGGCAGCTGCGCGCTACCGCGCAGCGCGGGACTACTTGCGGAGGCCGAGGCTGTCGATCAGCTTGCGATAGCGACCGACGCTCGTCGACTTCAAGTACTTGAGCAGCGAAATACGCGCTTTGACCATCTTCAGCAGGCCGCGGCGCGAGTGGTGATCCTTGAGGTGCGTATCGAAGTGCTGCGTGAGGTGCGTGATGCGTGCGGAGAGCAGCGCGATCTGGACCTCGGGCGAGCCGGTGTCGCCCTCGCTCTGGGCGTACTTCCCGACGATGTCCTTCTTGAGGCTGGAGGCGAAGCTGGTGCTCATGTCGATTCCTTCATTGCTGGGGCCTTATCGGGGCCCGGTTCTGGTCGCGAGGCCGGGACTCTGCCACTTGGCGACTCCCGGAGTCAACTTGTAGTTCGATGGCTGTCGTTGGGGAGCAGGCCGATGCGCACGAGGTGCGCGACGATGATCGGCAGCTGGTCGAGGGGCGCGAAAAAACCGCTGCTCTTGCTGTCCGAGTTGAAGTGAATTCCCTCCACGCCGAGCTCGGCATAGCGGGCGATTGTGGCGAGCAGACCGTCTGTCGGCATGGAGAGAAAGCTCACCTTGCCATCGGCATCGAGGAGCCCCAACTCGTGTACGGAGGCGGAGAGCTTTTGGGTGTCGGTGAAGGCCACCAGCATGTAGCCGCCGTTGCCGACTGACTTGTTCTTCGCGATGAACGGGCGGACATCGGGAAAGTCGGCCTGCGCGATGAAGTGCCACTCGGGCAGGAGCAACACCGCGGCCCAGAGGCGGTTCTTGTCGTCGATCGTGGCGGTGTCGCTAAAGAACGCCGCGCTGCACAGGCTGTCAAAGTCGGGCAAGTCGATGACCGGCGCCGCTGCCGTCACGGTGTGGGCTCGGCGTAGGTCATGACCCGAAGGTAGGCGAGCCGACCGGCCCGCTCCTCGGCGAGCGCGGCCAGCGTGCCCTGCTCAGTCACGAGGCGGACCGCCGCGCCCGGCGTGAGGCCCGGCGGCGCGAACAGCTGCCGACCGTGCTGGACGTGGACGAGGTCGGCCGCCGTGAGCAGGACCTGCGGCAGCTGGCCCACCGCGTCCGATGGGGTGACGAGCCGCGCTTGGGCGAGCAGCGCGACCTCGTCGAGGCTGATCGCATCGGCGAGGGAGAAACGGCCAGCGCGCGTGCGACGGAGCGCGACCAGCGTGGCGCCCACGCCGAGCCGCTCGCCGAGGTCGCGCACCAGCGAGCGCACATAGGTGCCCTTGCCACACGCCACGACGAAGCGGGCGCGCGGCGAGTCGAACGAGAGCAGCGTGAAACGATCGACCCGCACGGGGCGCAGCGCCGGCGTCACGGTCTCGCCGGCGCGCGCGATCTCATGCAGGCGGCGGCCCTCATGGTGGAGCGCTGAAAAGAGCGGCGGTCGCTGGAGCAGCTCGCCGGTGAGCGTGACGAGGCCCGCCTCGACGGCAGCGCGGGTCACCTCACGCACCGCCTCGACCGGCGCGCGGTGGAGCACCTGCCCTTCGAGGTCGAGCGTGTCGGTCTGAAAGCCGAGCTCGAGCTCCCCCTCGTACTCCTTGTCATCGGCGAGCAGGTGGCCGGCGAGCTTGGTCGCCTCGCCGAGCACGAGCGGCAGCACGCCGGTCGCCATCGGATCGAGGGTGCCGGTGTGCCCGACGCTGGCCGCGCCGAGCGCGCGCCGCACCAGCGCGACCACGGCGGCGGACGTGGGGCCAGCCGGCTTGTCGACCACGAGCACGCCGTGCAGACGGTCGACGCCACGCGAGGGACCGCGCCGGCCCACGGCTAGCTCTCCACGGCGACGGTCGGCGTTGCAGGAGGCGCTGCGGTCGGCGTTGCCGGCGCTGCAACGCCAAGCGCGGCGGCGAGCGCGGCAAGCACCACGACCCGCGCCTCTTCCACTGTGCCGGTGACGCGACACCCGGCCGCACCGGCGTGACCGCCGCCGCCGAGCAGTGCGCAGATCGCGCCTGCATCGATCGGCCCACGCTTTGCGCGCAGCGACACGCGTGCGCCACCGTCTTTTGCCGGCGTCAGCAGCACGCCGCACTCCACGCCAGCGAGCGCGCGCGCATAGTTCACGAACCCGTCGGTGTCGGACCAGATCGCGCCGGCAGCGCGGACCATCTCGTCGGTGATCGTGAGCAGCGCGACCTTGCCGCCGAGCTCGAGCGTCATCCCGTCGAGCACGCGCGCGAGCAGTCGGTAGCGTCCGACCGAGAACTCCTCGGTGACTCGCGCCGCGATCTCCCTCGGATCAGCGCCGCTGACACCGACCAGCTCGGCTGCCAGCGCGAACGTCTCGGCGGTGGTGTTGGCGTAGCGAAACCAGCCGGTGTCAGTCGCGATCGCGAGGTAGATCCCCGCAGCCGCGTCGGCAGAGATCGGCCAGCCGAGCGCACGCGCGAGCCGCGCCACGAGCACACCCACAGCCGAGGCTTGAGGGTCGGTGTAGAAGACGTCGCCAAAAGGTCGCGCATGGGCGTGGTGATCGAGGGCGAGCACCGGGCCGGTCACCTCCGGCGGAGGAAACGCGTCGCCGAGCAGCCGGCGATCGCCGCAGTCGACCACGATGGTCAGATCAAACCGCGCCGAGGCCGAGAGCTTCTTCTTCTGGCTCTTGGCGTGCGGCAGCCACCTGAGCGCGCGCGGCAGCGGATCGGGGTTGTAGAACGTGGCCTCGCGGCCCTGCTCGCGCAGCATCGCGACCAGCGCGGACATCGAGCCGGCTGCATCGCCATCAGGGCCGAGGTGCGCGGTGACGAGCACGCGCCGCGCCGGTGAAATCAGCGCGACCGCGCGCTCGAGGTCACCGCTCATCTGGCTCGTCAGGCTCATCTGGCTCATCTGGCTCGTCAGGCTCGTCAGGCTCATCAGGCTCCCTCGGATCCTCGTGGAGCAGCGCCGCGATGCGCGCCGCCTCTTCGCCAGTCTTGTCCTGCACGAAGTGGATCGTCGGCGCGCGTCGCAGGTCGAGCCGACGTGCCAGCTCGCCCCGCAGGAACCCCGCCGAACGTCCGAGCGCGGCCAGCGCGACCTCATCCGTGCCAGGCGCTCCGCCGACGAGCGACACGTAGACCCGCGCGGTGCCGAGGTCGGGTGTCAGTCGCACCTCGGTCACGGTGAGCAGCCCGGCCTTGGTGACGCGTGGATCCTTGAGCGAGCTCGCGATCAGCTCACACAGCTCGACCTTCATCGTGGCGGCCATCCGCTCGGGGCGAGAACCTTTCACTTGCCTCTCCTCACACCACCGCGCACAGCTGCGCTCACGCCCAAACGCACGCCAGCGCGGCGCACCCCGGCGAGCGGCGGGCCCGCTTCATTCGGCTCCCAGTGCTTCATGCCGTCGGAAGCGATCGGCTCCCCTTCGCCGTACACGACGTAGTCGCGCTCGTCCTCGACCACGCGCGCGAGTCCAAGCGCCTCGACGAACGTGACCACCTTGGCGAGCAGTCGCTCGACGAAGCGTCGCTCGTTCGCGACCACCGCGATCCCGAGCACACCGCGCTGCCACGCGTCCTGCGCCTCGACCTCGGCGATCGCACAGCCAAACTTTTGCCGCGTGCGGTCCTCGATGGAACGGAGCACGGACCGCTTCTGCTTGAGCGATCCGCTCTCCGGCACCATCAGACCGAGCCGGCAGACGCCGACGACCATCACCGCGCGCGACCCGCCGCGCTAGAGCGTCGGCGCCTCCTCGATGATCTCGTACGCCTCGACGATGTCGCCCACCTTGAGGTCGTTGTGGCCCTCGAGCGAGAGGCCGCACTCGTAGCCCGCGAGGACCTCGCGCACGTCGTCCTTGAAGCGCTTGAGGCTCGCGAGACGACCGGTCCAGAGCTGCACGCTGTCGCGCACCAGCCGGATCTGCGCCTGGCGCGACACCTTGCCGTCGATGACCGAGCAGCCGGCGATGGTCCCGATCTTCGGGATCGTGAAGGTCTGACGAATCTCGATCCGACCGACCGGACGCTCACGCAGCACCGGCGCCAGCATGCCGAGCATCGCCTTCTTCACGTCGTCGAGCGCCTCGTAGATCACGTTGTAGAGCTTGATGTCGACGCGCTCCCGCTCCGCGAGGCTGGCCGACTTGCCGGCCGGCCGCACATGGAACCCGAGGATCACCGCGCCGCCCGCCTGCGCGAGGTTCACGTCGCTCTCGGTGATGCCGCCCACGCCTGAGTGGATGACGTTGACCTTGACCTCGGCGGTCGAGAGCTTGACCAGCGCCTCTCGCAGCGCCTCAGCCGAGCCCTGCACGTCGGTCTTGAGGACGATCTTGACCTCCTTGGCCTGCCCCTCCTGGATCTTCTCCAGGATGTTCTCGAGCGAGACCTTGGTGGTCGCCTGGAGCTCGCGCTTGCGGCGGATGTCCCGGCGGTTGTCGATGATCGTCCGCGCCGTCTTCTCCTCGTCGAGCGCGTTGAGGAAGTCGCCCGCGTCGGGCACACCGTCGAGCCCGAGCACGTCGATCGGCATCGACGGGCCCGCCTCGGTGACCTGCCCGCCACGCGCGGTGAGCATCGCGCGCACTTTTCCCATCGCCTCGCCGACGACGACGATGTCGCCGATCCGGAGCGTGCCCTCCTGCATCAGCACGGTCACCGTCGGGCCGCGGTTCTTGTCGAGCTTGGCCTCGATCACGACGCCCTTGGCGAGCTTGTCGGGGTTCGCCTTGAGCTCGAGCAGCTCGGCCTGCAGCTGGATCGCCTCGAGCAGCTTGTCGAGTCCGACCTTGGTGTAGGCCGACACGTTCACGAACATCGTCTGGCCGCCCCACTCCTCGGGCTGAAGGCCGTGCTCGGAGAGCTGCTGACGCACCCGATCAGGGTTCGCCTGCGGCTTGTCGCACTTGGAGACCGCGACGATGACCGGCACCTTGGCGTCACGCGCGTGCGCGAGCGCCTCGAGCGTCTGAGGCATCGTGCCGTCATCCGCCGCGCAGACCAGCACCACGATGTCGGTCGCCTGCGCGCCCCGTGCGCGCATCGCGGTGAAGGCCGCGTGGCCGGGCGTGTCGAGGAAGACCACATCGCCTGCGTTCTCGGTCGAGACGCGCCACGCGGCGACGTGCTGCGTGATGCCGCCCGCCTCGCCCTTCGCCACATCGGTGTTGCGGATCGCGTCGAGCAGTGAGGTCTTGCCGTGATCGACGTGGCCCATGATCGTGACCACCGGTGCGCGCGGCCGAAGGTCCTCGGCGGCGTCCTCCTTGACGGCGAGCGCGGCCTCCTCCTGGAAGCCGACGTTGAGTACGTCGAAGCCGAAGTCGCCGGCCAGCAGCGCCGCGGTGTCCTCATCGATCGCCTGGTTGATGGTCACGCCGACCATGCCCATGCCCCAAAGCTTCTTCAGAATCTCGTTGGACTTGACGCCCATTTGGTGCGCGAGGTCGGAGACGGCGATGGTCTGCTCCATCTTGATCACGCGCTTGTGCTCGGCCGGCGTGGTCACATTCGTGAGCCGCATCTTCTTGCCGAGGAGGAGCTTCTTTCGGCCGATGCCGGCCGCCTCCTGCTGCTGGCGGGTGCCGCGCTGCGCCGTAGCAAAGCGACCGCGCACCTGGCCGCCACCGGGCATGGTGGTGGGCACGGGGTAGCCCCGACCGACCGGCATGTGGCGACCGCCCGGGCTGCGCTCGGTGATCTGGATGCGCAGCTGCGGCAGATCGATTACCGAGCCGACCGCGGGACGACCCGGCGGAATCGGCAGCGCCGGCTCGGGCACCGGCTCGGCGGCACGCTTGGCCGCGAGCTCTGCATCGCGCACCGACCGCTGGGCACGCGCCGCCTCGAGCTCGAGCTCAAACTGGGTGCGGGGGCGCGCCGGTGTGGCCAATGTGGACGGCACGACCTCGGCCGCACGGACCACTGGCGCCGGTTCAACC
>SHYZ01000050.1 GCA_009692535.1 Myxococcales bacterium
GGGCTCACCGTCGATCAGGCGATGGCGATCAAGAACACGCATATCGTCGCGGAGCTGAATCTCCCGCCGGTGAAGATCCACTGCTCGGTGCTCGCCGAGGATGCGATCAAGGCGGCGATCGCCGACTTCAAGCAGAAGCGCGAAGCGCGCCTCGAGGCTGCGGCCAAGTAGGCTCGCGGCACCGGGCGACTCACGCCGGGCGACTCACGCCGGACGATTCAGGACGGACGACTCACGCCGGACGATTCAGGACGGACGACTCACGACAGACGATTCAGGACGGATCACGGACATGGCGATCACGATCACCGAACGTGCGGCGAAGGAGATTCGGCGGCAGGCCGAAAAGCGGGGCACGCCCGAGGCGGCGCTGCGCGTCGGCATTCGCGGCGGCGGCTGCACCGGCTTTGCGTACCTCTTCGAGTGGGCCGAGGGCGCGGCACGCGCGCACGACCACGTGATTGAGCACGGCGACGTGCGGGTGTTTGTCGATCCCAAGAGCCTCGTCTACCTCGACGGAACGGCGCTCGACTTCGTGACCAACGTGATGGGGCACGGGTTCAAGTTCGAGAATCCGAACGCCAAGGGCGCGTGCGGCTGCGGCGAGTCGATTCAGTTCTAGGAACGCGACGGTCATGGCGTGTGAGCAGTGCAGCGGGGCCACGGGCCTCGCGTGCGAGGGGTGCGGGGCGATGCTCCCGGCGCGCGCGATCGATCGCTTCGCCGCGCTCGGACTGCCGCGACGTTTCGCCGTCGACGCGGCGGAGTTTGAGACGAAGTTTCGCGAGCTGTCGAAGCGGCTGCACCCGGATCGGTTTGTGCGTGCGGCGCCGGCTGACCGAGCGCGCGCGGCGCAGGCCACGGCGACGCTGAATGAGGCGTACCGAACGCTGCGCGACGAGTCGGCGCGCGCCGAGTACCTTGTCACGCTTGAGACCGGGTCCCTCGATGGGAACCAGCCGGTCGCGGCGGCATTTCTACACGAGATTCTCGAGCTGCGCGAGGAGCTCGACGAGGCAGCGGCAGCGGGCGACCACGCGCGTGTGGCCGCGCTCGGGCAGGCGATGACTGTGCGTCGGGACGCGTCGCTCGGCGTGCTGCGCGCGCAGCTCGCGGTGTGGGATGGCGCAAGCGACCCGGCGGCACTCGCAGAGGCGCGCGGCGAGCTGGTCGCGCTGCGCTACTACCGTCGCTACCTCGAGGCGTGCGCCGGGTACGAGGAGGGGGCGGCGTGAGCCTGATGCAGATCGGCGAGCCGGGCGAGAGCCGGGCGAAGGAGGCGTGTGCGGGGCGCGCGGTCGGGATCGACCTCGGCACGACGCACTCGCTGGTCGCGACGGTGGAGGATGGCGTGCGACCGTTGGTGCTGGGCGACGCGCGCGGCCGAGCCCTGCTGCCGTCGGTGGTCCACTACCGCGCGGGCGGCGGCGTGCTGGTCGGCGACGAAGCGCGCCGGCTTGCGGCGGAGTTTCCCACCGACACGATTGCGTCGGCGAAGCGGCTGGTCGGGCGCGGCTCCGATGAGGTTCGTGCCGCGAGTACGCTCATGCCGTATGACCTCGACCTCACTGACAGCAAGGTAGTTCGGTTTCGCGTCGCCGGGGGCACGCGCCGGGTCACGCCAATCGAGGTCTCGGCCGAGATCCTGCGCGTCCTCCGTGAGCGCGCAGAGGAGCGGCTCGGCGGTCCGCTCGACGGCGTGGTGATCACGGTGCCGGCATACTTCGACGACGCACAGCGGCAGGCGACGCGCGATGCCGGGCGGCTCGCCGGGCTCGAGGTGTTGCGGCTGCTCAACGAACCGACCGCCGCGGCACTCGCCTACGGGCTCGACAAGGGCGCGCAGGGGAAGTTCGCCGTGTACGACCTCGGCGGCGGCACGTTCGACGTGTCGATCCTCGAGCTCACGGGCGGCGTGTTTCAGGTGCGTGCAACCGGCGGGGACACCGCACTCGGCGGCGACGACTTCGACCGCGCGATCGCCGAGGTCGTGCTGCGCGAGCTCGCCGGTGGGGTTGATGCAACGCACGACGCGGGGCAGGTCAGGCGCGTGCTCGACGCGGCGCGGACTGCCCGCGAGGCATTGACGTCGGACGACGTGGCCGAGCTTCGCATTGAGCGGACCGAGGGCGCGCCGTACGTGCGCACTCTCGACCGGACCGAACTCGAGGCGTTGATCCGCCCGATCGTCGAGCGGACCAGGTCAACTTGCCGCCGTGCCCTGGCCGATGCCGGGATGACCGCGCGCGATCTCGACGGCGTGATCCTCGTCGGCGGTGCCACGCGCACCCCGCTCGTCCGCGCCTTCGTGGCGGAGCTCTTCGGCCGCTCGCCGCTCGCCGACATCGATCCCGATCAGGTGGTCGCGCTCGGCGCCGCGGTGCAGGCCGATCTCCTCGCCGGGTCGCGCCGCCGTGATGACGTGCTCCTGCTCGACGTCGTGCCGCTCTCGCTCGGCCTCGAGATGATGGGCGGCGTCGTCGAGAAGCTGATCCACCGGAACTCGGGCGTACCGTGCGGGGCCGAGCAGGAGTTCACCACCTACGCCGACCAGCAGACCGGCTTCGACCTACACGTCGTGCAGGGCGAGCGGGACACGGTCGCGAACTGCCGGTCACTCGCGCGCTTCGTGCTGCGCGGACTTCCGGTGGGACCGGCGGGAATGGCGAAGGCGAAGATCACCTTCCTCGTCGATGCCGACGGAATCCTCTGCGTGACTGCGCGCGAGGAGACGACCGGGATCGAGGCCGCGATCGAGGTCAAGCCAAGCTACGGGCTCACTGATGACGAGGTCGAGCAGATGCTGATCGATTCGTACGCGCACGCCGAGGAGGACAAGGCCGCGCGGCTGCTTCTCACCGAGCGCGTCGAGGCCGACGGGATCATCGCGGCCACGCGCGCCGCGATGGCGCAGGACCCGGCGCTCCTCGATGACGCCACGCGCAGCGCGCTCGAACTCGCGCTCGCCGCGCTAGCGGTGCGCATCGGAGGCCTCGACCACCGCGCCATCCACGAGGCGGTGGAGGCGCTCGATCGCGCGGCGCAGCCGTTCGCCGAACGACGGATGAATCGCTCAATGGACGCCGCGATGGCGGGACGAAGCATCACCGAGCTTGAGGAGATCTTGTGACGCGTGTTCGGTTCGTGAAAGAAGGGCTCGAGGTCGAGGTCTCGCCGGGAATGACGCTGCTCGAGGCCGCGCGTGCGTGTGGGGCCCACATGGGGAGCGCGTGCGGCGGGAACTGCGCCTGCTCGACCTGCCACGTCTTCGTGGTCACCGGGCTGGCTTCGCTGGCCGAGCCGTCCGACGAGGAGAACGACATCCTCGACAAGGCCTTCGACGTGCGTGCGACCTCGCGGCTCGGCTGCCAGGTCCGCGTAGGCGAGAGCGCGATTGAGCTCGAGCTCACCCGCGAGAGCCGGCAGGCGTTCCTCGATGAGCACCCGGACGAGCGCTAGCCTGGTGCGCGTGCGCTAGCAACGGCGACCGCTGCGACAGCTGGGAACAGCGACAGCCGGGAACTCGACCACCGACACGACGTGGGATAGGCTCTCCCCATGCGCACACTGCTCGCCTGTTGCCTCGCTGGTTACTTCGCTTTGGTGGTCGCTGCTTGCGGCGACGACGCTGCCACCCCGGATGCATCGCCCATCGTTGCCGACGCGCCGACGAATCAGCCGGACGCGCCGTCCGCGCCGACGCTTGACGGATCGGTCGACGCGCCGGTCGCGCCTGCCGATGCGCCTGCGCCGCTCGCCGACGCCGATCCCACGCTGCCCGATGCGCGCCCCGACGCGGTCACCATGCCAACGACCTGCACGCGCGTCTGCGAGACGTTAGAGCTGTGCATCACGATGATGGCCAACCCGGAGTGCGTCGCTCAGTGCAATGCAGACCTCGCGGACTGCACTGCGGCGCAGGTCATGCAGATCGAGACCTGCAACATGCTCGGCTGCCCGGGTGGCGACCCGAGTGCGTTCGGCGCGTGCATGATGATGGTCGGCTGCGTCATGCCGGGCATGCCGTAGGCGACGGTCGGTACGGGCGGCCGTGGGGCTGCCTGATCGACCGCGTGTACGCCTTGGGGTAGGGTGCGCGCATGCGCATCCCCTTGGCTTGCTTGTTCGTGATCGCAGTCGTCGCTTGTGGCGGTGACGACACCTCCGACACCGATGCAGGGATCGATGCGCCGGTCGTGGTGCCCGATGCGCCGGTCGTGGTGCCTGATGCGCCGGTCGTGGTGCCTGATGCGCCGGTCGTGGTGCCTGATGCGCCGGTCGTGGTGCCTGATGCCGGCGGCGTGCTCTCCATCCCGACGGTGTGCATGCACGCGTGCGACACGATCTTGGCATGCACCGGGATGCCCGCGAACCCGGAATGCAACGTCGGGTGCGAGGCGGATCTCATCGATTGCAGCGCGGAGCAGCTCCGGCAGATCGATGCGTGTGCCGGTACCGTGTGCCCACCCGGCAATCCCGAAACGGTAATGCTCTGCCTGATGGCGGTCGGCTGCGTCGATATGTGACCGTCGGTCGCGTCCTCACACGCGTGCGATTGCGCGCGAGGTGATGCGGAAGAAGCGCACCGTGAGGAACACGGCGACGACGCTGAGCCCGAGCGCGAGGCCCCACCAGAGGCCGGTGGCGCCCAGTCCGAACTTGTAGGCGAGCAGTAGCGAGAGCGGCAGCGCGATGCCGTAGTGCGAGACCATGTGCGCCCAGAAGGTTACGCGCGTGTCGCCCGCGCCGCGCAGTGCACCGCCGGCGATGCACTGGATGCCGTCGGAGATCTGGAAGACCGCGGCGACGAGGATGAGCGGCGCGGCGACGAGGGCGACCGGTTCGCTGTCGGTGAGGATGCGCGCGAGGCTGAGCGGCGCGAGGAAGAAGACGAGCGCGGTGGCGCTCATGAAAACGGTCGAGATGCGCAGGCCCGCGATGCCGGCCGCGCGCGCGCCGGGGGTGTCGCCGCGTCCGACCGCATGCCCGACGACGACGCTGGTCGCAGCGGCGATGCCCATCACCACGGTGAAGGTGAAGCTCGCGAGCGTGAGCGCGATCTGGTGGCTCGCGGCGGTGGTCGGGCTCATGGTGCCGGCGAGCACGCCGACCAGCGTGAACACGCCGATCTCGGCGATGATGTGGAAGCCGACTGGCGCCCCGACGATCAGGATGCGGCGCTGAAGCTCGCGGTCGGGCGCTCGTCGTGTCGGATCGAGCGGCGCGGGCGTGCGCCGTACCGCACGGGCGAGCACCACGACCGCGGCGATCGACGCGATGCTGGAGGCGAGCCCCGAGCCGACGACGCCGAGGGCGGGGAGCCCGATGCCGGGCAGGCCGATGCCCTCGAGCGCGACGTCGCCGTAGATGAGCAGCCCGTTGCCGATGAAGTTGACGACGTTGGCGAGGATCGTGGCGATGACGATCGGGCGCGTCCGGTGGAGCGCCTGCAGGTAGCTGCGGGTGGCGCAGAACCAGAGGAAGGGGATCACGCCGAGCAGGCGCGACCAGCTGAACCAGAGTGTCTGGGTCGCTGTCTCGGCGTCGACGCCACACGGCTCGAGCAGCAACGGCGCGACACTGATGAGCAGCATCGCCGGGAACCCGAGCAGGGTGGCGAGCCGAAGCCCTTGCCAGAGTAGGCGACGCGCGCGCGCGGTCTCGCCGGCGCCGATCGCCTGCGAGACGAGTGCGTCCATGCCGAACACGCAGCCGCCCGCGAGCAGCGTGAGCGCGAAGTAGATGCCGTTGCCCATGGCGACTGCCGCCAGTTGCACGTCGCCGAGGCGGCCGACCATCGCCACGTCGACGAAGCCCATGAGCTGGTTCCCGGCGTGGCCGGCGACGAGCGGCCCGGAGAGACTCAGCACCTGGCGGAATGCGGTCTGTGGCGCGACCAGCGTGGACGCCACGGGTGCAGGCTCAACCATCGGGACCGAGCAGGGTAGCACGCAGCGTCGGAGCCGGCCGCGCGCGCGGGTGTATAGTTTGCGCGCCATGAGCCAGCTCGTGAACTACTCCACCGACGGCGGCGTCGCGATTC
Source organism: Myxococcales bacterium (assembly GCA_009692535.1). Lineage (GTDB taxonomy): Bacteria > Myxococcota_A > Polyangia > Haliangiales > SHYZ01 > SHYZ01. Next base: position 6,044 of record SHYZ01000050.1, read on the forward strand.
TTGAGCTGTCGAATCCGCCAGCCAATGCGTACAGCTACGACATGCACCGGCAGCTCGACGACGCGATCCTGCGCGCGCGCATGGACGAGTCGGTCCATGTGCTGCTGCTGCGCGGCGCGGGCGAGAGGTTCTTTTGCGCCGGCGCCGACATCGCAATGCTTCACGGCGTCACGCCCGAGTTCAAATACTACTTCTGCCTCCACGCCAACGAGACGCTCTGTCGGCTCGAGCAGACGCCAAAACTGGTGATCGCCGCGCTCGCCGGTCACTGCGTCGGCGGCGGGCTCGAGATCGCGCTCGCGTGTGACTTCCGCGTGGCTCGCAAGGGCGGCGGCAAGGTCGGCCTCCCCGAGGTCGCGCTCGGCGTGCTCCCCGGCACCGGCGGCACGCAGCGACTCTCGCGCCTCCTCGGCAAAGCGAAGGCGATCGAGATGATGGTGCGCGGCGACAACTTCTCCTTTGAAGAGGCGCACGCACTCGGCGTCGTGAGCCACCTCTTTGAAGCCGAGGACTACTGGCCGCGCTTGATGGAGTTCGCAAAGTCGTTCTGCCCGCCACACAAGGCGTCGCGCGCGGTCGGGCGGATCAAGCGCGCGGTGCAGACCGGCTGGGAGGTGCCGCTCGAGACCGGGCTGGCGTTCGAGCGCGAGCTGCAGCAGCAGCTCTTCACCTCCGAGGACGCACGCGAAGGGATCTCGGCCTTCGTGGAGAAGCGCAAGCCCAACTTCAAGGGACGCTAGGCGCCGCATGAGCAGCGCGCCTGGGCCGTTCCTTCATCAACTGCGTGTCCGCTTCGCCGACGAGGACCACGCGGGGATCGTCTACTACCCGCGCTTCTTTCATTTCTTCCACGTGGCCTTCGAGGAGATGTTCTTTGCGCGCCTCGGCGGTGCGGCGAACTACCGGGAGCTCCTCGATCAACGCAAGGTCGGCTTCCCGGCGGTGCGCGCCGAGATCGACTTCGCCGGGCCGCTCCGGTTCGGCGACCTCGTGGAGATCGAACTCTCAGTCGACCGGATCGGCACCAAGTCGGTGAGCTTTGCCTACCGCGCGAGTCGCTGTGAGGGCGACGAGCGCCATCCCGCCGCTGCCGGCAAGGTGACCTGCGCGGCGGTCGACCTCGCGACCTTCCGATCGATTCCGATCCCCGACGACCTGCGCGCCCTCTTCGAGGCGCTGCGCCGGGACGTGGCATGATGCCTTTGGTCGCCCGATGACCCCTGAAGCTGGCCGCATTCACGATCTCCTCACGCGCGTCGTCACGCGCAGACTCGAGGAGTCGCTCGCCGAGGTTGAGGCGGAGCTCGCTCGCTGGCGGCGCGGCGAGGCCGAGATGATGACGGCGCACTCTGAGGCGCTGCGACACGCTGCACGCGCGACGAGACTGTCGGCACGGGTGGCGCGAGCCCAGCTCGACGGTCCAGGCGCGCTGCTGCGCGACGCGCACGACCTTGGCTTCGTCGACGCGGAGGAATTTCGTCGGCTCGTCGGCAAGGAGGTCGCCGAGGTGACGCCGCTGCCGGCACTCGGTGCGGCGGATGAGGATGGCGATGGCGATGGCGACGGAGCCGCCGGTGGTGGGGCGGTCGAGCCGCCGATGCCGAACAAGCGCACGGTGCTCGACGCCCTGCTGCGCGACGGGCCGGTGCTGCTTCATGTCGACGCCCGTCGTGCCGACGCCGACGTGCCGGACCGACACAAGCAGGACGCGCGGCTCGTGCTGCGCGTCGGCTACGGGTTGGTGCCGCCGATTCCGGACTTCTCGTTCGACGAAGCGGGCGTCGTGGCGACGCTCACGTTTCGCGGAACGCCGCACCGCTGCGTGATCGCCTGGGAGTCGGTCTATGCACTCGTTGCCGACGACGGGCGCGGCCTCGTCTGGCCGGAGAGTGTGCCGCCCGAGGTGGCACGCGACCTGCGGCCCGATGGGCCGGTTTCGCTCACTGACAAAGAGGCCGACGCTGAGCCCGTGGTTGGCACCGGTGCGACGTCCGCCAAACCAGCGGTGTCGCCGGTGCTGTCGCCGGTGCACCCGAAGCCGAACCGCAGCCACCTTCGACTCGTGTAGCGCTCGCCGCGCTCGCCGCGTTCGCCGCAGTCGCCGCGTTCGCCGCGTTCGCCGCGTTCGCCGCGCTCGCCGCGCAGTCGCTCGGGTTCGATCGCTAGACCGCGCACTCGCCGACGCCGGTCTTGACCTCGAACTCGCGCGTGTCGCCGAGATCGAAGAAGTCCTCCGCCGGTGCGGTCGCCTCGTCGATTTTTACGAGGGCGGCGACTGCGGCCTTGACCGCGTCGTCGGGAATGCGGCGGAAGAAGGTGAGCGCGTCCTCGCCCGGCGCCTTCTTCGCTTCGTAGAGCTCGAGCAGCTTCACCAGCGCCGCCGGTGCGCGTCGCGCGGGGACCTTGATGACCGTACGTCCGAAGGTCGCGCCCGTGGCGTCGATGCCGCCGCCGAGGTGCAGCGTGTACTCGGGGATGACGCGTCCGCCGACGCGCCGCATGCCGCCGTGAAAGCCGATCGCCGCTACGTGGTGCTGGCCGCAGGAGTTGGGGCAGCCGCTCACCTTGACCGAGAGCCCCGCCGCCGATGCCGCGAGCGCCAGCGCGTCGTCCTCGCCGAGCCGCGCGGTCACGGCGCTGGCGAGCTCACGCGAGCCGGTGACGGCGAGGTTGCAGGTCTCAGCGCCCGGGCAGGAGGTCACGTCGACGATGGTCCCTGCGCCGGCCTCGGCGAGGCCGATCGCCGCGAGCCCGGCGTGGAGCTCGGCGATGCGCGCCTCCGGCACGAAGCGGAGCAGCAGGTTCTGATCGATGGTGAAGCGCGCCATGCCGTCACCGAAGCGGCGCGCGAGGTCGGCGAGCCCGCGAAACTGCGCGCTGGTGGCATCGCCGCGCACCAGCCGGACGGTGACCGCGACGAAGCCGCGCTGCTTCTGCGCGCGGACATTGCTCGCGCGAAAGCGCGCCAGCGGTTCGCCTGCGCCCTCGCCGAGCGCGGCGTGGTCGCCGGTCGGCGCGAGCGGCAGGGTGCGCGAGCGGGAGAGCGATTCTCCGTCGGCAAGGTCGATCGGCTGTAGCTCGCGTCCCGCCGCGCGCACCTCGGCGAGCGCGTTGTCGTAGAGCAGCCGGAAGCCGGCCTCGCCATGCTTGCGCACGACGTACTTGAGGCGTGCCCGCATCCGATTCTGCCGGTTGCCGTGCGCGTCGAACGTCCTTATCACCGCCTCGATCGCGCCGAGCACGCGATCGATCGGGAGGAACTCGTGGAGCAGGTGTGCACCATTCGGCGTCGTCGACAGACCGCCGGCGACCTTCATGCGGAACCCGCGCACGCCGTCCACGACGGTGGCGATCAGGCCGACGTCGTTGATCGCGCCCATGGCGCAGTCGTCGGAGCAGCCGGAGAGCGCGATCTTGAACTTGCGCGGCAGCGACTGAAACTCGGGGCGGCGCACGAACTCACGCGCGATCGCGTGTGCTACTGGAGTCACATCGAACGCCTCGCCCGCGCACGCGCCGGCCATCGGGCATCCGGTCACGTTGCGCACGGTGTTGCCGCACGCCTCTTTGGTGGTGAGCCCGGCCTCGGCGAGGTCGCGCATCAGGTCGGGCATGCGGTCGAGTTGGCAGAAGTGGAGCTGCAGGTTCTGCCGGGTCGTGACATGGCCGAAACCGCGCGAGTACTTCTCGGCCGCATCGCCGAGTGCTTCGAGCTGCGCAGCGCTCGCGACGCCGGCCGGCAGCTTGATGCGGAGCATGTTCACGTCGGTCTGCCGCTGGCCGTACGCGCCGCGGTTCAACCGGTACACCTTGAACTGATCGGGCGTCCACTCGCCCGACTCGAACTTGCGCAGCCCGTCGATGAACTGGTCGACGTCGGCGAGGTCGGCGAACTGGAGCAGGTCAGCCGCCGTGCGGGGACGCTCAGCCACTGGCGACGACATGGCTTGGTTTTAGCCGTCGCTCCAGAGCCGGTCAACTCGGTTGTTCATCGGCTTACCGGGGAATGGCTCCGGCGCGCCCGACCGAGTGCCTTCAGCTGTCTTCTGCCTCGCGCTGCGCGTACCGCTTCATCTTGCGCTTGATCATCTCCTTCTTGAGTGGCCCCACGAAGTCGATCATCAGCTTGCCGTTCAGGTGATCGCCCTCGTGCTGCATCGCGCGCGCGAGGAGTAGGTTTCCCTCGGTCTCGAAGAGCTCGCCGTCGAGGCCCATCGCGCGGACACGGCAGCGCGTCGGGCGCTTGAGCTGCACGAAGATGTCGGGGAAGGAGAGGCAGCCCTCCTCGGCCGTGTCGCTCTCGTCGGAGAGCCAGAGGATCTCGGGGTTCATGAACACCTTCGGCGGCGAGCCGATAGCGCCGCCAGCGACTGCGCCCTCGATGAGGAAGATCCGCTCGGGCGCGCCGATCTGGATCGCGGCGATGCCGGCGCCATGCTCGGCGAGCATCGTGTCGGCGAGGTCGGCGACGAGGGTGCGGATCTCGTCGGTCACGCGGAGCACGGGAACGGTCTCCTGCCGGAGGCGCGGGTCGGGATAGGTCACGATCGGACGAACGGCCATGAGGCACCGGTTCTAGCGGCGAGCATGTTGGCTGTCAAACCGACAGCGTCTGCTGCGACGCCGGTGCGTGCGGCGTTGACATCCGCGTGGTGGAAAACAAGACTGCCCTCGGGCTCGTCGCCCACCCCCGATGGATCCCGTGAAGCGCTACGCCGACGCCGAGCTCCCGACGCCGCACGGGGCGTTTCGGCTCGTGGTCTATAAGTTTGGCACCGAGGAGCACCTCGCGATCGTTCGCGGCGAGATCACCGGTAAGGCGGCTGTGCCGACGCGCGTGCACTCCGAGTGCTGGACGGGCGAGACGCTCGGCTCGCTCAAGTGTGACTGCCGCGCGCAGCTTGATCACGCGCTGGCACGGATCGCGACCGCCGGCCACGGGGTCGTCGTCTACTTGCGGCAGGAGGGGCGGGGCATCGGGCTCGGCAACAAGATCCGCGCGTACGCACTTCAGGCCGAGGGGAAGGACACCGTCGACGCAAACCTCGCGCTCGGGTTCGCGGCGGACCTGCGCAGCTATGAGCAGGCGGCAGCGATCCTCGACGAGCTCGGCGTGCAGTCGGTGGCGCTGATGACGAACAACCCGGCCAAGCTCGCCGGGCTGGCGCAGGCGGGCGTGACGATTTCCGAGCAGGTGCCACACTGGGTCCCGGCCCAGGAGCACAACCGTGAGTACCTCGCGGTGAAGCGGGCCAAGCTCGGCCATCTCGCAGCGAAGGGTCCCGCGGCGGCGCGGGGCAGAGGGAAGCGATAACGTGACGACGATTCAGGATGCGGCGGTGCGCGATGCGCTTCGAGCGGTGCATTACCCCGGTGTCGAGAAGGACGTGGTCACGTCGGGGCTGCTGCGGCGAGTCGAGCTCGACGGCGCGAACGTGACGGTGAAGGTCGACCTGCCGACGATGGCGGTGTCGGTCGCGGTGCAGACCGCCTTTGAGGCGGCGTTGCTCGCGGCGCTGCTCGGCGTGCCGGGGATTGGCGAGACGCGCGTGAAGCTCGAGGTGCGCGTCGCTCCCGCGCCGACGCCGCTCGGCAAGCAGGCGCTGCCGCGGATCAAGAACATCATCCTCGTGGCGTCGGGCAAGGGGGGCGTGGGGAAGTCGACGGTGGCGACCAACCTCGCGCTGTCGTTCAAGCGCTGGGGCGCAAAGGTCGGGCTGCTCGACGCTGACATCTTCGGCCCCTCGGTGCCGCACATGCTCGGCACGCCGGAGTCGCCGGCGGGTGGCACCGCGGACAAGCGGATCGCGCCGGCGGTGTACTTCGGCATGAAGGTCATCTCGACCGCGTTCTTCGTCGAGCAGGACGACGCGGTGGTCTGGCGTGGTCCGATGATTCACAAGCTGCTCAAGCAGTTCTTCGACGACGTCGACTGGGGCGAGCTCGACTACCTCGTGATCGACATGCCCCCCGGGACGGGCGACGTGCAGCTCTCGCTCTCGCAGCTCGTGCCGGTCGCGGGGGCGCTGATGGTGACGACGCCGCAGACCGTCGCGCTGCTCGACGTGGTGAAGGGCGTCTCGATGTTCAAGAAGGTCGAGATCCCGATCCTCGGCGTGATCGAGAACATGTCGGGCTACACCTGCGTGCAGTGCGGGCACCACGACGAGGTGTTCTCAAAGGGCGGCGGTGCGCGACTGGCCAGGTCGATCGGCGTGCCGCTGCTCGGCGAGATTCCGCTCGAACGTCGCGTGCGCGAGGCGGGTGACGACGGAACGCCGATCGCGGTGGGCGCACCTGAGTCGCAGCAGGCGCAGGTGTACATGGACGTCGCTGCGGCGGTCGCGCAGTCGCTGGTGGTGCGCTCGCTCGCGGTGCCGCGGCGCACGCCGGGGCTGAACCTGCTCAAGTAGGGCGGCGCGCGCTACGGCAATGCGGCCGTGAGCTTTTCCGAGGCAGAGCCCGCTACGGCAGCGCGATCATGATCTCGTCGGTGCAGTCGCCGGCGCGTTCGCCGCCAAGGTCTTCGAGCACGACGCAGAAGCGGGCGCGGTCGGTCAGCGGCGCGTCGACGACGCCGAGTTCGACGCAGGCGGCGGGGGAGGCGAGGTCGGGCTCGAGCACGCCGACGTCGGCGACGTGGAGCAGGAGCTTGCCTTCGATCGCCACGCCGTCCGCGACGGCCTCCTCGCTCGCGATCGGCGGCAGCACGAGGCGCGTCACGACGCCGTCGGCGCGGCAGTCGTGGATCTCGCCGATGCCGCCGCCCAGGTCGCCGTTGCCATCTTTGTAGGCGACGCGGATCGCGAGATCGTCGGCGTCATCGCGCGCGGGGTCGAGCAGGCCGGGCGACGCCTCGAGCACGGTCACCTTGAGGCCCTCGGGCAGCGAGCAGCCTGCGGCGGACGCGAGCAGCACGACGACGAGGAAGGGTGCGGTGAGCGGGCCGCAGGTCGCGACACCGATGCTGAAGAGCACGAGGACCACGAGGAGGAGCGAGGGCCCGACGATCACTCGAGCTCCAGAAAGTCGGGGACGATGCGGATCGCGATGATCCCCTCCATGGTGAATTCGTCGAGGTAGAAGAGGAACAGGTTGAGGTGCGCGGTGGCGGCCGGCACCGCCTCGCCACCGACGAGCAGGAGGTCGGCGGGCACGATCCAGTCGAAGCGGAAGTCGAGCAGATCGCCGGCGCCCATCGGGCCGGCGGCGTCAAAGGTCGCCACGCCGGTCTGCGGATCGGTCTTGGCTTCGGGGCTGAGAATGACGGCGCGCCCGTCGGGGAGCTGAAGCACGAGGCCGACGAACGGGATCATCGAGTCGGGGGTCTCAAAGTCGCGCACCGACATGCGGAAAGTCAGCGGGGTGCCGACCGCGACGAGCGTGGCGCCGTAGCCGTCGAGGCGCTCGCCGCTTTCGTCGAAGAGGCCGACCTCGGGATCCATCGGCGGGTTGTTCAGCACCGGCGCAGCGTCGGCGTCTGGGGTGCGCAGCGCGCCGTCGTCGATCCAGCGCTCGATCGCGAGCAGGTCTGCCTCGGCGAGCTGCTCGGCGCCGAGCGGCATGACGGTGGTGACGTCGTTGCGGCCGCGCAGCTTGTCGATCAGCAGGCTGTCGTCGGGCGCGCCCGGCTGCACGCGCAGACGATCGTGCTGCTCGAGTCCCGGTCGGTTGACGAGGTTGTGAAAGAAGTTCGCCGGCGTCGAGAGGTCGGGCTCGAACTGCCCCGCGTGGCACAGGCCCGGCTGACCGGCGCAGCTGCGCGCGATGATGCGCTCGTGCAGCTCGTCGAGCGAGCCGGGCGTGGGGACGTTGACGATGCCGGCGAGCGGATCGTCGTCGGAGCCGGCGTCGGGCACGATGCTGCCGGCGTCGATCGGGTCGGTGCAGGCGGCGGTGAGTGCGGCGGCCGTGACGAGCGCGAGCCAAGCGGTGCGGCTCATCTGAAGAGCTCCTGCATCGTGAGGCCGGGGCGCTTGCCGAGCGCCGTGAGCTTCGCGGCGAGGACGTCGCCATGCCCGAGGATCGACGCGGCGGTCATTGCGACGTCTACGCTCTCGTAGCGGCCCGAGGTGCGCCCGCTCTGCGCGATGGCGGTCGGTGCGATCACCTGGCCCGCGCGGAAGTCGGGGCCGAGCGCGAGCAGCCAGACGTTGCGATCGCCGTCGTCGCCTTCGCCGTGGTCGATGCCCGACCGACCGAGGCTGTCGGGGTAGCGACCGTTGTGATAGAGGTGCCGCCCGTGCTCGGGCACGACGAGCAGCGCGGTCTCGTTGCGCAGTCCGTCGGTGCTCTGGATCGTCTCCCAGAGGCGGCGCACGCACGCGTCGGCGAGGAGCTGGCCGCGCAGGTAGCCGTTGTAGTCGAGGTGGCAGGCGTCGATGTCGAGCAGCGTCACGACCATCACCGACGGTTTGAAGCGCGTGAGGATCTGCTCGGCGTGATAGACGGTGAGCGCGTCGTTGGTCGAGTCGATGCCGCCATCGTCGGCAGTGAGGCCGATGCCGACCGAGTCGGGGTAGAAGGACTCGTAGGTCGGATCGGCGTAGAGCCCGCCGAGGTGCTCGCGGATCGCGGCGCGGTCGTCCGGCGATGAGCGCACCTCGCCGTCGGCATACTCGGGCGTGTTGCCGTCAAGAATGGAGCCGAGTCGACGCACCGCCGCGGCCTCGGCGGGGGTGTCCTGGATCGTCGGCAGGCCCAGCGACATGCCGTCGAAGCGGTAGCGACGCACGCCGCTCGAGACCAGCGGCACGATCGCCGACATCGGTCCGGCGGGGGAGAGGAAGGTGCCGGCGAAGCGCGGGCCGAAGTCGGGATCGGCGCTGGTCTGGAGCGCGCGATAGAACCCGCCGACCGCCGAGAGGTACCAAGCGTCGGTCGCTGCGGTGCCGCGCTCGCGGCGCACGATCTCGAACAGCGTCGGCGTCGGCACGCGTGCGTCGCCGCGGTTCTCCATCTGGTTGTATGCGCCCGAGACCAGCGTGCAGTGCCCCTGGAGGTGACCGGGAGGTCCCTCGGCGTAGCGCAGGTTGGTGACCAGCGTGCCTTGCGTGTGGAGCGGCGTGGTCGCCGTCGCGGGGCGGATGATCGCCGGCGTGCCTGCGACGAATTCGGGCGCGAACGCCACCGGTCCGACGGCGCCCGGGCCGAAGCCGGACACGAGCGGGACGCTGCCGAAGAGGTTCGGCATCGTCGCGCCGTCGGCCATGCCGAGCGACTCGGAGAGGCGCAGCCCGCCGCCGATCGCGACGATCACCACGCGCTTGGCCGCAAGGCCGGTGCTGCCGGCGTGGCTCGTGCGAATGAGCGGGCCGAACGTGCGGCGCGCAGCGAGCGCGACGCCGGCGACGCCCGCGGCTTTGAGGAAAGTGCGTCTGGGGATTCGCATGGTCCGCGCTCCTACTGACTCTGGTACTCGCGCGATCCAACGAGCGCGCGCAGCACGGTTCGCGGTCCGACCGCGTCGTATTCGTCCCACTCAGCGACGAACGCCGCCAGCTCGTGCGCCGCGGGCTCGCGCCCGAGCAGCCGACGGAACCAGTCGATGATGAAAGCCGCCGGGTCGTCCACTTCGTCCTTCGCAGGCAGCGCGAGCGCCTCCGAGCCGGTGATCCCCGCAGCGATCAGCTCGCGGAGCGGCGCGGGATCGCCGACGCCGTCGAGCGCGAACAGCAGGTACGCCTCTTCGTCGATGCCGAAGCGGCCGAGCTCTTCGCCGGTCGGCCCCTCGAGCACCACGTCGTAGCTCTCGGGCGTGCGCGCGAGCAGGTCGGCGTAGAGCGAGCGGATGAACTGGTTGTTGGTGCGTGCCCGCGGCGCGCGGCCGGTCGAGTCCGCGCCGAGCGAGACCTCGTCGAACTCGTAGACGTACGCCTTCTCGCAAGCGGCAAAGGTCGCGAGCAGCAGCAGCGACAGCAGCAGTTTTGGCAGGGACGTCTGCATGGTCGACCTCACTGGGCGAAGTACTCTCGCGACGACACGACCGCCTCGATCACCGGGCGCGCGTCGGGAGAGTCGGGATCGAGCTGGGCGATGAAGTGGCGCAGCTCGGTGGCGGACGCGGGGCGCCCGAGGTAGCGCCGCAGCACGCCGCCCACGACCGCTTCGCGGTACGGCTCTGACTCGTAGACGATCGCGACGAGGTCGTCGACCGTCGAGCCGTAGCGGTGGAACAGCAGCCCGGCCGGGTTGTCGGGGAGGAACGTGCCGATCGTCATGCGAAACCCGTTCGCCAGCTCGTCGGTACCGGCGCCGCGGCCGAGCGCGAGTCGGAACAACCCGTCGACGATTTCCGGTACGGTGCCGCGTGTGCGTCGCAACGTGAGCGACCCGGCGTAGCGGTGCTCGAGCTCTCCTGTGCTCGCGCCGGCGAGCAGGTCGTCGGCGGCCTCGCGGAACCGGTCGCGCTCGGCGCGGACCGTGACCAGCACGGCGCAGTCGCAGTCCTCACATTGGTCGGTCGTGTCGGGCGCGCAGCCGAGGCACTCCGGCTCGATGGCGCGAGCGAGCGCGCAGACGAACTGCACCTGGCCCTCCATGTCCGCGCCGGCAAAGACCCGATTCTCGAGCTCGGCGACGAACGTGGTCGCGAACGCCTCGCTCGCGATCAGGTCGGCGACCAGCTCGGGGCGCGCAGCAGCGCCGGCTGCGAGCCGCTCTACGCCAGCGACGAGCTCGGCATCGGAGGGCGGCGCACCGGTGAGATCAAGGTAGGCGCGGCGGAGGAAGCGCTCGCGCTCCGGCACCGTGCTGGTCGCGCCGCCCGTCGGCACATTGCCGCCGACCTGCTCGACGCAGGCAACCGTGAGCAGCGCGGCGACGGCGAGTGCACAGAGAGTGACTCTGCGAAAACGCATGGCGCGATGATACATGGGCCGAAGTGGCCTGTCGCTGGGCGCGTGGGTCGCGTCAGTCGTCGAGGTCGCGGGCGAGGGAGGCTCGGCTCTCCTCGGACAGCGCGACGCGCATCGCATACGCCGGGTGATCGAGCTCCACGGCGACCGGCGTGCCGGGGGTGCCGAGCGCGGTGATTGCCGCGGGCGTGAGCGGATAGCGCGTGTACTGCACGGCGGAAATCCGCTCCCCTTCCTGGCGACCCGGCTCGAACTGGGCGCGCACGCTGTGCTCGCCAATGACCAGCGTGACATGCTCGTCGATGCCGATGAAGCGGTGGAGCGCGGCTTTGGCGTCCTCGTTGCGCGGGATCTCGAGGAAGAGCGTGGCCGACAGTGAGGCAGCGGTCGGGCGCAGCGTGTCGTAGACGTCGAGCTCGGCTTGGATGGCCGCGTCAGACGTGATCGACTCGGCGCGCAGCATCTCCTCGAGCTGGAAGAGCAGCGTGTCCCGGTTCTCGAACACCAGCGACACGCGCTCTCCTACCTCGACGCGACGGTGCTTCTTGAGCGCGATCACTCGCCGTCGGTACTCCTCGCGGATCGGTGCGTAGCGAGCAGGACCGAGCAGGTCGGCGCGGACCAGCTGCTTCACGCGCTCATGCCGTCGAGGGCGCGCTGGAAGCGGCCCGCGTGCGACTTCTCGGCGCGCGCGAGGGTCTCGAACCACTCAGCGATCTCCTCGTAGCCCTCTTCGCGGGCCTTCTTGGCGAAGCTCGGGTACATCTCGGTGTACTCGTAGGTCTCGCCGGCGATCGACGCCTTGAGGTTCTTGCGCGTGTCGCCGAGCGGCTCGCCGGTGGCCGGGTCGCCGACCTGCTTGATGTAGTCGAGGTGGCCGTGTGCGTGGCCGGTCTCGCCCTCGGCGGTGTCGCGGAACAGCCCGGCGATGTCGGGGTTGCCCTCGACGTCGGCGATCTTCGCGAAGTAGAGGTAACGACGGTTCGCCTGCGACTCGCCGGCAAACGCGTGCTTGAGGTTTTCGTGGGTGCTGCTGTTCTTCAGATCCTTGGCCATGGTGGTCCTCCGTGCGACTCGCGTAGCACGGCGGAGCGTCGGGGATCAACCACGAGCGCGTAGGCTGCGCCGACGATCGGCATGGCGCGCGCGCATTTGCTATCGTCGCGCGCGATGCCGACCCCGACGCGCAAGCCGCCCTCGAAGCTCAACCCGCGCCGCCGCCTGCGTCCGCCTGCGATGCAGCAGGGCTCGCCTGCGGTCGCAGATCTCGTCGACACCTACTTCAATGCCTACAACGCCGCGCGCATCCGTGAGTCGTGCCAGCTCTTCGCGCGTCTGCTCGACGAGGGCGCGACCGTCGGCGTGTCGATCTCCGGCGCACTCACGCCCGCCGGGCTCTCGAGCGTGATCACGCCGCTCATGGAGGCGGGCTTCATCGACTACATCGTGTCGACGGGCGCGAACCTCTACCACGATCTCCACTTCGACCTCGCGCTGCCGCTCTACCGCGGCACCGCCGACGTCGCCACCGGCGCCGCCGATGTGCAGCTGCGCGAAGACGGCATCATCCGCGTCTACGACGTGCTCTTCCCCGCCGAGGTGCTCTACAAAACCGACGACTGGGTGATGCGCGTGATGATGGCCGACGAGTTCCGTCGGCGCATGAGCACCGCCGAGCTGCACCATCGCATCGGTCGCTACGCACTCGAGACCGCGCGCAAGCTGGGCGTGGCCAAGCCGTCGATCCTCGCCACCGCGCACGCGCTCGAGCTGCCGGTCTGGGTCGCATCGCCCGGCGACTCGACGATCGGCCTCAACGTCGCCGCGATCTACGCCGCCGATCCCGAGCGCTCGCCGATCATCGATCCCGCGATCGACGTGACCGAGATGGCCGCGCTGGTGCTCGACGCCAAGCGCACCAAGACCGCGAAGAAGCAGCCGGGGAAGAGCGCGGTCGTGATCCTCGGCGGCGGCGCGCCGAAGAACTTCCTGCTCCAGACCGAGCCGCAGCTGCAGGAGATCCTCGGCATCGCCGAGAAGGGGCACGACTATTTCATCCAGGTCACCGACGCGCGCCCCGACACCGGTGGACTCTCGGGCGCCACGCCGGCCGAGGCGGTGAGCTGGGGCAAGATCGATCCCGACAAGCTGCCCGACACCGTCGTCGCCTATGTCGACTCGACGATCGCGCTGCCGATCATCGCGTCGTACGTACTCGCGCGCTGCAAGCCGCGCCCGCCGCGTCGGCTCTACGCGCGCCTGCCCGCCATGGTCGACCGCCTGCGCAGCGAGTACCGGCGCGGCGATCGATACGCGCGCCTCTGGAAGTAGGCGCGTCGCCGCCCGCCGCACCGCACGACGCCGTCGCTCGCTTGACGCCGTCGTCCAACCGGCCTACCACCTTGCCCATGCCCAGAGAGCCAAGAAACTTCGAGTCGCTGATCGGCAAGGTCCAAGGTCTGTCGGAGGGCCAGCTGCGCGCCCACTTCACGCTCTACGGCGGCTATGTCGCCAAGCTGAACGAGATCGAGCTCAAGCTCGCCAGCGCCGATCGCACCAAGCCGAACTACTCGTTCAACGAGTTCTCCGAGCTCAAGCGTCGCGAGCCGGTCGCCTTCAACGGCACCTTCCTTCACGAGCTCTACTTCGAGAACCTCACCGCGCCGGGCTCGACCCCGGGTGCCGCGTTCACGCAGGCGGTGTCGGCGTCGTTCGGCTCAGTCGACGAGTGGCTGCTCGACGTGAAGGCCGGCCTCGCGTCGATGCACGGCTGGGTGCTCACCACCTGGAGCTACCTCGACGGCAAGGTGCGCAACAACGTGATCCAGAGCGAGCACCACGTCGGCCTCTTCGTTGGGCAGGAGACGCTCGTCGCGATCGACGCGTGGGAGCACGCCTACTTCCTCGACTACGGCACGAAGAAGCCGGACTACGTCGGCGCGATGCTCAAGGCGATCGACTATTCGGTCGTCGACCGCCGCTTCGCCCTCGCTCAAGCGCGCGCCGCGATCTCGTAGCCGCACCGGGAACGCGGCGGACCGCGCTGAGTCTCTCGGGCCGCCTCGGTTTGATTCCAGCTCCGTGGTGGTTTCAGCAGGCATGGCGAGGAGGCCTTCGTCCGCCACGGAGTTCTCGCGATGCTGGCCCTTGGCGTGCCCTTCGCAAGTGACGGCATCGCCACCGATATGATCGCGATGCCGAATGAGAAGCCTGACCAGGACCTCACGTTCCTCGCGGACGAACTTTGCGATCCCTACGACTTCGGCGGCATGCCGATCGTGTCGCCCGAGGCACTCATTGCGATGAAGCTCGTCGCCCACCGCAGGCAGGACAAGGACGACACCGTCCCTCGCGGAGCGCGAGTCGAGCGCGCACCTCGGGCGCGCTGCTAGAGCGCGCAGGACCAGAGGGCCGTCGCGGAACCGCCGAGTGCGGTCCGCGCCGCGTTCGCAAGTGCTGTGCTTCGACGGAGTCGCGGCTACTATGCGGGTCGCGGTCCCTCTGGTGCAGGCGCAGGGCTTTCA
>SHYZ01000051.1 GCA_009692535.1 Myxococcales bacterium
GTTGCTACGGGCGTTGCGGTGGCCGACAGCGTCGCTGCCGCCCGCAGCGATGGGGCTCGCCGCTCGACGGCGTGGGCGCGCGATGACCTCGCGTCGGCGGAGCTGGCGCCGAGGCTCGGAGCGAAGGGGAGCAGCAGCGCGAGGAGTGAGAGCGTGACTGGGGCGCGTGCGGCCTTACGCCAGGGGGCGTGAGGGGCGAGCGCGGTGGCTGCGTCGGCGAGGACGTTGTTACCGAGCGGGCTCGGGTCGCCAGCGAGCACGGCGCGCGCGCTCGCCGTGAGCTCGTCGAGGCGGTAGGCGTGGTCGAGGCGTGTTGCGGCGAGCGCGCGCCGGTTCGTGCGGGCGGCGCAGGCGAGTGCGCCGAGGAGCGCGAGTCCGACGCTGAGGGCGAGGGCGAGGGCGAGTTGGTCGTCGTGGGCGAGGGTGAGGCTCGCGGGCAGCGCGAGGGTGGCGCCGGCGAGGGCGCCGAGTGCGACGCGCTGCGCGAGCAGGCGCGTGCCGACGGTGCGGAGTGCTCGATCGACGACCCTCGCTCCACCGCGCTCCGACATCGGACCGCAGCATACCGCTGTCACGCGCCGGCGAGCCACGCGAGCGCAACGCCGACGGCGCCACCGGCGATGCCGGCGAGGATGGCGAAGGGGGCACCGAGTCCGCGGGGCGCGGCGCGCGCGATCGTGGCGGCGACGAGCAGCGCGGCGACGGGCGTGCTGGCGACGACCAGCGCGGTCGTCGGGTCGCAAGTGTTGGCGCGCAGCGCGAGGATCGCGACTGGCGCTGCGCCTGCGGCGAGGAGGAGCGGACCGAGGAGATCGCCGAGGAGCATGGCCGTGGCGGCACGGCGTCCGCTCGGCGCGTCGCCAAGGGTTCGACGGGACGCAGCGCTGTCGACCACGGCGACGGCGGCGGCGACGGCGGCGACCAGACCGACGAGCGCGGCCGCGAGTCGCGCCGCGATGGGCAGCGCGCTGGCATCGCCGCCGACGTACCAATAGCCCTCGTGCCCTGCGGTCGCGATTAGCGCGAGCGCGGCGAGCAGCGCGCCGGTCACGACGAGCGGCAAGAGGGGGCGCAGCTTGTGCGCGCGACGCAGCGCGAGCCGTGCGAGCGAGAGCGCGTCAGCTCGCATCGGTCATTTCCAGCACGCGGTCCGAGAGTGCGCGTCGCGCGTCGTTGCCGGTCACGTTCCAGAGGATGGTCGTCTCGCCGCTCCGGGCCGCCGAGGCGAAGGCGAGCAGCGCGGCTTCCGACGGGGCGAGCAGCGTCGGGTCGGGCGCGAGCAGGAGCGACGGCCTTGCGACGTACACCCTCGCGATGAGCGGCGCGACGGCCGCGAGCAGGAGCGCGGCGTCGACGCGGGCGGCGGCATCTGACGCTGCGATGCGCCACGCTGCGGCGTGAAAGAGCAGCGCGTCGCGGGGGTCGAGGCCGGAGGGGAGTGCGTCGTCGTGACGCAGGAGCAGGGTGCGCTGCGCGGATGCTTGCTCGACGCGGCCCGCGTGCGGCCTGCATCGGCCGAGCAGCAGGTCGGCGAGGTGCAGCAACTCCTTCGGCGCGCCCAAGAGGCCGATGATCTCGCCGGGGCGCAGCGTCGCGGTGAGCGGCGCTGCCCCGCGGTGCCGCACGAGCGAGCAGAGGCTCACCATCGCGGCTCCGGCTGCGACGCGCGGAGCCACCCGACAGCGAGCGCCGCGGCCAGCGCCGCCGCGCGCCACGCCAGCGCGTCAGTTCGCGCGCGTCGCGAGCCCGTAGCCATACTCGAGCGCGAGCAGCGCGCGCGCAGTGGCGAGCACTGGGTTCGACTCCCAATAGGTCGCGTCGCTGTTGGCCCACGAGCCGTCAGCCCGCTGTCGCGCAAGCAGTGCGCGCGTGAGGTCGCCGTACCAGTCGTGCGTGCGTCCGGCGACGTCGATGAACTCGCGCTGGCCGAGCAGCGACAGGGCGCGCGAGAACACCTGATAGTAGTAGTAGAGGCCCTTCTGACCGAGCCCGGGGTTCTCCTCGAGCGTGTAGTTGCGACGGAGCCAGTCGATCGCCGATACCACGCGCGGATCCTCCGCCGAGACCCCGGCGTAGATGAACGACTTCACGCCGGCGTAGGTCATGCTTCCCGACGACGTCATCGCGCCCGCCTTGGAGTCACCGGGGCGATAGACGAAGCCGCCGTCGTTGGTGGCGCCGGGCAGGTCGTTCGACTCGGTGCGGTTCTGACAGCGCTCGAGAAAGTCGATCGCGCGTGTGTAGGTTTCGGGTCGCTCGGAGAAGTGCGACTCGCGCAGTGCCTCGAGCGCGAAGTGCAGGTTCGACAGATCGGCGTGCCCCTTGCCGCCGTAGCCGATGCCGCCGTACTCGGGGTGCGTCGGCGCGACGCCGTCACTCTCGTCGAGCTGCGCGGTCGCGAGCCAGCGCTGCGCCGGCCCGACGAGCTCGGGGTGCGCGCCGGCCGCCTGCAGCGCGAGGATCGCGAGCGCGGTGGTGTACGCAGGATACTGCTCGTCGGCGAACGAGCCGTCGGGACGTGCGCGGGCGACGAGCGCGGCGAGTGTCGGCGCGAGGCGCGGGTCGTTCGGTAGCGGACGGGACGGCGCGAGGGCGATCGCTTGCACCGCGAGCGCGGTCACGCCGCCGTGGCCGCCGATCATGCCGTCGGCGGCGCGCGACTTGACGAGGAAGTCGACGCCGCGGTCGATCGCGGCGCGCACTGCGGCGAGGTCGGCTGGGGAGGAGGAGGATGCTGGCTGCGCGGCGGCAGCGGGTGGCGCGGTCGGTGGCTGCGGGGCGAGCGTCGGCTTCGACTCGCTGCACGCGACGGTGAAGAGGGCGACGAGGGCGGCAGAGACGACGTACAGGCTATGCGTTCGCATTCGACCTTCTGATCAGGGGGGCGGCGAGGAGCAGGGCGCCCGGTAGCGCCCAGAGCAGCAACGAGGTGCCAAGCGGTGCGAGCGAATATTCGCGCACCGCGCTGGGCGCGCGTCGATAGAGGACGGGGAGCCGCAGCGCATCGACGCCGTGCGCGCGCGCCGTCGCGAGCAGCGGCGAGAGCGCGGCGGCGCGGCCACGGGTAGCGGGCGATGGGTCGAACCCCTCGCTGAGCGGCAGCGCGAAGAGGGCCGTGAGCGCGAGGCCGGTGGCGAGCGCGGCGCCGACGGACGAGTCGCCGGCGAGCCGTGCGAGCAGCGCGCCCAAGCCGGCAGCACCGACCGCTTCCGCCGCGACGAGCGCGCGTGCGACGAGCAGCCCGTCGCTGCGGCCAGCGAGCGCGTAGGCGAGGGCTGCGACGGCCGCATGCGCGAGGAGCACGACACCGACGCGCCAGCCAGCGACGCGAGCGAGCGCGCCGAGGGTGGCGTAGGCGATCGCGGTCGCCGTCGTCTCCACCGCGAGCGACGCGACGAGGGTCTCGTCGAGCACGGCTTCACTCTAGATCGCATCGGCCGCGAATTGACAACGGTCGGCTCGACGGCAAAGACTGCGGCGGTGCTGTCAGAGCTCCTCGCGCTCGTGTCTGCTCGCGCCGGTGTCGACGGCGCGGCGTGGCTCGACGGGGCGTGCGCCGGGCTGAGCGCGGGGCAGGGCGCGTTGGCGGAACTCTTCCCCGCTGCCAGCCGTCGGGTTGGACGCGGGCCACTCGGTGCGGCCTCACCGCGCGAGTACTGGCGGGTCGACGACGGGGCGCGCGTGGCGCTGCTGCTCGCGGCGTCGGGGCGCGAGCCCACGGTGACGCTCGCGGCGGCGCGCGACCTCTACTTCAGCGGTGATGCGCGCGAGAAGGTCGGCGTGCTGCGCGCGCTGCCGTGGCTCGACTCGGATGTCGCAGGAGATCCTGCGGCGCTCGCCACCGTGCTCGACGCTGTGCGGGTGAACCAGGGGGAGATCTTCGAGGCGGCGCTGCTCGACGATGGCTACGGCGCGCGGCACCTGCCGCCGCACGAGTTCCGCAAGGCGGTGCTCAAGGCCGTGTTCCTCGGGCTGCCGCTCGCGCGTATCGCCGGCCTCGCCGCGCGCGCCGACGCCGAACTCTCGGCGAGCTTGCTCGACTATGTACACGAGCGCGAGGCGGCGGGACGGAGCGTGCCGGTCGATCTGTGGGCGGTGGCCGCGCTCCACCCGCCGCCCGGTCTCGTCGCGAAGTTGGTCGGCTTGCTCGAGCACCCCGACTCGCGCCACCGCGCCGCCGCTGCGCACGCGCTTCGGCTGGCCGGCGATGCGCGCGCGCGCCCCTTCGTTGCCGACCGCGCGGCCCGTGAACCCGACGCTGCTGTCGCCGCCGCGCTGCGCACCTGAGACCGGAAGACCGGAAAAAAACGACCATGAGAATCTTCGAGCCGCACGCCCACATGATTTCCCGCGTCACCGACGACTACGAGCGGATGGCGATGGCCGGCGTCGTCGCCGTGCTCGAGCCGGCGTTCTGGGTCGGGCAGCCGCGCACGCGCGTCGGCACCTTCCTCGACTACTTCGACACGCTCGTCGGTTGGGAGCGCTACCGCGCCGCGCAGTTCGGGATCCGCCACTACTGCGCGATCGCGCTCAACCCGAAAGAGGCGAACGACGATCGCGTGAACGAGGGCGTGATGGCCGAGTTGCCGCGCTACCTCGAGAAGGACGGCGTGCTCGCGGTCGGCGAGATCGGCTACGACGACATGACGCCACGCGAGGACCGCTTCTTCGGCGAGCAGCTCGAACTGGCGAAAAAGCACGGCCTGCCCGCGCTCATCCACACGCCGCACCGCGACAAGAAGCGCGGCGTCGAGCGCACGATGGCGCTGCTCCGCGAGGTCGGCTTTCCGATGGAGCGTGCGCTCGTCGACCACAACAACGAGGAGACGGTGCCGCTGGTGATCGACAGCGGCTGCTGGCTCGGCTTCTCGATCTACCCCGACACGAAGATGGACGAGGACCGCATGGTCGCGATCCTCGAGCGCTCCGGCACGACGCGCATGATCGTGAACAGCGCGTGCGACTGGGGGAAGAGCGACCCGCTCAAGGTCGCGAAGACGGCGGTGAGGATGCGGCAGCGCGGGTTCGCAGCCGAGGCGATCGATCGCGTGGTGTTCGGCAACCCGGTCGAGTTCTTCGCGCAGTCGGGGCGGCTCGACCGCGCGGAACTCGAGGCGGGGCCGGACTCGGACCGCGAGCTCTTCGAGGGGAACTCGGTGCTGCGCGGGCAGACGCGCTGATGCGTCTCGCAGCGGGTGGACGGCTGCTGCACCTCGGGATTTGCACCAACGTCCTGCCGGGCGAGACGGTCGAGGCGCTGCACGAACAGCTCACGCGCTACTTTGCGCCGTTGCGGGCCGCGCTTGGCGAGGAGCGGCTCGGGATCGGGCTCTGGATCGCCGCCGCGCCGGCCGCGCGCTTGGCCGCCGACGCTGGACTCATTCGTGCGCTGCGCGCCGCGCTCGACGACGCCGGGCTCTACGCGTTTACATTGAACGCATTCCCCTACGGCGGCTTCCACGCGCCGCGAGTGAAGGAGCGCGTGTTCCAGCCGGGCTGGGATCACCCGGCGCGCGTGCGCTACACGCTCGACTGCGCGACGGTGCTCGCGGGGCTGCTCCCCGATGACGTGACCGAGGGGACGATCTCGACGGTGCCGCTCGGTGCGGTCGGCATTGATCTCGGCGCGGCGGCGGCGGGGCTCTCGCTGGCGGCCGCCGGGCTCGCGCGCATCGAACGTGCGATCCGGCTCTGCCTCGAGCCCGAGCCGGGCGCGGCGCTCGAGACGGTGGCGCAGGCGGCGCGGTTCCTCGCCGGGCTCGGCGACGCGCGTGCGCGACTCGGCGTCTGTTTCGACACCTGCCACGCGGCGGTCGTCGGTGAAGAGCCGGACGTGGCGTTCGCCGCACTTCACGCGTACGGCGTGCGCTGCGGCAAGGTGCAGATTTCGAGCGCGCTCGTGCTCGAGCACCCCGAGCGCGACGACGACCGCGCGCACCTCGCGTCCTTCGACGAGCCGCGCTTCTTTCACCAGGTGCGCGGTCCTGGCGGTGGCGCGATGGATCTCCCCGAAGCGCTCGCCGGGCTCGACCGCGCGGGTCCGTGGCGCGTGCACTTCCACGTACCGATTCACCGCGGGCGTTTCGGCGTGCTCGGCACGACGGCAGCGGGGCTCCCCGCCGCGCTCGCCGCCGCGCTCGCTGCCGCGGGCACCGCGCCGCACCTCGAGGTGGAGACGTATACGTGGAGTGTGCTCCCCGAGGGAGAGCGGCCCGAAACCGACGCGGCGCTGGTCGCGGGGCTCGCGCAGGAGCTGGCGTGGGCGCGCGCACGCGTGCTCGAGGCGGTGGCGTGAGGCCGCTCGTCGTCCTCGATGTCGTCGGGTTGACACCGCGCCTGTTGGCGCACATGCCCAAGCTCGCATCGCTCGCCGCCGACGGATTTCGCGCGGAGCTCGGCGCGATCCTGCCGGCGGTCACCTGCTCGGCGCAGTCGACGCTGCTCACCGGCAAGCTGCCGCGCGAGCACGGCGTCGTCGGCAACGGCTGGCTGTTCCGCGAGCTCGGCGAGGTGTGGCTCTGGCGCCAATCGAACCGGCTCGTCGAGGGCGAGAAGATTTGGGATCACGCGCGGCGTCGCCATGGCGCGCGCACCGCGAACCTCTTCTGGTGGTACGCGATGAACGCGTCGACCGACTGGCTGGTCACGCCGCGACCGAGCTATCTCGCCGACGGGCGCAAGCTGCCCGGCGTCTACACCAAGCCGGAGGGGCTCAAGCACGAGCTCGCCGCGCGGCACGGCGAGTTTCCGCTGTTCCAATTCTGGGGACCGGGCGCGGGGATCGCGTCGTCGCGCTGGATTGCCGCTGCCGCGCAGGACCTCTTCGATCGCGAGCGTCCCGAGCTGACGCTCGTCTACCTGCCGCACCTCGACTACGACCTGCAGCGCTTCGGTCCGTCGTCGCCAGAGGCGGTGCTCGCCGCGCGCGTGCTCGACGAGGTCGTGGGCGCACTCGTCGAGCACCTGCGCGGCGCGGGCGCGAAGGTCGTCGCGCTCTCCGAGTACGGGCTCACCGACGTGACGCGCCCGGTGCATATCAATCGCCGCCTGCGCGAGGCGGGGCTCTGCGCGGTCACCGGCACCGCGGGCGGCGAGCTGCTCGATGTCGGCGCGTCACGCGCATTCGCGGTGGCCGATCACCAAATCGCGCACGTCTACGTCGCAAGCCCAAAGGACGTGCCGGCGGCGCGTGAGGCGCTCGGGTCGCTCGACGGCGTGGCTGAGGTGCTGGGCGACGAGGAGAAGCGCGCGCACGGGCTCGACCACCCGCGCTCCGGCGAGCTCATCGCGGTCGCCGCGCCCGATGCGTGGTTCACCTACTACTACTGGCTCGACGACGGATGCGCGCCCGACTTTGCGCGCAGCGTCGAGATCCACCGCAAGCCCGGCTACGATCCGGCCGAGCTGCTGTTCGATGGCGCGGCGGGAAAGGCGCGCGCGATGCTGCGGCTCGCGCAGAAGAAGCTCGGCTTTCGCTACGTGATGGACGTGATCCCGCTCGACCCGTCGGGGATTCGCGGCTCGCACGGGCGACTGCCGGCGAGTCCCGAGGACGGGCCGGTGCTGCTCTCGAGCGAGCGTGCGCCGTCGCTCGTGCGCGACCGGTACGCGGCGACCGACGTGATGGAGCTGCTGCTCGGTCTGCTCGCCGAGATCTGACGATGGCAAGCGGGCTGGCAATCGTCTGCGTCGTGGTCTGTGGCGTCGTCGTCGGCTGCGCACCGGTGGCGACGACGACGCGCGCGACGAGGCCCGAGGCTGCCGCACCGCCGGCGCGAAAGGTCGACCCGTGCGAGCCGAGCGGCGCGCCCGGGGTCTATGCCGCGAGCGTTGCCGACCCGGTCGCGCATCGACAGGTGTCGGCGATCCTGCGCAACCTCGCGCAGGGCGACGAGAAGGTCGAGCTCGAGACCGCGCTGGATGCGTTCTACGCCACGCACGGCGACGACTACGATTTTCTCTACCTGTTCGTGCCCGACGAGAACTTCTCGATCCGCGGGCGCTACCTCCCGGTGGCCGAGCGCGTCGTGATGACGCTCGGCGTGTTTCGGCGTGGGCTCACGTCGGTGGCGTCGCGGCGCCCGCGGCTGCGCGCGGTGATCGTGCTCGCGCTCAACCCGCGCGGCATCGGCGGTCCGACGCTGCACGAGACGATGCACCACTGGGGGCAGTACCTCGGGCTGATCGCGCCGAGCCTTGGGCTGTCTGCGTTTCCGCACTGGGGCGAGGTCGGCGTGCGCGGGCAGCTTGGCGGCTTTGATCCGACGCGGCTACGCTGCCTGGCGCCGGCGGGTGCGGGGCCCCCCGACTGCGAGCGCGCGCCCGACGGACGGTTCCAGGTGATCGTCCCGCCGTTTGGCAAGGTCGCCAACGGCGGCGACGGCGTGCCTTACGCGCCGCTCGAGCTCTACCTGATGGGGCTGGTGCCGGCGGCGGAGGTCCCGGTACTGCCGATCCTCGTCGAGCCGCGCCTCGATCCGAGGAGCGGCGGCGCGGCCTATCATCTCTACGACGTCGCGGGCGTGCGCATGCTCACCGTCGCGGAGATCGTGACTGCGATGAAAGGGGAGCGCCCCGAGGCGACGGCCAACGACCGTGCGTTGCGTGGCGGCTTCGTGCTGGTCACGCCGGCGGTCGCCGTGCCCGCCGACCTCGAGCGGATCGCGACCTGGGCGCGTCGCTTCGGCGCGGTCGAGTCTGCGCCCTGGTTCTCGTTCTGCGCTGCGACCGGCGGGCGCGCGACGATGCGCACCGATCTCACGCCGGCTGCTGCGCGCTGAGCGGCGCGCGCTGCACGATGCGCTACAGGCCGAGCCGTCGGAAAAACTCGCGCGCGCGCCGTGCGGTAGCGACGGCGTCGTGCGAGTGGCGCGAGAGCTCGAGGTTCGCCGGACCGACGTAGCCGACGGCGGTGAGCGCCGCGACGACGGCGGCGAGATCGAGATCGCCCTCGCCGGGCGTGAGGTGCTCATGCGCGCCGCGCCGCATCCCTTCGAGGTGCACGTTGGCAATGCTGCTCGCGACGCGCGCCACACAGGCGACCGCGCCGTCGGGCTCGGTGAGATGCGCGTGGCCGACGTCGAGGGTGAGCGCGAGCGCTGGGTGCGCGACGCGTGCGTGTACCCGCGCCCAGTCGGCGAGGCTCTCGACGTGCATGCCGGGCTCGGGTTCGAGCGCGAGGACTACGCCGGCGTCGGCGGCGCGGCGGCAGAGCGGAGTGAGCTCGGTGGCGAGGCGTTCGTCGAGCGCGTCGGTCGTTGCAGCGTCGTCGGCAGTCCCTGACCAGAGCGACACGACCGGTGCGCCGAGTGCGACGGCGGCGGCGATCGCCCGCGCGATGAAATCGGCGCGGTGGGCGCGCGCTGCGGCGTCGACGTCGAGCAGCGTCGGGCGGTGCTTGCGGCGCGGGTCGAGTAGGAAGCGCGCGCCGGTCTCGACGACCGGGAGCAGGTTGAGGTCGGCGAGTCGCGCGCGAGTCGCTGCGAGCTCGCCTACGAAGCCGGGCGCGTAGGGATCGAGCTGCGCGTGGTCGAGCGTGAGCGCCACGCCGCGGTAGCCGAGCTCGGCGAGGATCGTGAGCGTGTCGGGGAGCGCGTGGTGCGCGAAGCCGTTGGTGTTGTAGCCGAGTCGCATCGGTCAGGTCGGTGAGAACCAGCGACGGAGCACGACCGCCGGCAGCGCCAGCGCCGCAACGCCGAGCGCAGCGAGCGGGTGCCCGGCGGCCGCGACGACGCTCGCGTCGAGCATCGGGATGAGCAAGATGCCGCCACCGATGGCGCGTCCGGTGCGCGGCGCGGAGGCGTCGTGGAGTAGCGGGCCGAAGTTTCTTGCGACGAGCGCGGCCAGCAGCGCGAACGCGAGCCAAGCCGGCCATGCCGCCGCGCGCGTCGCGAGCCACACCGCTGCGCCGACGCCGACGAGGGCGAGCGTCATCACGCCGGCACGCGCACGCTTGGCGGCATTTCCCGGCACCTCATCGCGCGCGAGAAATGTGAGCGTGACGACGTAGAGCCCGAGCAGGACCGGCCCGTGCGCACCGTCTGCGCCGAGCTTGCCGACGCCAGCCCAGCCCATCACCGAGAGCCCGAGCAGGAAATTCCCGGCGCGGCAGAGCCCCATCGCGAACGGGCCGAGCGCGGTGCGCTTCACGCCGCCGTCGTAGGCGAGCACCGTCGCCGCCACGCCGCCCGCGACCGCGAAGCTCGCCGGCCCGACGAGCGCACCGAGCGCTACGCCGCCGGCGAGGAGCGCGGCGCCGAGCCGAGCCGCGGCGCGGACCGAGACCTGCCGTGAGGGAATCGGTCGTCCCGGTCGCTCGCGAGCATCGACCTCGCGATCGAAGAGATCATTGAGCACCAGCCCCGCGAGGTAGAGCGCGGCCGATGCGCCGAGGAGCGCCGGTTCGACGCGCCCGACGATGAGCATCCCCGCCAGCGAGTTCGAGACCGCGGTAAAGACGTTGGGCGGGCGGAGGAGCGTGAGCACGCCCCGCGCCGTCGTCACGCCTTGTCCCCGAGCAGGTGCTCGAGCGGCATCCGGTGTTGCGCCTTGTCCCCGAGCAGGTGCTCGAGCAGCATCCGGTGTTGCGCCTCGAGGCGGTGCTCGCGCGTGCCGACCGGCGCCTTGAAGAACATCGCCAGCCAGGGCAGGGCGCCGCGCTCGCCCCGACGCTGCGCCAGCTCGACGAGCCTGAGCAGATCGATGCAGAGCGGCGCCGCGAGCGCCGAGTCGCACCCCTGCCAGGTGAACTGCATCGCCATGCGCGCGCCGCCGAAACCCTCGAACGCGATGTGGTCCCACGCGACCTTCCAGTCGCCGAACGCGCGTAGATACGAGATCCCCACGTCGGCGTCGGGCTCGTAGCCGAGGATTTCTCCGAGCGCCGCGCCCTTGCTCTTGCGCTTGGCGTCGCGTCGCGCCGGATCGGCGAGCGCGGCACCGTCGGCGTTGCCGAGCACGTTCTGGCCGAACCAACTGGTCACGCGCAGCTCGCGGATCGCGAACATCGGCGCGAGCGCGGTCTTCACCAGCGTCTCGCCGGTCTTGCCGTCGGCACCGGCGTGCGGCGCGCCGCGTCGTCGGGCGAGCTCCTCGAGCGCGGGGAGCCCGGCTCCCACGGAGGGCGTGAAGTTCACGTAGCCCATGCCGAGGTCGAGCGCGGCGGCTGCGTAGAGCGCGCTCGCGGGGAGCTTGGCCGTGTCGCGCGTGATCGCTGCGAGCAGCTCGTCGGGATCGCTCGTGGTCGGCAAAGCCACCGCAGCCTCGGTCGTGGCGAGATGCAGCACGACCACCCGCGCGAGTCGGTGCCGCTCGCGAAACGACGCGAGATCCGCCCGCACCCGCGCGAACTCGGCCGCGCCGCACGCGCCGTCGATCCCGGGGCGGAGCTCTTCGCAATAGCGCGCAAGCTCCGGTGCCGTCGCACACACGAGGTCCTCGCGGAACACCCGCTCGGCTGCGAGCCCGCGCGCTGTCTCGCGTGGATCGCGCCCGGGCAGCTCGTGGCCGCCGAGCACGAACGCGCCCGGCGGTGCGAGCGGCAGATGCGCGAGCGGTTCGGCGCAGGTGACGAGCCCAACCGGCTCGATGAGCCCACGCGCGAGCGCCGCGAGCCCGACCGCAACCGTCGTCGCGACGTTGCCGGCGCCCCCGACGATCCACGCGCCGACGCGCTCAGACTCGGGAAGACTCACCGGCGGCATCATAACCGGAAGGGCGCTCCGTGCACGCGGGCGTGTGCACGGAGCGCCGAGTCGGCGATTCGCGCCCCGCTCGTGACCCATCGCACCCACCTCCCGGGCCGGCCCCACCGGGTGACCGCATGCGCTTGCATCGGTCGGCAAGCTCTGAGCATATCGGGCTGTTCACAGGAGGCTCCATGTCCCGCACGGCGCGTTGCTCAAGTTCATCGTCGCTCTCCGTTCTGCCCGTGGTCCTCGCTGGCCTGCTCGCTGCTTGCGGCGGAGCGGCGCCACCGACCGACTGTAACGACGGGGTCGACAACGACGGCGACGGGCTGATCGACCACGTCGATCCCGGCTGCGCCCACAACATGGACCTGTACGAGGCGCCGAACCCGGCGCAGTGCAACGACGGGCTCGACAACGACGGTGACACGCTCATCGACTTGGCCGACTACGGCTGCGTCGACGCGGCGGGCGATGACGAGACCGATCCGACGCGCGCTTGCAACGACGGCGTGGACAACGACGACGACGGCAAGATCGACTTCGCCGAGGATTCGGGCTGCGAGTCGCCAGTCGACGACGACGAGTTCAACCCGGCCGCGTGCGAGGACTTCACCGACAACGACGGCGACGGCGTCATGGACTATCCGTACGAGCCGGGCTGCGACTCGGCCGCCGACGACGACGAGACCGACCCCGCGACGCGCCCCGCCTGCTCCGACGGCATGGATAACGATCTCGACGGGCTGATTGACTACCCGGGGGAGATCGGCTGCTCGAGCGCGGCCGACAACGACGAGTTCAACGTGCTCGTCGGCGCGTGCGGCCCGTCGATTGAGATCACCGACATCTCGGCCACCGGGATCGCGATGGGCTCCTTTACGATGGCGCGCCCGAACGAGCTCCAGAGCGCGGCCTGCGGCGGGTACGGCGGCGAGCTGGCCTTCGCCTACTCGGTGACCTCGGGCACCACGGCGCTGCTCATCACGACCGACTTCGCCGAGACCACGGTCGACACCGTCGTCTACGTACGCGAGGAGTGCAGGCGCGTCGACAGCGAGCTCGGCTGCGACGATGACGGCGGCTCGATCGGACCGGGCAGCGCGTCGACGGTGCTGCTGCCCGAAGTGCCGGTCGGCAGCTACTACATCATCGTCGACACCTATGGCCCCGGTTCGCTCGGCGCATTCAAGCTGCAGGTCACCGAGCGCACCGTGATCCACGGCGCATGCGATCCGAGCAACCCGACCGCGTGTCTGCCGGGGCTGATCTGCCGCTCGCTCGTGCCCGGCGCGCCGACGACGTGCGAGTACCACTCCTGCGGTGACGCGATCGACAATGACGCCGACGGCCTCGTCGACTTCCCGTTCGAGCCGGGCTGCACGACGGTGGACGACGACACCGAGGAGGATCCGACGCCGATGCCCGAGTGCGGCAACGGTATCGACGACGATGCCGACGCGCTGATCGACTACCCCGCCGATCCGGGCTGCGCGTTCGCCGCCGACAGCGTCGAGCTCGACGAGTGCTATCCCGGAAAGACCATCGCGTACCTCGATCCGGTCACCGGTGCGACCGGTAGTACCGGGTCGGAGTCGGCGTTGACCGGTGGCACCTGCGGTGGCGCCGATTCGGCCGAGGCGGTCTTCGCGCTGCGCGTGACCACGCCGCTCACCTCACTCACGCTCGGCACTGACAACTCGGGCACCGGGTTCGACACGATCCTCTATGTCCGGTCGGGCGACTGTGCGACCGGCACCGAGGTGCGGTGCAACGACAGCGCCGACGGGACCGCGACCGGCTCGAGCGTGACCTTTGCGCCGACGGTCGGTGAGACCTACTTCGTCTTCGTGGACGGAATGTGGGGCTCGGGCGGCACGTTCCGAATCGACGTCTCCGGCGTAATCGCCGCCGACGAGGTCTGCGATCCCGCGCTCACGAGCTACGTCTGCGAGGGCGGCCATGCCTGCCGCGAGTCAGTGCCGGGCTTGGACGACTTCCGCTGCCGCATCGCGCTCTGCAACGACGGGCTCGACAACGACGGCGACACCTTCATCGACTATCCGCTCGAGCCGGGCTGCGACAACCGCAGCGATGACGACGAGGACTTCCCCAACCCCGTCCGTGCTTGCTCGAACGGCATCGATGACGACGGGGACCTTGTGTTCGACTACCCGGCCGATCTGGGCTGCACCTCGGCGGCCGACGACGGCGAGATCGACGAGTGCGTGCCGGGCGCGCCGGTCGTGGATCACCCGGGTGGCTTGCTGGCCGGCGACACGAGTGCGGGGACGAACCTCCTCGCGGCCCCCATGCGGTGCGACGACACCGGCACCACCGGCACCTCACTCGAGCAGGTGTTCGTTTTCCGCAACACCCGCAGTCTCTCCGAGCTCCGGTTTGGCGTTGAGGGCGCGACGTTCACCGGTCGGCTCTATCTCCGGCACGGCGACTGCTCGGTGGAAGGGTCGGTTGACGAGTGCGGCGCGTTCGGCGGCGCGCTGGCGATCCTGTCGCCCACGCGGGACTACTACTTCGCAGTGGTCGATGGTGAGTGGGGCGGCGCGGGGACCTTCTCGCTGCGCATCGGCGGCACCATCGTGCCGGGTGGCGTCTGCGATGCGACTGACGTCGACTTCGTCTGCGGCCCTGGCTATGCGTGCGACGGTGGAACCTGCACGCCCGCCGCCTGCAACGACGGGCTCGACAATGACGGCGACACGCTAATCGACTTTCCGTTCGAGCCGGGCTGCCGGTCGGCCGATGACGATGACGAGACCGATCCCATTCCGGCTCCGCAGTGTGGCGACGGCCTCGACAATGACGCCGACGGGATGATCGACTACCCGGTGGATGACGCGTGCGGTTCGGCCGCGGACGACGACGAGTCGTGCGCGACCTTCGGGACCGACGCCTACGGCTATCGCGGCTGCTCCGACACGCTCGGGCCGGTGTCGCCGTGCGACGACATCACGACCACCGGGTCGGTTGCGTGTGCTTCTGACGACTGCCTGACCGAGGTGACGATCCCGTTCACCTTCACCTACTACGGCATCGGCCGCACCTCGCTGTCGGTGGTGTCGAATGGGAAGATCGCGTTCCCGGGGACGTCGGACTATGTGAACGGCTGCTTCATCGAGAACGACACGATCGCAGCGTATTGGGACGACCTCTACCCGCCGTCGGGTGGTTCGGTGCGCTACCAGACGCTCGGCGCCGCGCCCAACCGGCGCTTCGTGGTGAACTGGCACATCCCGCACATCAGCGGCGGCTCGCAGTACGACATCCGCGCCGCGATCCACGAGGGGACCAACCGGATCGAGCTGTGCTACCACGACACGTTGACCGAGAACGTCCCGACCGACAGCGGTCTCTCGGCGACGGTGGGGATCCAGGGTTCGACCTCGGGCATCGTCTACTCGTGCAATGAGCCGACGGTCACGAGCGGGCTCTACCTGCAGTTCACGCCTCCGTAGCGCGCGGCGCGTCGGGCATGGGCGGGGCGCTGCGCTGCGCTTGCTGTCGTCCGTGCGCGCGTGCATCCTGTTGTCGATGCCGATCCTGCTGCCCGTGGTCGCCGCCGCAGTCGCCGCCGGGACGATGCTCGTCTTGGGGCAACGCAAGACCGACAGCGAGGCGCGGCGCCTCAACGCGCGGGCTCGTGCCGATGCGGACGCGGTCAAGAAGGCCGCTGAGCGCGAGGCCGCTGCGGAGCGACGGGTGAGCGAGGCTGGCGCGCGCGAGGCCGCGCTGGCGACGCGCGAGAAGGTTCAGGCCGAGGTAGTCAAGCGGACCGAGGCGCTCGGCCGGCGCGAGGACGCGCTGGTCGGGAAGGAGCAGGCCGGTCATGGCGACCTGACCCGCGCCGAGGAGCGCGCCGCTGCGATCGCCGTACGCGAGCGCGAGCTCCAGTCGCGCTTCGACCGGGCGCGTAGCGAGGTCGTGCGGGCCGAGGGCGTGTCGGGCACGCTGCGGCTCGAGCTTGAGAAGGTCGCGGGCGAGTCGGCAGCGGCGCTGCGCACGCAGCTCTGTGACGGGTGGCTCGAGGAGGCGCGCGCCGAGGCGGCGCATTCGATCCGCGTGCTCGAGCAGAGCGCGAGCGATGCGAGCTGGTCGCGGCAGGCCCAGCGCACGATGGGAATCGCGTGCCAGCGCTACGATCACCACTTCCTCACCGAGCGGTTGCTCTCGAACGTGCCGGTGCCGCCCGAGCTCGCGGCGCGGCTCGGTGCGCCCGACGGTGCGCTGGTGAACAGCCTCGCCGACGCGCTGAAGGTGAAGCTCGACCTCCACGAGAGCGGCGAGAAGGTGCGCATCGACAGCGGCGATGGCGTGGCGCGCGAGGTCGCACGGCGTGCGCTCGCGAAGCTCGGCAAGGGGACGGCGCCGCCGCTCGCCGAGTCGGATCCGCACAAGTGGGTCGCGTCGTTGCGCGAAAATCTCGACCGCGAAATTGTCGACCTCGGCCGGCGCGCGTTCGCCGAGCTCGAGATCCCGAAGGCGCACCCCGAGATCGTCACGCTGGTGGGTCGGCTCAACTACCGCACGAGCTACACGCAGAACCAGTGGAAGCACGCGCTCGAGGCCTCGTTCCTCGCCGGCATGATGGCCGCCGAGCTCGGGCTCGATGTGAAGCTCTGCCGCCGCGCGACGCTGATGCACGACATCGGCAAGGCGCTGACGCACGAGATCGAGGGCTCGCACGCGGTGATCGGTGCCGACTACGCGCGCCGGCTCGGCGAGGCGGAGATCGTCGCCAACGCGATCGGTGCGCACCACGCAGACGAGCCGCCGAACTCGGTCTACGCCTACCTCGTCGCTGCCGCCGACGCGATGAGTGGCGCCCGCCCCGGCGCGCGCCGTGAGCAGACCGAGTCGCACTCGACCAAGCTCTACGACCTCGAGCGGATCGGCGCGAACTTCCGCGGCGTCGACCATGCGTTTGCGGTGCAGGGTGGCCGCGAGCTTCGCGTCTATGTGCGCGAGAGCGAGGTCGGCGATCTCGGCGCGGTCGAGCTGTCGTCCGAGATCGCCAAGCGGATCAGCGCTGAGATGACCTTCCCCGGACAGATCAAGGTGACTGTGATCCGCCAACTCGAAGCGGTCTCGACCGCGAGCTGAGCGACGGCTCGCGGTGGTATCGTCCGCCGCGATGCGCGCGATCACGCTTCGCGAACACGGCGGACCCGAGCAGCTCCTGCTCGAGGAGCTCCCGATCCCCGAGCCGGGAGTCGCCGAGGTGCTGGTGAAGGTCGAGGCGGTCTCGATCAACCACCTCGATCTCTGGGTGCGCCGCGGCCTGCCAGGCCTCGGGCTCACCTACCCGCACATCCTCGGCAGCGACATCGCCGGCACAGTCGCGAGGCTCGGTCCCGGCGTGACCGGCCTCGCCGAGGGCACCCCGGTGCTGGTGCAACCCGGGCTCTCCTGCCGTCGCTGTCGTGAGTGCCTCGCCGGCCGCGACAACCGCTGCCGTCACTACCGGCTGCTCGGCGAGCATGTCTCGGGCGGCTGCGTCGAGTACCTCGTGGTGCCTGCGGAGAACCTGCTCGTGCGCCCCGCCGGGCTAGGTGCCATCGAGGCGGCCGCGTTGCCGGTCACGTTCATGACCGCGTGGCAGATGCTGGTCGGACGCGCGCGTGTCGAGCCGGGCGAGACGGTGCTCGTGCTCGGCGCAGGGTCGGGCGTTGGCGTCGCGGCGCTGGCGATCGCGCGGCTCCTCGGCGCGCGCGTGATCGCGGCCTCGACGAGCGACGAGAAGCTCGAGCGCGCGGCCGGGCTCGGCGCCGACGCGACGCTGCGCACTGACCGCGAGGACTTCGTCGCCGAGGTGAAGCGCCTCACCGGCAAGCGCGGCGCCGACGTGATTATCGAGCACGTCGGCCAGGCGACCTGGCAGCAGAGCATCCTCGCCTGCGCGGGCGGCGGGCGCATCGTGACCTGCGGCGCGACCAGCGGCTGGGAAGCCGTGACCGACCTGCGTCACCTTTTCTACCGCCAGCTCAGCATCCTCGGCTCGACGATGGGGACGCGGGGCGATCTCGCCGCGATCGTCGAGCACGTCGCCGCCGGGCGGCTCAGCCCGGTGATCGACACCGTCCTGCCGCTTGCCGAGGCCCGCGCCGCGCACGAGCGACTCGAGGGGCGCGCGCAGTTCGGCAAGATCGTCCTCGCGGTCGGCTGAGCAAGCAGGCGGCGCACGCACGGCTTTCCGACCGACCCTGCCACCCATACGTCAACGTGAGGGTAAGCCTTGTAACAACTCTTCACCTCACGTATAGGTATGAGTCATGGACTCGGGCCGGTTGCTAAAGGTTGGGGAGCTGGCGAAGGCGGCCGGGAAGACTGTCCGCGCGATCCATCTATACGAGG
Organism: Myxococcales bacterium; assembly: GCA_009692535.1. GTDB lineage: Bacteria > Myxococcota_A > Polyangia > Haliangiales > SHYZ01 > SHYZ01. The sequence goes on from SHYZ01000051.1 coordinate 18,063, forward strand.
AGCTCGAGCTACTCGCGCCCGCCTCGCGTTCCGAGGGCGGGTTTCGGCTCTACGGTCCCGATGCCATCGCTCGCGTCGCATGGATCGGCAAGCTGCAGGACGCCGGGCTCACGCTCCCCGAAATTCAGGCGATGCTCCGCGAGTGGGGCCGTGCTCCCTCGGCAGCGCGTGGCATGGAGCTGGTGCGCGCGCGCTTTGAGGAGCACCTGCGCGAGACGCGCGAGACCATCGCTCGCCTGACCGCGCTCGAGCGCGAGCTTGTCGCCAGCCTCGCGTACCTCGAGTCGTGTGTGACCTGCGAGCCGGTCCGCCTCCAGACCGAGTGCGCTGTCTGCAACCACCATGGACACGACCCGGCAGCGAGGCCGGCGCTCGTTGCAGGCCTCGCTCGCCCCGAGTTCCGTTACGACGTCGCGCTCTCCGACATCAGCGAAGGACACCGCTAGGCCATGCCCGTAAAGCTCCCCATCTACATGGACAACCAGGCCACGACGCCGCTCGATCCGCGCGTGCTCGAGGCGATGCTGCCGTACCTCACTTCGGAGTTCGGCAACGCGGCCAGCCGCAACCACGTCTTTGGCTGGAAGGCCGAAGAGGCGGTGGAGCGCGCGCGCGAAAAGATTGGCGAGCTGATCGGCGGCAGCGGCAAGGAGATCGTCTTCACCTCCGGCGCCACCGAGTCGATCAACCTCGCGCTCAAGGGCGCGGCGTGGTTCCACCGCGAGCGCGGGCGTCACATCATCACGGCGACGACCGAGCACAAGGCGACGCTCGACACCTGCAAGCGGCTGGAGAAGGAGGGGTTCCGCGTGACCTACCTCCCGGTCGAGACCGACGGACGGATCACACCGGAGCGGGTCGTCGAGGCGGTCGCCGACGACACGATCCTGGTCTCGCTGATGCTGGCCAACAACGAGATCGGCGTGGTGAACCCGATCGCCGAGATCGCCGCGGCGGTGAAGGCGAAAAAGAAGGACGTCCTCATCCACGTTGACGCGGTGCAGGGCGTCGGCAAAATCCCGTTCGACGTCGAGGCGGCACGCGTCGACCTCGCGTCGATCACGGCGCACAAGATGTACGGGCCCAAGGGCGTCGGCGCGCTCTGGGTGCGGCGCAAGCCGCGTGTGCGCATCGAGCCGGTGATCGACGGCGGCGGACATGAGCGCGGCATGCGCTCCGGCACGCTGAACGTTCCGGGCATCGTCGGATTCGGCGTTGCGGCGCAGCTCGCGCGTGCGGAGATGGCGGCCGAGGCGGTGCGCCTGCTCGCGCTCCGCAACCAGCTGCTCACCGGGCTCCGCGCGGGGCTCGACGAGATCTACGTGAACGGCTCGATGGAGCACCGTCTGCCGGGCAGCCTCAACGTCTCCTTCGCGTTCGTCGAGGGCGAGGCGTTGATGATGGCGCTCAAGGACATCGCCGTGTCGTCGGGGTCGGCGTGCACGTCGGCGTCGCTCGAGCCGTCGTATGTGCTGCGCGCGTGTGGCGTCGGCGAGGAGCTGGCGCACACGTCGATCCGGTTCGGACTCGGCCGGTTCAATACGGCAGAGGAGGTCGACCACGTGATCGACCTCGTGGTCAGCAAGGTCAGGAAGCTGCGGGATTTGTCGCCGCTCTACGACATGTTCAAAGAGGGAATCGACCTCAAGAGCATCGTGTGGGCGGCTCACTAGGCGAAACGGACGACGGGAGCAGATCATGGCGTACAGCGAAAAGGTCATTGAGCACTGCGAGAACCCCCGCAACGTGGGGAGTCTCGCGAAGGACGATCCCAACGTCGGCACCGGCATGGTCGGCGCGCCGGCGTGCGGCGACGTGATGAAGCTGCAGCTCCGCATCTCCGACGACGGCGTGATTGAGGACGCCAAGTTCAAGACGTTCGGCTGCGGCTCTGCAATCGCATCGTCGTCGCTGGTGACCGAGTGGGTGAAGGGGCTCACCGTCGATCAGGCGATGGCGATCAA
>SHYZ01000052.1 GCA_009692535.1 Myxococcales bacterium
GCACCCGCTCGCGGCACGCTCCCCGCGCTGCTCGCGCTCGGTGTGGCCGCGCTCCTCCTAGGCGTCATCGGCGGCGTCATCGGACGCCGACGCCGACGGCGCGGCCGCCGCACCTGATCGTCCCATCCCTGATCGTCCCGTCCGCGAACGTCACAACCTCGCCGCCGTGCGCCGCCGTGCGCCGCCGTGCGCTACCGTGCGCCGCCGTGCGCCGCCGTGCGCCGGCGCGTGCGACGGCACGCTCACCGGCGCCGACGCCTGCGCCTACCCCGCCGGCGACACTTCGTGCGGTGAGCGCCGCTGTGACTCCGCGATGCTGATCGACCTCGGCGCGTGCGATGGCGCCGATCCGCCCGCCCTGCTCTGCGACCACGGCTGCGCCGTCGCCGCCCGCAATGGTGCCAACGGCGCCAACACGCCACTCGCCCTACTCGCGCTCGCCCTCGCCGCCCTCACGGTCGTCGTCATCGCGCGCATTCCCCGCGCCCGCCGCCGCCGCGCCTGATCAGCCGCCCCCGCAAGCGCCCACGCCACACGGCATCCAAAGCCACGCGGCGGTCATCGCCTGTAACGCGACGCGGCTTGACGGGTGCTTCGCTGCACGCTACGAGGTTTCACGAACTCCTGAAACCTCAGGTTCGGAGGCCCCGTCGATGCCCGCAGCCCCCGTCTCCGCCGTCCCCACCGTCGCACTTCACCCGACCCTCCCCGGCCCCGGCGTGCTCGTCAGCCTCGAGGCGACCGCCGCTCGGCGCGGGCTCGACGTGCTCGCACTCGAGCTCGCCAAGCTGCGCGAGTTGGTCCTCGCTGATCTCGCCGAGGTCGCGCTGGTGCTCGACGAGCGCGAGCCGCCCGAGCGACAGGTCGCCCGCGCGGCCCACCACCTGCTCGACCTCGGCGGCAAGCGGCTCCGGCCGACCTGCGTCGCGCTCGCAGCGCGCTGCGGCGACGCGCCCGATCTCGTGGTGCGTGATCTCGCCGTAGCGGTGGAACTCGTGCACAGCGCGACGCTGCTCCACGACGACGTCGTCGACCTCGGCGACACGCGACGCGGCGCGGCCACGCCTCGCGCGGTCTACGGCAACGCGGCATCGATCTTCGCCGGCGACTGGCTGCTCGTCGAGGCGCTCCGTCGCGTGCGCGCGACCCGCATGCCCGACGCGCTCGACGGTCTGCTCGACACCATCGAGGAGATGATCTTCGCCGAGTCGCTCCAGCTCGAGCGACGCGGCAAGCTGGTGCCCGATCTCGACACCTGGCTCAAGGTGGCGCGCGGCAAGACTGCGTCGCTCTTCCGCTGGGGCATGGGCGCAGGGGCACGCGCCGGCGGGCTCGACGATGGCGCGTGCGCCGCGCTCGAGGCGTACGGCGAGGAGCTCGGCGTCGCGTTCCAGGCGGTGGATGATCTGCTCGATGTCGCCGGGGACGAGCGGGCGACCGGCAAGGCGCTCTTCGCCGACCTCGCCGAAGGGAAGGTGACCTACCCGCTCTGCATCGCACTCGCGCGTGAGCCGCAGCTTGTCGGGCCGCTTGCGGGTGCCGTCGAGTCCGGCGGTGCCGACGCTGCGCTGCTCGCCGAGCTGCGCGCCGGGCTGGTTCGCACCGGCGCGCTCGACGAGACGCGGACGTTTGCGCGGGCGCGCGTCGAGGCGGGCAAGGCGCGACTTGCCGTGCTGCCGCCGAGCCGTGCGCGCGCCGCGCTCGCCGCGGTCGCCGACTCCACCGTCAAGCGCTGGTCGTAGGGAGCACCCGATGCTGATCACGCTTGCCCCTGGAGTCGATCCCGCCCGCGTTCGCCACGCGCTGGTCGCGCTGGGCATCTGGACCCGCACGCTCGTCGCTGCCGACGGCCGCGCGCGTCTGCTGGTCGAGCCGCACTCGGCCGCGGTCGACGCCGCCGACGTCGCCGCGCTCGACGGTGTCGAGTCAGTCGCCGTCGAGCCGTCGACGCACCCGCGCATCGACGCGCAGGCGGCGTGTGTCGACATCGCCGGTGTCGCGCTCGGTGCCGGAGCGCCACCGGTGCTGCTCGCCGGTCCCTGCTCAGTCGAATCCGAGGAGCGGATGCACCGACTCGCCGGTCGTGTCGCCGCTGCGGGCGGACGCTTCCTGCGCGGCGGCGCGTACAAGCCACGCACGTCGCCCTACTCGTTCCAAGGACACGGCGAGGCTGCGCTCCTCTGGCTGCGCAACGCCGCCGACGCGCACGGCCTGCGCGTCGTCACCGAAGCGACCGCCGAGCACGAAGCCGCGCTCGTCGCTGCGCACGCCGACCTAGTGCAGATCGGCTCGCGCAACATGCACAACTACGCGCTGCTCCGCGCGGTCGGCGTGACCGGCAAGCCCGCGCTGCTCAAGCGCGGCATGGCAGCCACCATCGAGGAGTGGCTCTCGGCGGGCGAGTACCTGCTCGTCCACGGCGCGAAGGCTGTGGTCTTCTGCGAGCGGGGCCTGCGCGGCTTCGACGCCACGACGCGCAACGTGCTCGATGTCGGCGCGATCGCGCTGCTCGCGCACGTCCATCGACAGCCGGTGGTGGCCGATCCGTCGCACGCCGCCGGACGACGGGATCTCATCTTGCCGCTCGCGCGCGCCGCGCTGGCTGCTGGCGCCAGTGGCCTCATCGTCGAGACGCACGACGAGCCGGGCTGCGCGCTCTCCGATGGGCCGCAGGCGCTCCCGCCCGCCGAGCTGGCGGCGCTGCTGCGCACGGCCGAGCTTCCCCGCGCGGTCCCCGCGCCCGAGGGTGCGAATGAGCACCGCGCTCGAGCGTAGTCCCGACTCCAGCGCGCTCGGCTCGGGCGCGATGTTCGACGCCATCGCGCGGCGCTACGACCTGGTGAACCGCGTGCTGTCGCTCGGCATCGACCAGCGCTGGCGGCGCGCCACGGTGCGCGCGCTCGCGCTCGCCCCCGGCCAGCGGATGCTCGATCTCGCGACCGGCACCGCCGACGTCGCGCTGCAGGCGCTCGCGCTCGCGCCGGGCGTCACCGTCGTCGGGCTCGACCCGTCGGAGAAGATGCTCGAGGTCGGACGCGCCAAAGTCGCGCGCGCTAGGCACGCCGAGCGCTGTACGCTCGAAGCGGGCGACGCGCAGGCGCTCCGCTTCGCCGACGCGAGCTTCGACGCCTGCACGATGGCGTTCGGGATCCGCAACGTGCCCGACCGCCCGCGCGCGCTCGCCGAGATCGCCCGTGTGCTCCGCCCCGGCGGACGCGTCGCGATCCTCGAGCTCTCCGAGCCACGCCGCGGGCTGCTCGGGCCGCTCGCACGCTTTCACATCCAGAAGCTCGTGCCCGCGCTCGGCGCGCTGCTCTCCGGCGCGCGCGAGTACCGCTACCTGCAGCGCTCGATCGCTGCGTTCCCGCCGCCCGACGAGTTCGTCCGCACGATGCACGCCGCCGGTCTCGTCTCGGCGCGCGCCGTGCCGCTCACCTTCGGCGTGGTCTGCCTCTACCTCGCAGAGGCGGCATGAACCTCGAGCCAGCACGGCCCACGCCCTCCGTCGGTGCGCTCGCCCCGTCGGCCGCGCCGCTCACGCTCGTCGAGCTGCCCGCGCCGCTCGCCACGCCCGAGGCGTTCCTCGCCGCAGCGACCGGCCCCGACGGCACACTCGACACCGCGCTGCTCTACGCGCCGCCCACGGGCCCCGCACTCGCCGGCGTCGGCATCGCCGCCACGCTCACCGCCGGCCCGACGTTCACCGCCGATGCGCGCGCGCTGCTCGCCGCGCTCGCTGTCACTGGCGCTGCGACGCCGCGCTTCGTCGGCGCGCTCCCCTTCGCGCCCGACGCGCAAGCCGGCCCCGAGTGGGACGCGCTCGGCGCCGGCCGCTTCATCCTGCCGCGCTGGCTCTACCGCACCGACGGCACGCGCGCGACTGTCACCATCGCCGCACGCACCGGCGACGCTCACGCGCGCGCCGCGCTCGCACCGGTGCTCACACGCCTCGCCGCCGCGCCCACCGCGCCCGCCCACCGCCCCGCGCGCGCCCAAGTGACCGACGACGACGCGGCCGGCTTTCGCGCCCGCGTGTGCGCCATCCTCGAGCTCGTCGCCGCCGGCCGACTCGCCAAGGCCGTCGCCGCGCGCCGGGTTCGTCTGCTGCTCGCAGCGCCGCTCGCCCCCGCCGCGCTGCTCGGCCAGCTCGCCAAGACCCAGCCCGGCTGCACCCGCTTCGCGCTCCTCTCCAGCGGCGTCTGCTTCCTCGGCGCCACGCCCGAGCTGCTCGTTCGCCGCCGCGGCCTCACCGTCGAGACCGAAGCGCTCGCCGGTTCGATCGCCGTCAGCGCCGCCGGCCACGCCGCCCAGCTCGCGCTCTCCGAAAAGGATCTCCGTGAGCACGCGCATGTCGTCGGCGCGCTCGCCGCCGCGCTCGCGCCCCGCTGCACCGCGCTCGACGTCGCCGCCACGCCGCACGTGCGCACGCTCCCCGGGCTCGCGCACCTCGCCACCGCGATCACCGGCCGCCTCGCCGCGCCAGCGCACATCGTCGACCTCGCCCTCGCGCTCCACCCGACACCCGCGACCTCGGGCGTCCCTGCCGCCGCCGCGCTCGAGCTCGTCGCTCGCACCGAGCCGTGGCGCGGCCTCTACGCGGGACCGTTCGGCTGGTTCGACGCCGACGGCGACGGTGAGTTCGTCGTCGCGCTCCGCTCCGGCCGCTTCTGCGAACGCGAGGCTGAACTCTACGCCGGCGCCGGCATCGTGGCCGGCTCGGATCCCGACCGCGAGTTCGACGAGACCACCCTCAAGCTCGGCGCGCTCCTCGGCGCACTCGAGGGTGTGCTCGACGGTGAGCTGGAGCGCGCGTGAGCGAGCCCGGCCTGCTCACGCTCTGGGCCGAGACGCTGCTCGACGCCCTCGCCGAGGCCGGAGTCACCGACGTGATCGCGAGCCCCGGCTCACGCTCGACGCCGTTCCTGCTCGCCGCCGTCGGCCACCCGCGCCTCCGCTGCCACCACGTGATCGACGAGCGCGCCGCCGCGTTCTTCGCGCTCGGCCACGCACGCGTGACCGCACGCCCCGCGCTCCTCCTCTGCACCTCGGGCACTGCCGGCGCGCACTACCTCCCCGCCGTGATCGAGGCCGCGCACGCGCACCTGCCGCTGCTCGTGCTCACCGCCGATCGACCGCCCGAGCTCCACGGCTGCGGCGCGTCGCAGACGATCGATCAGACCCGCCTCTACGGCGAGCACGCGCGCCGCTTCGTCGACCTCGGTCTCCCCGACGGCTCGCTCGGCGCCTTCCGCGCGCTTCGCCGCACCGCCGCGCAGGCCGTCTTCGCCGCGCTCCACCCGCTCCCCGGTGCTGTCCATCTCAACGCACGCGCCAAGAAGCCGCTCGAACCGATCGCCCCCTCTGCCGAGCTCGCCGCACTCGCCCACGCCGCGTGCCAGGCGCCTGTGCCCCGCCCCGCCCCGCCGCCGCCGCGCCCCGACGCTGCCGCGCTCGCCGACGTCGCTGCCGCCTGCCGTCGTGCGCGCCGCGGCCTCATCGTCTGCGGCCCCGCGGCGCTCGCGCAGACGCACGCTCGCGAGGCCGTAGCCACACTCGCGCGTGCGACCGGCTTCCCCATCCTCGCCGAGACCACGAGCCAGCTCCGTACCGACTCGCTCCCCGGCGCGTGCCCCGCGTTCGATCACCTCTTCGCCGACGAGGGCTTCGCCGCCACGCACGCCCCCGACCTCGTGCTCCAGCTCGGCGCCGCGCCGATCTCGTCAGCATGGGAGCGCGCGCTCGCACGCCACGTCGACGCCGAGCTCGTCATCATCGCGCCACACGGCTGGCCCGATCCCGGCTCGCGCTCACGCCACGTTCTTGTCGCCGGCGTCGCCGAGACCGCACACGCGCTCGCCGCTGCACTCGCCGGCCACCAGCCCGAGCCCGGCGCATGGGCCGCGAGCTTTGCCCGCGCCGACCGAGCCGCGTGGCGCGCCGTCGACCGCGTCCTCGCCGAGAACCCCTTGCTCACCGAAGGCGCGGTCACACGCGCCACGCTCGCGAGCGTGCCCGAGGGCGGCCTCTTCGCCATCGGGAACAGCCTGCCGGTGCGGCACGTCGACCGCTTCGCACGCACCGCGCCGGCGCACGTCCTCTCGCAGCGCGGCGCCGCCGGCATCGACGGCCTCGTCGCCGGCGCGGCCGGCGCAGCGTCGGCGGCGAACGCACCGGTCACGCTGCTCCTCGGCGACATCAGCCTGCTCCACGACCTCGGCGGCCTGGCGCTCGCGCAGCGGCTCCGCATCGTCGTGCTCCACAACGACGGCGGCCGCATCTTCGAGGAGCTGCCGCTCGCACAGACCGGCCACGACCTCACGCCGTTCACCACGCCGCACGGCGCCGACCTTGGCCACGCCGCGCGCCTCTTCGGCCTGCGCCATGCGCGCGCGTCGACCCGAGCCGAGCTCACCGCCGCGCTCGCCGAGCCACAGCACGGTCTCCTCATCGAAGCGATCGTCCCGCCCCACGGCGCCGCCGAGGAGCTCGCCCGCGTGCGCGCCGCCGTCGCTACCGAACTCGCCGCCGACCTCAGAGCCGCATCGTGACCCTCGTGCTGCTCCACGGCTTCGCCGGCTCGCCCGCGTCGTGGGACGACGTCGTCGCGCTGCTGCCGCCCTCGCTCGACATTCTCCGCCCCACGCTCGCCGGCCACGACGGCACGCCGCCGCCCGCATCGTGGGAGGACGAGGTCGCACGCTTGGCAGCCCTCGTCCCCGACGGCGCGCACCTCTGTGGCTACTCGCTCGGCGCGCGGCTCGCGCTCGGCATCCTCGCGCGCCACCCGCACCGCTCCCGCCGCGCCACGCTCGCCTCCGCGCACCCCGGCCTCCTCGCACCCGCCGACCGCGCTGCCCGCGCCGACGACGACGAACGCTGGGCACGGCGTCTCGAAACGGGCGGCCTCGCACACTTCTCCGCCGCGTGGGACGCACACCCACTCTTCGCCGGTCTCCCCGCAGCCGCCCGCGCCGCCCGCACTGCCGGCCGCGCTCGCCACGACGCGCGCGCGCTCGCCGCCAGCATGCGCGCGCTCTCGCTCGCCCGCATGCCGGCGCACCCGCCCGACGCGAGCGACACGCCGCTCACGCTGCTCGTCGGCGCACACGACACAAAGTTCCGTGCGCTCGCCGCGCGCCTGCCGCACGCCACCGTCGAGGTCGTCGCGAACGCCGGCCACGATCTGCTCCACGAGAACCCCGCGGCCGTCGCTGCGGCCATCTGCCGAGAGGACGCATCATGCTGAACTGGACGCGCAAGTCAGGCTACGAGGACATCCACTACGACGTGGCCGAGGGGATCGCCAAGATCACCATCGCCCGCCCCGAGGTCAGAAACGCCTTTCGCCCACTCACCGTGCGCGAGCTCCAGCACGCCTTCTCCGAGGCGCGCGACGACGCCGACGTCGGCGTGGTGATCCTCACCGGCGAAGGCAACGACGCCTTCTGCTCCGGCGGCGATCAGCGCGTGCGCGGCCACGGCGGCTACGTCGGCGACGACGGCGTGCCGCGCCTCAACGTGCTCGATCTCCAGCGCCAGATCCGCACGCTGCCCAAGCCGGTCGTCGCGATGGTCGCCGGCTACGCGATCGGTGGCGGCCACGTGCTCCACTTGGTCTGCGATCTCACCATCGCCGCCGACAACGCCCGCTTCGGCCAGACCGGCCCCAAGGTCGGCAGCTTCGACGGTGGCTACGGCGCGGCCTACCTCGCACGCATCGTCGGCCAAAAAAAGGCGCGCGAAATCTGGTTCCTCTGTCGCCAGTACGACGCCGCGAAGGCGCTCGAGATGGGCCTCGTCAACACCGTCGTCCCGCTCGCCGAGCTCGAGGCGACGACGATCGCGTGGTGCCGCGAGATGCTCGCGCACAGCCCGATGGCCATCCGCTGCCTCAAGGCCGCGCTCAACGCCGACTGCGACGGCCAGGCCGGTCTGCAGGAGCTCGCCGGCAACGCGACGCTGCTCTACTACATGACCGACGAGGGGCGCGAAGGGAAAGAGGCGTTCCTCGAGAAGCGTCCGCCCAACTTCGCCAAGTTCAAGCGCCTGCCGTGAGCCCGCTTCGCGCCTGGCTGCTCGCGTGCCGGCCGCGCACGCTCACCGCCGCGTTCGCGCCGGTCGCCGTCGGCAGCGCCTGCGCGCACGCCGCCGGCGGCTTTCGCGCAGGCCCCGCGCTCGCCGCGCTCTTCGGCGCGATCTTCATCCAGATCGGCACCAACCTCGCGAACGACGTCTACGACGCCGAGCAGGGCGCCGACACCGCCGACCGCGTCGGCCCGACGCGGGTCGTGCAGGCCGGCCTCCTCGGCGCGCGTCAGGTGAAGCGCGGCACGCTCGTCGCGTTCGCGCTCGCCGCCGCGTGCGGCGTCTACCTCGCCCTCGTCGCCGGTCCGTGGGTGGTAGCGATCGGCCTCGCGTCGATCGCCGCCGGGCTCGGCTACACCGCCGGGCCGTTTCCACTCGGCTACCACGGGCTCGGCGATCTCTTCGTGCTGCTCTTCTTCGGCTTCGTCGCCGTCTGCGGCACCGCGTTCGTACAGCTCGGCTTCGTGCCGTGCGCCGCGCTCTTCGCGTCGGTGCCGGTCGGCGCGCTCGCGACCGCGATCCTCGTGGTGAACAACGTGCGTGACCGCGCGACCGACGCCGTCGCCGGCAAGCGCACGCTCGCCGTCCGCTTCGGGCGCCGCGCCGCGCTCATCGAGTACGCGCTGCTCATCGCCGCCGCCTACGCGGTGCCGGCCGCCACCGGCCACCTCCTGCCGCTCGCCAGCCTCCCGTTCGCGCTCTTCCTCGTCGTGCGCCTCGTCCGCGCCGACGGGGGCCCCCCGCACAACCGGCTGCTCGCGGCGACCGCACAGCTGCTCCTGCTCCACGGCTCGCTCTACACCGTCGACCTCTGGTTCAGATGATCCTCGAGCTCGTCGACTCCTCCGGGCGCCGCGGCCTCGGCGAAGCGTCGCCGCTCGCCGGCTACTCCCCCGACACGCCCGACGAAGCCGCCGCCGCCCTCGCCGCGTGGGCGCCACACCACGCGCGCCGCGACGTGACCAGCCCCGCCGCACGCTTCGCGATCGAGACCGCCGAGCTCGACCTCATCGGCAGGCGACGCGGCGTCTCCATCGCCACGCTGCTGCGCGGCGCTCCGCACGGCGAGCTCCCCCTCGCCGCGCTCGTCGCCGACCTAGCCGGCGCACGCGCCGCGCGCTCGCGTGGCGTCACCACGTTCAAGGTCAAGGTCGGCGCGCAGGGACGCTGGTCCGACGAGCTCGCGCTGCTCACCGCGCTGCGCGCCAAGCACGGTCGCGCCGTCACGCTCCGCGCCGACGCCAACCGCCGCATCCCGCTCGCCGACGCTCCGGCTCGCCTCGCCGAGCTCGCCGCCGCCGGCGTCGACCTCGTCGAAGAACCGGTCGCCGAGCTCGCCGCACTCACCGACTCCCCGATCCCGCTCGCACAAGACGAGTCGCTGCAGGCGCCCACGCTCTTCCTCTCGCCGCTCACCCGCGTGCTCGTGCTCAAGCCGACCACGCTCGGCGGCTTTGCCCGCTGCCTCGCGCTCGCCCGCCTCGCCGCACGCCGCGGGCTCGGCGTCTACGTCACGCACTGCCAGGATGGCCCGATCGCCGTCGCTGCCGCCTGCGAGCTCGCGCTCGCGCTGCCCGAGCGGCCGCTCCCCTGCGGGCTCGATCGCCACCATCGCCTCGTGCCGCAGCTTCACGGCGCATCGATCCGCCCGGCTGCGCTTCCCGGTCTGGGTCTGCCGTGAGTCCCGCGCTCTCCATCCTCGCCGCTGCGCGCGAAGTGCCCGAGCGCATCGCCCTCGTCGCCCCCACCGGCGCGCACTCCTTCGCCGCCCTCGCCGCACGCGTCGCACCTCGCGCCGCCGCGCTCCGCGGACTCGACCGGCTCGAGCTCACTGCCCCCGGTGACGAACCGACCGTCATCGAAATCCTCGCCGCGCTCGAAGCGCGCGTCCCGCTCGTGCTGCTCCATCCTCGCCTCACCGACGGCGAGCGCGACGAGTTGCGCTCCGCGAGCCGCCAGCACGCCCTCCCCGAGGACACGCTCGCCGTCTGCTTCACCTCCGGCACCACCGGTCGCCCGCGCGGCGCGCTGCTCCCTGCCAGCGCACTCCTCGCCGCCGCCGCCGCGAGCGCGCTCCGCCTCGGCTGGCGCGAGGACGATCGCTGGCTGCTCTCGCTGCCGCTCGCGCACGTCGGTGGCCTCTCGGTGCTCGTGCGCTGCCTCGTCGCGCGCCGCGCCATCGTCCTCGGCCCACCCGCCATGATCGCCGACCCACGCGCCGCCATCACGCTCGCCTCGCTCGTCCCCGCGCAGCTCGATCGTCTCCTCGCCGATCCCGCCTTCGCCCCCGCGCCGAGCCTGCGCGCGCTCCTGCTCGGCGGCGCCGCCGCGACCGCGCCGCTCCTCGCGCGTGCCGTACAGCGCGGCCTCCCCGTGCTCCCCACCTACGGCATGACCGAAGCGTGCGCGCAGATCGCGACACGTCCGCCCAACCTCGCACCACTCGACCCAGACGACTCCGCCATCGGCCCAACGCTAGCCAGCGTCGAGCTCCGCATTTCCGGCAGCGACAGCGCCATCTTGCTGCGCGGCCCCGCACTCTTCACCGGCTACCTCGGCGAGCCGTCGCCACTTTGCGCCGACGGTTGGTTCGACACCGGCGATCTCGGCGCGCTCGACGCGCGCGGCTGGCTTCGCGTCATCGGCCGGCGCGACGACCTCATCATCACCGGCGGAGAGAACGTCCACCCCGCTGAAATCGAGCGCGCCCTCCTCCGCTGCCCCGGCGTCACCGCCGCCTGCGTCGTCGGCCTCCCCAACGCGCGCTACGGCCAGCTCGTCGCCGCCGCGGTCATCGTGACCGACTCGAACGTCACCACGACCAGCGTCGACACCTGGGCCCGCGCCACGCTCGCGCCCCACCGCCGCCCACGCCGCTGGCTCACGCTCCCCGCGCTGCCGCTCACGCCCGCCGGCAAGCTCGACCGCACCGCCGTCGCCCGTGCGCTCGCCACCGTCGCCACCAAGTCGTAGCGCGTTACCCTCTCACCGATGCCCCGCGCGGCCACCCGCCTCCACGGCGCCGTCGTCTCTCTGGCCGCCGTCGCCCTCGTGCTCTGGCCGCTCACGCGCGATCCGCGCCTCCCGACGAGCGACGACTTCCCGCTCTCGACCTACCCGATGTTCGCGTGGCCCCGCACCGCGCGCCTCGTGCTCCTCTACGCTCGCGGCGCCACCGCCGACGGAGCGCGGCGCGCACTGCCACCCACAGTCGTCGCCTCCTCCGAGCCGCTGCAGGCGTACGTCGTCCTCCGCGCCGCCGTCCGCGCCGGCGATCAGCCCACGCACGAGCTCTGCGCGCGCATCGCCGCTCGCGTCGCAGCACGCGCCGACCTCGCCGACGTCGCCACCGTCCTCATCGTCCGCGGCGAACACGACGCGCTCGACGCGCTCCTGCTCGGCAAGTTCGGTGACGAGCAGCTGCACGCCCGCTGTGACGTGCCCCGCGCAGGCGGCACGCCGTGACCGCGCCCCGCCGCGCCTTCGCCGCCTTCACCGCCCTCGACGCCTGGTGGTTCGGCCCCGCGCCCGCCGAGCGCCTCGCCGCCGTCCGCATCCTCGTCGGCAGCTTCGCCCTCCTCTACCTCGTCACGCGCGCAGCTCACCTCCTCGCCCTCCCCGATCTCCCCGCGCTTTCCTATGCCCCCGTCGGTCTGCTCCAGCTGCTCGGCGATGACACCGCGCTCCATCCGACGCTCTTTCGCGCGCTCGTCCTCCTCGCCCTCCCGCTCGCCGCCTGCTTCACCGCCGGCGTCGCGCACCGCCTGCTCGCGCCGCTCTTCGCCGCCACGCTGGCCATCCTCTTCACCACCCGCAGCTCGTTCGGGATGGTCTTCCACACCGACAACCTGCTCCTGCTCCACGTCGCCGTGCTCGCGCTCGCGCCCGCCGCCGACGCGTGGCGCTTCGGAAGTCCCGCCTCCACGCTCGCCTCCGCCCCCGCACCCGACGCGCAGTACGGCTGGCCCCTGCGCGCACTCGCCGCGCTCACCTGCCTCACCTACCTGCTCGCCGGCGTCGCCAAGCTCCGCATCGCCGGCTTCGCGTGGCTCTCGGGCGACGGGCTGCGCGATCAGGTCGCGGTCGACAACCTGCGCGCGCTGCTCCTGGGCGCCAGCCCGTCACCGCTCGCGCTGCCGCTCCTCGCGCACGCCGCCGCGTTCCAAGCGCTCGCCGTCGCCACGCTCGCGCTCGAGCTCTTCGCCCCGCTCGCGCTCGTCTCGGCCCGCGCCGCGCTGGTCTTCACGGTCATCGCCTGGAGCTTCCACGTTGGCGTCGCCGCGCTGATGTTCATCGTCTTCCCCTATCCGCTCGCAGGCGTCGCCTTCGCACCGCTCTTCGCGTGCGAGCGGCCACTCGCCTGGCTCGTGCAGCGCGCACACCGACGCCCACGAGGCGCGTGATACCGTCGTGGCCAGTCCCCGGGAGAACTACATGCTGACTCGCGCTCCGCGCACCCTTGCACTGACCGCTGCGCTCACGCTCGCCCTCTCGTCGTCGCTTGGCCTCGGCGCCTGCGCCAACGGCAAGGACGGCGTGGGCAGTCTCGTCCGCCTCGACGACGAGGGGGCCGGCGACAACTGTCCCGCCGGTGGCGTCGCGATCCGCTCGGGCGCTGACCTCGACGGCGACGGCACGCTCACCGACAGCGAGATCACCGCCACCGAGTACATCTGCCACGGCGTCGACGGTACCGACGCGACCGCAACGCTCATCTCCCTCGCCGACGAGCCGGCCGGCGCCAATTGCATCGAGGGCGGTCAGGCGATCCTCGTCGGCGGCGACGCCAACGCCGACGGCCTGCTCCAGCCCGAAGAGGTCTCCGGCACCTCCTACGTCTGCCACGGCGCCACCGGTGTCGGCGGCGCGCCCGGTGCGCTCTCGCTCGTGCGCCAGGAAGACGAGCCGCCCGGCGTGACCTGCCGGTTCGGCGGCCGCGCGATCCTCTCGGGTCTCGACCTCGACGGCAACGGCTACCTCGACGACGCCGAGGTGACCGCGGTGAGCCCGGTGTGCAACGGCGCGCCCGGCGCCCCCGGTCACTCGACGCTCTTCGATCTCATCACGCTGCCACGCGGCGTCGACTGCGCCGGCGGCGGCTTCCGCATCTTCTCCGGCCTCGATCTCGACGACGACGGCGTGCTCATCACGGGCGAGACCACGCAGGTTCGCCATGTCTGCCACGGCATCTCGGGGATCGACGGCCGCACGAGCGTCGTCGAGGTCACCGCCATTCTGCCGGGCCCCGAGTGCACCGCCGGCGGCATGCGCATCGAAGCCGGCGTCGACCTCGACAGCGATGGCACCCTCGTGGCCGCGGAGATCACCACCTCGCGCAACGTCTGCGACGGCATCGACGGACGCGACGGCATCCAGACCATGGTGCTCACCACCGTCGAGCCGTCCGGCACCAACTGCACCGCCGGCGGTCACCGCCTCGACGTCGGCAGCGATGACAACCGCGACGATCTGCTCACGCCCGACGAGGTCGACGTAACCAGCTACGTCTGCCACGGCGGCGGTGTGGTCATGCGTATCGGCCACGCGGCGTGGGGCGGCGTCTGCCCGCGTGGCGGCGTGCGCATCGAGACCGGCGTCGACGACGACGGCGATGGCGTGCTCGGTGACGCCGAGGTCGACCGCGTCGAGTACGCCTGCAACCTCTTCCTCGTGCAGATCGACTCCGGCGAGGACCACACCTGCGCGCTCGTCTCCAACGGCACCGTGCGCTGCTGGGGCTTCAACACCTACGGCCAGCTCGGCGACGGCACCACCGTGTCGCGTACGAGCCCGGTCGCCGTGAGCGGCCTCATGGACGCGGTCAGCATCTCCACCGGCGGTTCACACACCTGTGCGCGGCTCTCCTTCGGCACGGTGATGTGCTGGGGCAACAACGCCTACGGCCGACTCGGCGACGGCACCATCGTCAACCGCTTGACCCCGACCGAGGTGAGCGGGCTCGTCGACGCGATCGACGTTGTAGCTGGCGGTGAGCACACCTGTGCGCGGCGCACCGGCGGCACCGCGAGCTGCTGGGGCTTCAACATCTACGGCCAGCTCGGCGACGGCACCATCGCCCACCGCTCGTCGCCGGTCACGGTCGTCGGCCTCGCGGCGGTGGAGGAGCTCGCGCTCGGCCAGGCGCACACCTGCGCGCGCGCCCTCGACAGCTCGGTCCGCTGCTGGGGCAACAACGCCTACGGCCAACTCGGCGATGCGACGATCATCTCGCGCGTCGCGCCGGTCGTGGTGAGCGGGCTCTCGCTGGCGACCCACCTCACCGCCGGCGCCAACCACACCTGCGTCATCCGCTCCGACAGCGGCGGTAGGTGCTGGGGACTCAACACCAGCGGCCAGCTCGGCGACAACACGGTGGTCCAGCGCAACACTGCCGTCACGATCACCTCGCTCATCCTCGCCGACCGCATCGCCGCCGGCGAGGCGCACACCTGCGCGACGCTCGCCGACGGCACCGGACGATGCTGGGGCGCGAACGCCTCGGGCCAGCTCGGTGACAACAGCGTCTCGCAGCGCAACCTGCCGACGGTGGTGCTCGGACTCGCCCTCGCGGTCGACGTCTCCACCGGCATGCTCGCCTCGTGCGCGCGGCTCCAGGACGGCGCCGCCCGCTGCTGGGGCCGGAACGCGTTTGGCCAGCTCGGCGACGGCAGCACCATCGACCGCCGCACGCCGGTGCCGGTGCTGTTCGGTCTCGCGCCGTAGCCGCGTCGCGTTGCCACTGCCGCCGCTGCCGCCGCTGCCGCCGCTGCCGCCGCTGCCGCTACAGGATCGGGTTGATCACGTCCACGTCCGACCCGCCGCAGTAGGCGTAAGAACCGACGCTGTAGTAGCCGTACACGGTCAGCCCCGCCGGCGCCGACGTGGCGAGCCGGTGCACGCCGGGCGTGAGTCGGCAGGTCACCTGCTCGTAGGTCACACCGGCGAGCGTGCCGATGCCGCGTCGTGAACATGCCGGCGGAAACTCGCCCGAGTTGTCGAGGTCGACGCTGGTGCCGATTGGCAGCGCAGCGACGAGGTAGTTGTCCTGAAACGTCGTCGGCACGAGGAAGACGTAGTGGTCGCGGAACTGATCGACCGCGGGAAAGACCGTGAACGACGGATCGCCGATGCCACCCGGCACCAGCCCCTGCGAGACGAGCACCTGACCGAGCATGATCGCGCCGCCGCTCGACTCGACGGTGAAGCCGGCATACGCGTGGAAGGTGCGGAACTCGCCGGCGTTGAGCGCGAACTGGTGATCCGCGCCCGCGAGGCTCGTCGTCACCGTCGTGCCGTCGATGGTGGCGAGCACACGGTAGAGGTCCGGCTCCTCGTAGCCCGGCTCGCCCGAACGCACCGGGCTGCGGCTGACCGCGTAGTTCCAGCCGAGCGACTCCGTCGGGAACATCTGCTCCTCGAGGTGATCGGTGCAGCAGGTGGTGCCGTCCCATCCTGGTGGCGGCGGCGGCTCGGCACCGCCGGTGCCGTTGCCACGCTCGTTGCCGGTGAAGACCGCCACCGGCTTGGTGGCGTGGATCTGCGTGCCGGTGAAGTCACCGTCGCGGTCGGCGAACATCAGGCACATGAAGATCGAGACCTCCGGCTGATCCGACTCGAGGTTCACGACGTCGAACGGCCCAAGGTCGAACTCGATCGGCACGCCGCGCGGCGTCGCCGGGATCACGAGGCCGCTCGGCCCGCTCGACGCCTTCACCGGGTGCGTGGGGATCACGGTGACGTGCGTCCCCTCCTCCTGGCCGATGATCGTCACGTAGGTGTGATCCGGCACGCCCTCGAAGTGGAGCGGATCTCCCGGCGGCGCACCGCACGGGTTCGACGTCGGCCAGCCCATCGCGAAGTAGTGCTCGCCGAGCGCCTGCCGCGGCACGAGGAGCGACGCGTCGTTCGAGAACTGCTGGACGATCGGATTGAACTGGTACGCGACGACCGGCCCGGTGCTCTCGATCTCGTAGGCGTGCGAGCTGACGAAGGTGCCCGAGCCGGTGCCCGGCGCGTACGCCGCGTTCTGGCCCATCGTGCCGTCGACCTCGCGCTGCGGCAGGTTGAGCTCGACGAGGTCGTTCGGGCCGATGGTCGCCTCGACGACGAGCATTCGCGACGGCGGCTGGCCGTAGGGCGCGACGTTCTTGTAGATGGAGACGCTCACGCCGTAGTCGCTCACGTTGGCCACCGCGACGGCGAACTGCGCCGCCGCAGCGTCGCTCATGAAGCCCATGAAGTTGTCGACCGAGTTGTCGAGGTCGACTGCCCAGAAGTGGCAGCCCACCGTCGAGGGATTCGCTTCGGCCGCCTGACATGCGGTGAGACAGAAGCCGTTTACGCACTGCTCTTCGGCGGCGCAGTCCATGACATGCTCGCCGCTGGTACCGTTGGGACCGCACTCCCAGACCTCGTTGCCACTCGCACCGGCGCAGGTGGTGCGCCCGGGAAAACAGTCGCGGCAGCCAAGCTCCGGCACGCAGACCTTCCCCTCGGGACAGCCGCCGCCGCAACCGGCGCCACCGCCGTCACCGTCTCCGACTGGCGGTGGATCGAGGTTGGGACCACACGCGACGGCGAAGACGAAGACGAACAGCAAGGCACCGGCGACTCGCATCGGGAACTCCCTCTCCTGCGCCGCGCCAAGAGGTCGCGAGGCGGGCGAGGCTATCATGCGCGTGGACGGCACCCCGCGGTGCAGCATGCGCGGTGCTACATGCAGTTGTAGCCGATGGTGTCGCTCTGCCAGGCGCACATGCGGCCCGTTGCCGCGCAGTCCTGCGTATTGAGCGTGCCGTCCTGGCACCAGCGAAGCACGCCATCGGCCGTGCACTCACCGTAGTAGTCGAGGCCACCGCACGCGTCAGCGGGCGGCGGCGGCGGCGCGGGCAGGCAGTTGTATCCGACGGTGTCGCTCTGCCAACTACAGACGTTCCCCGACGCTGCGCAGTCCCGCGTCAGGAGCGCGCCATCCTGGCACCACGAGAGCACGCCGGCCGCGCTGCACGTTCCGAAGTAGTCAACACCGCCACAAGCGTCGGCGGGCGACGGCGGCGGCGGCAGCGGCGGCAGCGGCGGCAGCGGCACGCCTGGCGTATGCGCCGCACCGATCTTTGCTGTCAGCACCGCGACGCTGTTCTGCGACGGACGTCCGCAGATGCAGTCGCGCG
Source organism: Myxococcales bacterium (assembly GCA_009692535.1). Lineage (GTDB taxonomy): Bacteria > Myxococcota_A > Polyangia > Haliangiales > SHYZ01 > SHYZ01. The sequence continues at coordinate 17,256 of SHYZ01000052.1, forward strand.
CCGAGTACTCACCACACTGCGCGTCGACGTCTTGAAACGTTTTCGACCCGCAGCCGTCGAGATACGTCATCGGGTCTTCGCAGAGAAACTCGTGGTCGAGCGAGAAGGCATGCGCGATCTCCTGCGCCGCGACCTCACACGCCACCTGCGCACTTCCCCCCAACGCCTGCGTGAAGATGAAGACCACCGCATCGTGGATCACGCTGCAGGTGGTCGGATCGATCGGCGCGACACCGCCGGTGTTGTCCATGCCGAGCTCGCTGCCGTTGCCGCCGAACACCGCCTCGACGTACGGCCCCGACGCCGGCTCCACGTCGGTGATGGTCACGTTGAAGCGCGCGAACTGGTCGCCCACGCACGAGACGATCTGGTTCCAGCGCGCGTCGCCACCGCCGTACGCACCGATCGTCGCCTGGCTGCGCCCGACGGAGGAGAGCACCGACGAGCGGTTGCGCGCCGAGTCGTCGTCGCCGGCGCGATAGACACCGCCGTGCCGGTTGAGGAAGATCGGCAGCGGCGCGCCGTTTGGATCGCGCGGCGCTGCGAGCACGCGCGGACGGATCGGCACGTACGACGCAGGGAACACGCGGTCCCCAGCCTCGGAGGGCGCGGGCTCGACCTCACCAGGCGCGACACACGCAGCGAGGAGCAACGGAACCAGCGCGACAACAACTGCGACGGAGCGAAGCGTGAAACGGGACATGTAGCAACCTCCACGTCCCCGGCAGCGAATCCCCTGAGCAAGCAGCGGGCCAGCACCACGCGACGGGACTCCACGCGGTTGGCGCGCAAGCGATGGGAGCCGCGACCCCGACAGCGAGGACCTCCCCCCCGGCGACATGTAGGGCGAGATCCGCCGCCGCCTTCGCGGGCGCGCACGCTGCCCGTGGTACCTTCGCTCGGTGAGCCACCGCACGCTGCGGTGTCTGGCTCAGGGCGTGTTGTGAGGTCGAGGCCATCGTCGTCGATCTACTCATCGTCGTCGGACTGATCCTCGTGAACGCGATCTTCGCGGGCGCGGAGGTCGCGGTCCTCGGCGTACGCGCAGCCCGCCTGCGCGAGCTCGAGACCGCTGGCAGTCGCCGCGCACGGTCGGCACGCTGGCTGCGCGATCGCCCCGACCGACTGCTCGCGGTGACCCGCGTCGGCGTCACGCTGTCGCTCGTGACCGCCGCCTCGTCGGGCGAGGCGTGGCTCGCGCGGCCGCTCGAGGACGCGCTCACGATGGCCGGCGCAGGCCTTTACGCCGAGAGCACCGCCTTCGGCCTCGTGATCGCGCTGGTCTCCTTTCTCGCCGTCGTGCTCGGCGAGCTCGTGCCCCGCTCGCTCGCGTTGCGGCACTCCGAGGCCGCCGCGCTCATCGTCGCCACGCCGCTCGCCGGCCTCGCGCGCGCGCTCCGCCCGCTCGCGTGGCTCCTCACCAGCAGCTCGAACCTCGTGCTCCGGCTGTTCAACGATCGCACCGATTTTGGCGAGTCACGCCACTCGCCCGAGGAGCTGCGCCAGTTGCTCGACGAGTCGGGGCGCACCGGCGCACTCGATCCGCGCATCGCCGAGCTCGCCGTGCGTGCGTTCGACCTCGCCGAGCTGCGCGTGGTCGACGTCATGCTCCCGCGCCACAAGGTCGTCGCGATCCCGCGCGGCATGACCGGCGAGCGTGCGCTGGCAAAGGTCATCGATGAGGGCTACTCGCGTTTCCCGGTCTTCGACCACGAGCTCGACAAGATCGTCGGCTACTTGCTCACGCTCGACCTCCTCTCGCTTGCGCACGAGCCGCGCCTGATCGTGCTCGAGGATCTGCTCCGCCCGCCGCAGTTTGTCGCCGAGCACGCCCCCGCGCTCGACGTGCTCCGCCAGCTCCAGCGGACTCGTGCGCAGATGGCGGTGGTGCTCGACGAGCACGGCAGCGTCGCCGGGCTCGTGACGATCGAAGATCTCGTCGAGGAGTTGGTCGGCGAGATTCTGTCCGAGACCGAGGTGCCCGAGGTGCTGATCAAGCGCGAGGACAACGAGCACGCCCTGGTCGACGGCTCCGCGCCGGTCCGCGACGTGAACCGCACGCTCGCGCTCGAGCTGCCCGAGGGCGAGGGCTGGTCGACCATCGCGGGACTCTGCACTCATCTCCACGGCTGGATTCCAGCGGCAGGGACGGTCCTCGAGGCCGGCGACGGCACGATGATCGAAATTCTCGACGCCTCCGCGCGCCGCATCCGCACGGTCAGGATCACGCGCCGGCCGGCAACACCGTCGGACGAACCATAGACAGCGAGCCGAGGAGCGCCACCGGCTGGCTCCGATAACGGGCCGCCGTGGGGCCGCGCTTTCGCCCACCCACTCGCATGCTAGGGTCCGCGCCATGCGCACTGCCCGCACGACTGCCGTCCTGCTTTCGCTCCTCGTTGTTGCCTCCACCGTTGCCTGCAGCGGTGCCTCCACGCCGCCGCCGGCTGCACCGGTCGCGCCAGCGCTGGCCGCGCCGCCCATCACGCCGACGCCGGTCGCGCGCAGCCTCGCCGAGGTCGGGCTCGACGCGAGCGCGCTCGATCGCTCGGTCGCGCCATGCGACGACTTCTA
>SHYZ01000053.1 GCA_009692535.1 Myxococcales bacterium
CCTGCGCCACGCCCTGCGCCACGCCCTGCGCCGCCCGAACGCTCCGGCCGCTCCCGTGCAACGACCGGCGCCGGCGGCAACACCATCAGCGTGGGCAGCGTGCCACGCGGCACCGACTGCCGGATCGTCCGCTCGATGTCGCGCAGGAACGCGCGCTCCTCGCCATCGCAGAACGAGATCGCCATCCCGTCCGCGCCAGCGCGCGCCGTTCGCCCGATGCGGTGCACGTAGCTCTCGGGAATGTTCGGCAGGTCGTAGTTCACCACGTGGGTGATCCCGTCCACGTCGATCCCGCGCGCCGCAATGTCGGTCGCCACCAGCACGCGCACGCTGCCGGCGCGGAACCCGGCGAGCGCACGCTCACGCGCCGTCTGCGACTTGTTGCCGTGGATCGGCTGGGCGTCGGTGCCGTTCTGCGTCAGGTCCTTCACCACCTTGTTCGCGCCGTGCTTGGTGCGCGTGAACACCAGCACCTTCGCCATGCCCGGATCGGCGAGCAGCGTCGCGAGCAGCCGACGCTTTTCGGCCTTCTCGACGAAGTAGACCGACTGATCAACGCGCTCCACCGTGGTCGCCGGCGGCGCGACCTCGACCCTGACCGGATCCTTGAGCATGCCGCGCGCGAGCGAGAGCACCTCGCCCGGCATCGTCGCCGAGAAGAAGAGCGTGTGCCGCGTCGTCGGCACCTGGCCGACGATGCGCCGCACGTCGTGAATGAAGCCCATGTCGAGCATCCGGTCCGCTTCGTCGAGCACCAGGATCTCGACGCCAGCGAGCGACGCCAGCTTCTGCCCGAGCAGATCGATGAGCCGCCCCGGGGTCGCGACCAGCACGTCGACGCCGGCACGAAGCGCACGCACCTGCGGATCCTGCCCGACGCCGCCGAAGATCACCGTGCAGCTCGGCGGCTTCGCGAGCGCGCGCCCGTAGACGCGGAAGCTCTCGCCGATCTGGCTGGCGAGCTCGCGCGTCGGCGCCAGCACCAGCGCACGCGGCAACTGGCGCGGCCTCGGCCGAGCAGCGAGCAGCTGGAGCATCGGCAGCGCGAACGCCGCGGTCTTGCCGGTGCCGGTCTGCGCGATGCCGAGCAGGTCGCGCCCCGCGAGCACCTCGGGAATCGCCTTGAGCTGGATCGGCGTCGGGGTCTCGTACCCCTCGTCCGCCACCGCCTTGAGCAGAGCGTCTTCGAGGCCGAGCGCGGCAAACGTGGTGGGAACCGGGAGAGAGTCAGCAATCGTGGACATACGTGCGCGCACCGATAGCACGCATCGCGCCGATCGGCTATACGGCTCGCCCAGCGATGCTCGTCTTTGACCATGTTGCCAAGCAGTACGGAGCGCAGGTGCTCTTCGTCGACGCCTCGTTCCAGGTGAACCCGGGCGAAAAAGTTGGCCTCGTCGGCCCGAACGGCGCCGGCAAGTCGACGCTCTTTCGCCTCGTCGTCGACGAGGAGACCGCCGACGACGGGCGCGTCGAGTACCCGAAGAGCGCGACGATCGGATATTTCCGCCAGGACGTCGGTGACCTCCGTGGCCGCAGCGTCCTCGCCGAGGTGATCGCCGGCGCCGGCGAGGTCGCCACACTCGGCGAGGAGCTCACCACGCTCGAGCACCGGATGGCCGAGGCCGGCGACGATCTCAACGACGTCGTCGAGCGCTACGGCGAGGTGCAGGCGCGCTACGAGACGCTCGGCGGTTACCAACTCGAGGCGCGCGCACAGGAGATCCTCGCTGGACTCGGCCTCGCCGCCGATCAGGTCGTCGCCGACGTCGGTCGCCTCTCGGGCGGCTGGAAGATGCGCGTCGCGCTCGCGCGCATCCTGCTGCTCGCGCCCGACATCCTCCTGCTCGACGAGCCGACCAACTATCTCGACCTCGAGTCGATCCTCTGGCTCGAAGGCTTCCTGCGCGACTACCCCGGCGCGGTGGTCATGACCTGCCACGACCGCGATGTGCTCAACCGCGTGGTCTCGCGCATCCTCGAAATCGACGGCGGCGAGGTGCGCAGCTTCACCGGCAACTACGACTTCTACGAGCGAGCGCGCGCGATCGAGGCCGAGCGGCGCGAAGCGGAGTACGGCCGACAGCAGGCGATGCTCGCGAAGGAGGAGCGCTTCGTCGAGCGCTTCCGCGCGCAGGCAGCCAAGGCCTCGCAGGTTCAGTCGCGCATCAAGAAGCTCGACAAGATCGAGCGCATCGAGCCACCACGCCGCCTCATCGAGCGGACCTACGACATGCGGCAGCCGCCCCGCTCTGGCGACGACGTGGTCCGGCTCGAGGCGATGAGCAAGTCGTACGGCGAGCGGGTGATCCACGACCGGCTCGATCTGCTCATCCGGCGCGGCGAGCGCTGGGCCATCCTCGGCGAGAACGGCGCGGGGAAGACCACGCTGCTCAAGATGATGGCCGGCGTGGTCGCGCCCGATCGCGGCGCGGCGGTCGTCGGCGCGTCGGTCACGCTCGGCTACTTCGCACAGCATCAGCTCGAGCAGCTCTCGGTTGCGCTGACCGTGGTCGAGGAGCTGCAGCAGCACGCCCCGACCTCCGGGCTCGGCGCGCTGCGTGGGCTCGCCGGCGCGTTCGGGTTCCACGGCGACGACGTCGACAAGCCGATCCGCGTGCTCTCCGGCGGCGAGCGCGCCCGCCTCGCGCTGGCGAAGATCCTCTTCGACTCGCCCAACCTGCTCGTGCTCGACGAGCCGACCAACCACCTCGACCTCGTCACCAAAGCCGCCCTGCTCCGCACGCTGAAGCGCTACGAGGGGACGATCGTGTTCGTCTCGCACGACCGCGCGTTCCTGCGCGCCCTCGCCACGCGCGTGCTCGAGCTCTCGCCCGGCAAACCCGCAACGAGCTACGCCGGCAGCTACGACGAGTACGTGCTGGCGACCGGCCGCGAAGCGCCGGGCATGCGGCAGGCATAGCGGCAGGCGTCGCGCCAGCGTCGCGGCAGGCGTCGCGCCAGCGTCGCGCCAGCGTCGCGCCAGCGTCGCGCACAGCTTGAAGCGCCTCCGCTGCCGTGTTACTCGGGAGACTCAGCCTCGGCAGGCAACCAGTACGGGAGGTGCAGTGTGGCGCGCGATCTCTCCATCGTAGTGAACGGGATTCGGTTCGAGAACCCATTCCTCCCCGGCTCGGGGCCGCCCGGCACCAACGCCCGCGTGATCGCCAAGTCGTACGATCTCGGCTGGGGCGGGATGGTCTGCAAGACCTTCAGCATGGACGCGTCGAAGGTGGTGAACACCTCGCCGCGCTACGCCAAGCTGCGCGGGCGCGAGTCAAACGAGGTGATCGGCTTCGAGAACATCGAGCTCATCTCCGACCGCCCGTTCGAGCACTGGCTCGACGACTGCCGGCAGCTCAAGAAGAACTACCCGGGCAAGGTCCTCGTCGCGTCGATCATGGAGGAGTACACGAAGGAGCGTTGGCAGGAGATCACGCGGCTCGTGCAGGAGACCGGCGTCGACGCGTTTGAGCTGAACCTCTCCTGCCCACACGGGCTGCCCGAGCGAAAGATGGGGATGGCGATGGGCGAGGACCCGTCGATCGTCGAGGAGGTGACCCGCTGGGTGCGCGAGGTCTCGCGCATTCCGGTCTGGGCCAAGATGACGCCCAACGTGGGCCACCCGACCGAGCCGGCTGCGGCCGCGCTGCGCGGCGGCGCCGACGGACTGTCGCTCATCAACACGATTCTCTCGGTCGTGGGGATCGATCTCAAGACGCTCCGCCCGCAGCCGACGGTCGAGGGGCACGCGGTCCCGGGCGGCTACTCGGGTCCGGCGGTGCGGCCGATCGCGCTCCGCCAGGTGATGGAGGTCGCGCGCGCAAACCCGGGCGTCACGATCTCGGGCATGGGCGGCGTCGAGACCGGCTACGACGCGGCGCAGTTCATCGCGCTCGGCGCATCGACGGTGCAGGTCTGCACCGGCGCGATGCTGCGCGGCTACGAGCTCATCACCGAGCTGTGCGAGGGGCTCGACAAGGTCCTCACCGACCACGGCATGGCGAACGTGCGCGAGCTGGTCGGCAAGAGCCTGCCGTACTTCACGACGCACGCCGACCTCGTCGCGCGGCAGGCGGCGGCGAAGGCAGCGGCCAAGCTCGGCAGCGGGCGCGATGCGACGACCTGGAACGGCGCGATCGCCACCGAGACTGCAGCTCTCACGAACGAGTAGTCGTTTACGGACGAGTAGTCGTTTACGGACGAACCCCGGAGGGTGTCATGGCGCGCATCGTGAAAAGCGGTCTCATTCAGTGTTCGAACCCGGTGAACGACGAGTCGCGGCCGGTGGCCGAGATTCAGACGGCGATGTTCGAGAAGCATCTCCCGTTCATTCACGACGCCGGCAAGCGCGGCGTGCAGATCCTCTGCCTGCAGGAAATCTTCAACGGGCCGTACTTTTGCCCCGGACAGGATCGACGCTGGTACGACGCGGCTGAGGCGGTGCCCGGTCCGTCCGTGGAGCTGCTCGCGCCGATCGCGGCCAAGTACCAGATGGCGATCGTCGTACCGGTCTACGAGCGCGAGCAGGCCGGCGTCTACTACAACACCGCCGCGGTGATTGACGCCGACGGGAAGTACCTCGGCAAGTACCGCAAGAACCACATCCCGCAGACCTCGGGCTTCTGGGAGAAGTACTTCTTCCGCCCCGGCAACCTCGGCTACCCGGTGTTCAAAACCGCGTACGCCACCATCGGCGTCTACATCTGCTACGACCGCCACTTCCCCGAGGGCGCGCGCCTGCTCGGTCTCAACGGCGCCGAGATCGTCTACAACCCGTCGGCCACCGTCGCGGGGCTCTCGCAGTACCTGTGGAAGCTCGAGCAGCCCGCGCACGCGGTCGCCAACGGCTACCACATGGGCTGCATCAACCGCGTCGGCACCGAGGCACCGTGGAACATCGGTCGGTTCTACGGCAACTCATACTTCGTCGATCCGCGCGGCAAGATCCTCGCGTGCGGCTCCGAGGACGGTGACGAGCTGGTCGTCGCGGAGCTCGACCTCGACGTGAACGAGGAGGTGCGGCGCACCTGGCAGTTCTATCGCGACCGCCGCCCCGACACGTACGAGGGGATGGTCAAGCTCTAGTGTTGGCGCGCACGCTGATCAAGGACGGCACGGTCGTCACCGCGAGCGACACGTTTGCCGCCGACGTCTGGATCGACGGCGCGAGGATCGTCGCGCTGGCCGAGCCCGCGCGTCGCGCTGCATTCGGCGAGCCCGACCGCGTGCTCGACGCGCGCGGCAAGTACGTCATCCCCGGCGGCATCGATGCGCACACGCACCTCGATCTCCCGTTCGGCGGCACGACCTCATCGGATGATTTCCACACCGGCACGGTCGCGGCGGCGCACGGCGGCACCACGACGCTGATCGACTTCGCGATCCAGTCGCGCGGCGAGTCGCTACGGACCGGGCTCGACAAGTGGCACGCGAAGGCCGAGGGGAAGGCGGCGATCGACTACGGCTTCCACCTGATCGCGACCGACCTCGCCGACGGGCGACTCGACGAGATGGCGCAGATCGTCCGCGAGGGCGTGACCAGCTTCAAGCTGTTCATGGCCTACCCGGGCGTGTTCCTCGTCGACGATCAGACGATCTTCCGCGCGATGCTCAAGGCTGGCGAGCTCGGCGCGCTGATCTGCATGCACGCCGAGGCCGGCCTCGCGATCGACGTGCTGGTGCAGCGCGCGCTCGCCGCCGGCAACACCGCGCCCGTCTACCACGCGCTCAGCCGCCCCGAGGTCGCCGAGGCCACCGGCACCGAGCGGGCACTCGCGCTCGCCGAGATGGCGGGCGTACCGGTCTACATCGTCCACCTCTCGGCGCAGCGCGCGCTCGAGCGGGTGATGGAGGCGCGTGACCGCGGGCTGCCGGCGTACGCGGAGACCTGTCCGCAATACCTCGTGTTGAGCGAGGACGATCTACGCGGGCTCCCGCCCGGCGTCGGCGAAGGCGAGTTCGAGGGCGCCAAGTTCATCTGCACGCCGCCGCTGCGCGAGAAGCACCACCAGGACCACCTCTGGCGCGGCCTGCGCAACCACGACCTGCAGGTGGTCGCTACCGACCACTGCCCGTTCTGCATGAAGGAGCAGAAGGAGCTCGGGCGCGGTGACTTCACCAAGGTGCCCAACGGCATGCCGGGCGTCGAGACGCGGCTGCACCTGCTCTGGGAGGGCGTGCGCGCCGGCAAGATTTCGATCAACCGCTTCGTCGAGATCACCTCGACCGCGCCGGCAAAGATCTTCGGCCTCTACCCACGCAAAGGCGCTGTCGCCGTCGGAGCCGACGCCGATCTCGTAATCTGGGATCCGGCCAAGGAGGTCGTGCTCTCGCAGAAGACGCTCCACATGCGCGTCGACTACTCGCCGTTCGAGGGGCGCAAAATGATCGGCGCGCCCGCCGCGGTGCTCTCGCGCGGCGAGCTCGTCGTCGAGCACGACAAGTGGGTCGCGCCGCAGGTGCAGGGGCGCGGGCAGTTTCTCCGTCGGGGCACGTTCGCGCTCTAGCAGGAACGTTCGCCTCAGCGTACCGCCGCAGTAGAGTGGAGGCCCGATGAAGACCAACGCCGAAGTCACCGCGCGTCAAAAGGACGTGCTCTTCCCCTGCATCAGCACCTTCTATGCGGAGCCGATCGCGTTCGCGCGCGGCGAGGGTTCGCGCCTCTGGGACGTCGAGGGCACCGAGTACCTCGATCTCTTCGGCGGCATCCTCACCGTCTCGCTCGGCCACGCCGAGCCGCGCGTGACCGCCGCGGTCGTCGATCAAGTAAAGCGCCTCGTGCACGTCTCGACGCTCTACCCGATCGCCGAGCAGGTCGCCGCCGCCGAGCGCCTCGTGCAGATCTCGCCGATCCGCTCCACCAAGGCGAAGGTCTTCTTCACCAGCTCCGGCTCGGAAGCCGACGAGACCGCGCTGGTGCTCGCGAAGGTCTACACCAAGACCACCGAGATCATCGCGCTGCGCCACTCGTACAGCGGCCGCACGTTGGTCGCGATGACCAACACCGCCCACGCCAAATACCGCGCGCTGCCGGCGCAGGTCCCCGGCACCGTGCACGCGCACGCGCCCTACTGCTACCGCTGCCCCTACGGCCTCACCTATCCGTCGTGCGAGCTCCGCTGCGCGACCGATCTCGAGGAGCTGATCGCCACCTGCACCACCGGGCACCCGGCGGCATTCTTCGCCGAGCCGATTCTCGGCGTCGGCGGCTTCATCGTGCCGCCCAAGGAGTACTTCCAAGTCGCCGTCGGCATCGTGCGCAAACATGGCGGGCTCTTCCTCTGCGACGAGGTGCAGACCGGTTTCGGCCGCACCGGCGACCACTGGAACGGCATCGATCACTACGGCGTCGAGCCCGACCTCGTCGCCTACGCCAAGGGCATCGCCAACGGCTTCCCGATGGGCGCCACCGTCGCGCGCGCCGAGATCGCCGACTCGTTTCGCGCCGGCAGCATCGCCACCTTCGGCGGCAATCCGGTGTCGGCCACCGCCGCACTCGCGACGCTCGGCGTGATGACTGACGAGAACATCCCCGAGCGCTCCGCCCGCCTCGGCGCCAAGCTGCGCGGGCGGCTCGAGGAGATGGGCAAGAAGCACTCGCTCATCGGCGACGTGCGCGGCAAGGGCCTCATGCAGGCGATCGAGCTGGTCAAGGACCGCGGCACCAAGGAGCCGGCCACCGAGGCTGCGGGCGCGTTCCTCGAGGCGTGCAAGCGACGCCGCCTGCTCGTCGGGCGCGGCGGCCTCTACAACAACACGATCCGGATCGCGCCGCCGATGCTCATCGAAGAGGCGCAGCTCGAGCACGCCTGCGAGTTGATGGACGAGGCGCTCTCCGAGGTCGGTCGCCAATTCGGCGCGGCATGAAGGAGATCACGCACGACGACGGCCGCGTCGAGCTCGACTCGACCGAAGTGCTGGCCGGTTCCCCGTTGTGGAACGCCGACCTCTCGCCGGTGCCGATCGCCGAGCGCACTTGGCGCACCTGGGACTACGCCGCGCTCTGGATCTCGATGGCGCACTGCATCCCGACGTACATGCTCGCGGCCAGCCTCATCGCCGCCGGCATGAGCTGGACGCAGGCGCTCTTCACGATCCTCCTCGGCAACCTGATCGTGCTCGCGCCGATCCTGCTCAACTCGCACGCCGGCACCAAGTACGGCATCCCGTTCCCCGTCCTCGCGCGCGCCTCGTACGGCACCATCGGCGCCAACCTGCCGGCCCTGCTCCGCGCCGTCGTCGCCTGCGGTTGGTTCGGCATCAACGCGTGGATCGGCGGCCAGGCGCTGCACTTCTTCTTCCGGGCGCTCGCCCCACGCTGGCACAACCTGCTCGGCGAGGTCGGCGGCACCACCACCACCACCTGGATCTCGTTCCTGCTCTTTTGGGGCCTGAACATCTTCGTCGTCTTCCGCGGCATGGACCTGCTCCGTCGCGTCGAGCGCTGGGCCGCGCCGTTCGTGCTGATCATGGCGGCCGGCCTCGTCGTCTGGGCGCTCAATGCCGCCGGCGGCCTCGGCGCCATCGTCGAGCGTGGCGGCAAGCTCGGCACCTTCGACGCGTTCTTCCCGGTCTTCGTCCCGGCACTCACCGCGATGGTCGGCTTCTGGTCGACCCTCTCGCTCAACATGCCCGACTTCACCCGCTATGGCCGCTCACAGCGCGAACAGGCCGTCGGCCAAGCGATCGCGCTGCCGACGACGATGACGCTCTTCGCCGCGATGGGCGTGCTCGTCACCTCAGCCACCGTGATCGTCTACGGCAAGGAAATCTGGGACCCGATGGAGCTGGTCGCCCGCTTCGACAACAAACTCGTCGTCGCAATCGCGGCCTTTACGGTGGTCGTCGCGACACTCTCGGTGAACATCGCCGCCAACGTCGTGTCGCCCGCCAACGACTTCGCCAACGCCTTCCCGCGCCACATCGACTTCAAACGCGGCGGTCTGCTCACCGGCCTCTTCGGCATCCTGATGCAGCCCTGGCGCCTGCTCGCCGATCCGTCGGGCTACATCTTCAACTGGCTGCTCGCCTACTCCGGTGCGCTCGGCTCAATCGCCGGCGTGATGATCATCGACTACTGGGTGATCAAGCGCCGCGTGCTCTCGCTGCCCGACCTCTACGATCCCAACGGCCGCTATCGCTACTCAGCCGGTTGGAACTGGCCCGCCGTGATCGCGACCGTCATCGGTGCCGGCGTGGCCATCATCGGCCGCTGGGTCCCGGCAATGAGCCCGGTCTACGACTACGCGTGGTTCGTCGGCTTCGGCCTCGCCGCCGCCCTCTACTACCTACTCTCTCCCCGCCGCGCCGCGCCCTCGCATCACGCGTAACAGAGCGCCCCGGCTCGCCGCCCGCTGAACCGGCCCGCTGAACCGGCCCGCTGAACCAGCCCGCTGAACCAGCCCGCGCTCCGCTCCGCTACGCCGCGTCCTCTTCGACCTGCTCGCCTTCCTGTCGGCGATAGCCGCAGTCCTGGCTCATGCAGCGCAGCGACACGCCGCGCTTCTGCTCCTTCTTCAGCAGGAACTTTGCGTCGCACTGCGGACACGCTTCCGGCACCGGGCGATCCCACGCCACAAAGTCGCACTTGGTCTTCGGGTAATTCGCGCAGCCGAAGAACACCTTGCCGCGCCGTGAGCGCTTCTCGGTCATGTACCCGCCGCAGCCCTCCTTGGGGCAGGTCACGCCGAGCGACACCGGCTTGGTCGAGGTGCAGTCGGGATAGCGTGTACAGGCGAGGAACGAGCCGAACCGACCGCGCTTGACCACCATCGGCGCGGTGCAGGTGTCACAGACTTCCGTCGTCACCGCCGCCACGAGAATGGTCACCTTCCCGTCGAGCGTCTTTGCGAACTCGGCGGTGTTGCGGCACTCCGGGTAGTTCTTGCAGGCGAGGAACGAGCCGTTCTTCCCCCACTTGATCACCATCGGCGAGCCGCACTTGTGGCAGACGTGCTCGGTCGGGAACTCCTCCCGCTTCACGTCGCGCATCTGCTCCTCGGCGCGCACGAGGTCCTCCTTGAACGGCTTGTAGAAGTCGCGCAGCACAATGCTTAGCTCCGCGTTCCCCTCCTCCACCTCGTCGAACTTCTGCTCCATCTGCGCCGTGAACGTCACGTTCAAGATGTCGGGGAACGCCGCCACCAGCAGCTCGTTCACCAGCGTGCCGAGCTCGGTCGGGAAGAACCGCCCCGCGCGCTTCTCGGCGTAGCCACGATCCTGAATCGTCGACAGCAGGCTCGCGTAGGTGGACGGCCGGCCGATGCCCGCGTCCTCCATCTCCTTCACCAGCGTCGCTTCGGTAAATCGCGGCGGCGGCTGCGTGAAGTGCTGCTCGGGACGAATCGCCGTGATGCGCAGCGCGTCCCCCTCAGCCACCGCCGGCAACAGGCGGTCCTCGGAGTCACCGCGCGAGGCCGTGTCGTCGTCCCCCTCCGACTCGGTGTACACGCGCGTGAAGCCGGCGAACTTCATCACCTGCCCGGTCGCCCGCAGCGTCGCGCGCCCCGCCGTCACATCGATGGTGGTCTGGTCATAGACCGCCGGCGCCATCTGGCACGCGATGAAGCGGTGCCAGATCAGCGTGTAGAGCCGCAGGTGATCGTCAAGGTCACGCGCGTCGGCCTCGGGGTTCTCGCCGTAGACCTTCTTCGCGTGCAGCTTCGCGCCCGCTACGCCAAGCAGGCGGCGCACGGTGTCGGGATCGTACTTGAGCGACGTGGGCCTGATCGCCTCGTGCGCCCCCTGCGCCTGCTTCGCCGACTTGTAGACCAGCGGCTCGTCGGGCACGAACGCGGCGCCGAACCGCTCGCCGATGTACTCGCGCACCTCGGTCACCGCGTCGGCGGAGAGCCGCACCGAGTCGGTACGCATATAGGTGATGAGACCGACCGGCCCCTCTTCACCGAGCTCGAGCCCCTCGTAGAGCCGCTGCGCGAGCGCCATCGTCTTGCGCGCGGTGAAGCGAAGCTTGCGCGCTGCTTCCTGCTGCAGCCGCGACGTGATGAACGGCGCCGCAGGGTTCTTGCGCCGCTCCTTGCGCTCGACCGACTGCACCACCGCACGCGCGCTGCCAAGCTCTGTGGTCACCTTCGCAGCGTCGGCCTCGCGCGCCAGCTCGACCTTCTCGCCGTCCCAGCGATGGAGCCGCGTGGTGAACGGTGGCGGCAAAGTCCCCTCGCAGTCGGCCTCGACACTCCAGTACTCCTCGGCTTTGAATGCGGTGATCTCCGCCTCGCGGTCGACGATGACCCGCACCGCGACCGACTGCACGCGTCCGGCGGAGAGTCCCCGCTTCACCTTGTTCCAGAGGATCGGGCTGATCTGATACCCGACCAGCCGATCGAGGATCCGGCGCGCCTGCTGCGCGTCGTACTTCTGCACGTCGAGCTTGGTCGGCTGCGCCAGCGCGGCGGTGATCCCCTTCTTCGTGATCTCGTTGATCAGCACGCGGTGCAGGTTGCTGTTCACGTCGCGCAGCTCGTCGGCGACGTGCCACGCGATCGCCTCGCCCTCGCGATCGGGGTCGGCCGCGAGGTAGACCTTCTCCACCGTGCTCGCCGCCTTGCGCAGTTCGTCGATGATCTTGGTCTTGGTGCGGATCACCTCGTAGCGCGGACGGAAGCCGTTCTCGATGTCGACGCCCAGCTTGGAGCGCGGCAAATCCTTGACGTGTCCAACCGACGCCTTCACCGAGTACATCGCGCCGAGGTACTTCTTGATCGTCTTCGCCTTCGCCGGTGACTCGACGATCACGAGCGAGCGCCCGGCGCGCGGCGCGAACTTCACCTTGAGCGGCGTCCAGCTGGGCACGACGGGCTTCTTGGCGCGCTGCTTCGCCGGCTTCTTGGCGCGCTGCTTCGCCGGCTTCTTGGCGCGCTGCTTCGCCGGCTGCTTCGCGACGTCCTTCGCGACGTCCTTCGTGACGTCCTTCGTAACGTCCTTCGTGACGTCCTTCGCGACTTTCTTCGCAGGCCGCTTCGCAGCGCTCTTCTTCGCCGCGCCCGCCTTGGGCGCCGCCCGCTTCACGGGCTTCGCGTCGGCCCCCGGCACGCCAGTCTCCGAATCGGCCGCTTCGCTCTGCTGCTGCTTTGCCTTTGCCATTGTCGTCTCGGTCCTCGCTGCTTAATTCGTGCCCACGCGCCTGCGTGCCCTCGCGAGCGGCGATGCGATGAAGCCGCCCGGCACCCTTACCGCCAACCCGTCGAGCTCAAGTTCGAACAGCGCGGACGCCACCTCGTGCGGCTGCAACCCGGTCGCATCGGCGAGCAGGTCGGTGTGGCGCTTGACGCGCTCGTCGAGCGCCGCCAGTACGCGCCCGGCCTCCCCCGAGACCTCTGCGAGCTCGATGTGGCGCTCGTCGCCCGCCAGCGCCGCAAGGAAATCTTCCGCGGTGGTGACGCGCTTCGCGCCGAGCGCGAGCAGCTGATCCGTCCCGACGCTCCCCGGGCAGGCGCAGACCATGCGTCCAAGCCGCGCCGCTGCCGCCGCCGTGTAGGTCGACCCCGAGCGCGTCCCCGCCTCGACGACGATCACCGCGTGGGCCATGCCGGCGATCACCTGGTTGCGCCGCGGGAAGTGCCACTTGAGCGGCTCGGTGCCGACCGCGAACGGCGAGAGCAGCGCGCCACCCGCTTGTACGAGGTCGGCAAACAGCGGCCGATGCCGCGCGGGGTACGGCGCGTCGAGGCCGGAGGGCAGCACCGCCACCGTCGGGGCGCGTGCAGCGAGCGCGCCGCGATGCGCCGCCGCGTCGATGCCGATCGCGCCGCCCGATACGACGAGACAGCCACGCTCGGCGAGCCCGCGGGCCAGCTCGTGCGCCCGCTCGAGCCCCGCGCCCGAGGCCGCGCGCGCACCGACGAGCGCGACGATTTTCGCACCCGCTGCGACTGGCAGCGGCCAGGTGCCGCGCAGGTGCAGGACGTTCGGCGCGCCGTCCGTGCCGGCAAGGAGCGTCGGGTAGTCCGAGTCCTGTGCCGCCAAAATGCGGTCGGGGAGCACGCGCTCCGGGTAGGTAAAGAGGTCCATCGGCGGTCCACCGTGTAGCGGCGAGTCGCCAGTCCGTCAAGCTTCCTTACGTGACTACGCGAGATTTCACACACTTGAAGCCGCTTGCCAGTCAACTCAAGCCGGGCGACACCTGAGTACATGCGCACCGGCCCCCTGCTCGCCATCGGCCCCCTCCTTCTACTGCCGCTATCGGCCTGCAGCGGCGGCGTCTCCCCCATCACCGACGGCGGACCGCCCGACGCCGCCCGCCCCCCGCTCTCCTGCCGTGAGCCTGGCGCGCTCCAGCCCGGCCCCTGGTTCACCGACATCACCGCGGAGGTCTTCCCCGGCGCGCCCGTCGTCGGCAACCGCTTCACCCTCGCCGACCTCGACGGCGACAGTCTCCCCGACCTCATCACGCACCACGGGTCGGGCACCCGCCCGGTGCTCGAGGGCGTAAACGCGCTCACCACCTGGCGCGTGCTGATGAACCGCGCGCGCCCCGGCGGTGGTCGGCAGTTTGACGACGCGACCGTCACCTCCGGCTACGGCGCCGCGCGCGACGGCTCGCCGAACCGCGCCGCGAGCCTCGCCGCCGCCGGCGACTTCGACAACGACGGCGATCTCGATCTCTTCTCCGGCTACTACGCCGACGTCCCCGATCTCGGCGACCGCAACGAGCTCCTGCTCAACGACGGCGCCGGCGGCTTTGTGCGCGCGCTCGGCGGTGCGCTCGAAGATCAGACCAGCCTGCCGTGGCATGTCAGCGGTGCGGCACCGCTCGACTTCGATCGCGACGGACTGCTCGACCTCTACGTCGGCTATTGGTACGAGGTCTACGGATTTCGCAGAGGACAGCAGGACCGCCTCTATCGCGGGCGCGGCGACGGCACGTTCGAAGACGTCACGCTCGCGGTCGGCCTCGAGACCAGCGACGCTGGCTATGCCGACGGCAGCAACCACCGACCGACCTACGGCGTGGCCGCGTGCGATGTCGACGATGACGGCGCGCCCGATCTGCTCGCGGCCGCGTACGGCCGACAGTGGAACCTCCTCTATCACAACGACGGCGGCGCCTTCACCGAGGTGGGTCGACCATCGGGCTACGCTGGCGATGCGCTCGAGGACTTTTCCGACAACGAGTTCTATCGCTGCTACTGCGCCGCGACCCCCGGCGCCTGCACGCCCGCGCCGCCCGCCCCGCGCATCATGTGCCAACCGAACAGCTGGCAGGCGGGCACCGACGATCAGCCGTGGCGGCTCGGCGGCAACACCTTCACCACCGCGTGCGGCGACGCTGACGGCGACGGCGATCTCGATCTTTACAACGCCGAGATCAAGCACTGGCACATCGGCGAGTCGTCCGACGGCTCGCAGCTCCTCATCGCCGATCGCGACGGCTCCACTGGCGCCGGTGTCGCGTACCGTCGCCCCGGCGTCGCAGCGACCGGGCTCGCGATCCCGCACCCGGTGAGCAGCTGGAACGAAGGCGGCCTGATGGCGGCGTTCTGGGACTACGACCTCGACGGCGCGCTCGACCTCTTCGTCGCAGCGTCTGACTACGAAGGGAACCGGGGCCTGCTCTATCGCGGCGACGGTGACGGCACGTTCACCGAGGTGGCCCAGGAGGCGGGCGTGGCGCACATCTGCGCGAGCGGCATCGCGGTCGGCGATCTTGACGGCGACGGCGATGAGGATCTGATCGTCGGCTCGAGCACGGCGCGCGACTGCTCGGCGACCTGGTCGTCGAATGAAGTCCACGTCTATCGCAACGAGCTCGGCCAGCAGCGCAACTCACTGCGGCTGCGGCTCGTCGGTGCCGCAAGCGGCAACGGTGCCGCAGGCGCCAACCGCGCCGCGATCGGCGCGCGGATTCGCGTGACCACGGGCGGCCGCACGCTGCGCCGCGACGTCACCGGCGCGTACGGCCACTTCGCGATCGGCAACGATCTCGTCGTGCTCGTCGGACTCGACAGCGCGTGCGAGGCCGACGTCGAGGTGCGCTGGCCCGACGCTGCCGGCACGGTGGAGACGTTCGCCGGAGTGCGCGCGAACTACGCCGTCGAGCTTTCCCAGGGCGGCGAGACGCGCTACCTGCCTTAGCTCGCGATCACCAGCGGATTCGCACCTGGCCGTGTCCGGCGCGCACGCCGTTCACCGTGACCGACAGGGGGATTCCGCCCGTGTAGCTCGAGCCGCCCGCGCCGCCGCCGCCGCCACCCTTGTCGTTGCCGCTGCAGCCGGTCGTGCCCGCCGAGCCGCCGCCGCCACCGCCGCCGGTCACGTAGCCGCCACCGCCGCCGCCACCGCCGGGCGTGGTCGCGCAGCAGCAACTCTGCCCTGCACCGCCGTCGCCGCCCGCACTGCCCGGAAAGCCGAGCGCGTAGTTGCACCCGACGCCCGCAGCGCCGCCCGCACCGACGGTGCCGCCGAAGCCGCCGCCGCCGTTCGGGCTGTCGTCGCCCTTGCCGCCTGCGCCGCCACCACCGGCACCACCCGCGCCGCCGGCATGAGCAGCGTTGCAGCCGACGCTGCCGCCGCCACCGCCGCCACCGCCGACGATCACGCGGAACGCAGGTGTCATGCCGCCGCGCCGCACGTCGCTCGCGCCGCCGCCGGTGCCCGCGCCGCCCGCGCCGGCACCGCCACCGTTCCACGCGCCGCTCTGTCCGCCGACGTAGATGGAGAGCGTCTCCCCCGGCGTCACGCCGAGCGCGCCGGTCGCATAACCGCCGAGCCCCGCGCCGCTGCCGCCGGCGCCGGTGCCGCCCTGCGCGCCCCACGCCTCGACCGTCACCACGCTGACACCGGGCGGAACCACGAAGCTCTGCACGCCGCCGGTGAAGCCGAAGTCGGGCACCACGCACACGCCCGACGCGCAGCTCGAGCTGAGCGGGCAAACGTTTCCGCACGAGCCGCAGCTCGTCGGCGCGGCGAGGTTCGCCTCGCAGCCGTCGAGCACGGCGCCGTTGCAGTCGGCGAAGCCGCCCGTGCACGCGCCGATGCCGCAGCCCGCCACGCCCGCGCAGGTCGCGACGAGCACGCGCGGCCCCAGTACGCAGAGCGCCGCGCCGCCGTCGTCGACCACGCCGTTGCACTCGTCGTCGCTGCCGTTGCAGCTCTCCGTGCTGGTCGCGCTGGTGTCGCTGCACAGGCTCGCGCCGCCGGCGCAGATCGTGATCCCCTCGGCGCAGAGATCGCCGTCGGCGCCGTCGCAGGCCGCGCCGAGCATCGGGTCGATCGAGCCGTCGGGCGTCGTGGGATCACAGTCGTCGTCGACGCCGTTGCAGAGCTCGACCGCGTCGCCGGTGGCGTCACTGCAAGCGAGCGCACCGCCGGTGCAAAGGCGTGTGCCCTCGGCGCAGAGGTCAGCGTCACCGCCGTCGCACGCGCTACCGGTCGCGGGGTCCTCGGCGCCGTCGTCGCTGGCGGCGTCGCAGTCGTCGTTAAAGCCGTTGCACACGTCGAGCGTCGTGGCCGTCGCGTCGCTGCAGACGAGCGCGCCGCCGCTGCAGCCGAGCACGCCCTCTACGCAAAGGTCTCCGTCGGCGCCATCACACGCCGTGCCGAGCGCAGGATCGCCAGCACCGTCGAGCGTCGCGGGCCGGCAGTCGTCATCCACGCCGTTGCACAGCTCCGCAGCGTCGGCGGTGGCGTCGCTGCACACAAGCACACCGCCGGCGCAGAGCAGCGTCCCCTCCGCGCAGAGGTCGGCGTCAGCTCCATCGCACGCGCCGCCGCTCGGCGCGCCATCGTCGGTCGCACCGTCGCAGTCATCGTCGACACCGTTGCAGAGCTCGGCCGACGGCTCGGCGATCCGCACGCAGCGGAGCGAGCCGCCCTCACACGAGGAGGCGCCGGCCGCACAGCGACCGAGCAGCCCGGTGACGCACGCGACACCACCGCCGGGGTTGTCCTCGTCAGCGGGCCCGTCGCAGTCGTCGTCAGCGCCGTTGCAGAATTCGCTGTCGGGCGCGAGCACGCCGACGCAAAGCAACGTCCCGTCGGTGCAGACCAGCGCGCCGGCCTCGCAGACGCCGAGCCGGCCGGTGGCGCACGGCCCACCGCCGCCGGGGTTGCCATCGTCGGCCACGCCGTCGCAGTCGTCGTCGACGCCGTTGCAAGACTCCGGCAGCGGCGGCGGCGCGTTGCAGCCGAGCCAGGTGCCCGACACGCAGAACTCGACGCCCGCGCCGCAACTCGACGCGCAGGCACGCAGCAGCCCCTCGTCGGTATCGCCGTCGCAGTCGTCGTCCTCGCCATCGCAGGTCTCTGACGAGGGCGTCGCGAGCGGCCCGCAGACGAGCGCTCCGCCCGTGCACTGCAGCACGCCCACGGCGCAGACGCCGGCCAGCGCGGTCACGCAAGGCGCACCGCCGCCCGGGTTCCCCTCGTCGACCTCGAGGTCGCAGTCGTCGTCCTCGCCGTTGCACGTCTCAACGCCAGGAGCCGTGCAGCCGAGCACCGCGCCGACGATCGGCACGTCGAGCTCAGCGCGGGTCGGATCGGCGTCGTTGGAGAGAATGCGCAACACCTCCGCCGGCAGCGGTCCGCCGCCGAGGTCGCCCGAGGTGAGCGTCACACGCGCGCGGAGCGTGGTGCCATCGACTGAGAGGTGCGCCGGGAGCGTCGCAGCCGTCTCCACGCCGGTCGCGGGGTCGACGAGGAACAGCGCGACCGCGAACGCCGCGCCGAAGCCCGTGTCGTTGGTGACCTCGACCGAGCTGACCTCGAGCGGGGCGTTCCCTGTGCCGCCGTTCGCGACGTCGACCTCGCGCGTGACGAGATCGCCCCAGGGCACCACGCCGAAGTCGAGCTCTGCCGGTGCCACACCAGCGCGCGGCGTCCCCTTGAGATCGGAAACCAACGCCACCGCGAAGAGCGGCTCGTCCGCGTCGTCCGACGCGATGCGCAGCTCGCCGCGATCGATCTCGCCATCCCGCTGCACCAGCGTCACCGCGACGTCGACGCTGTCGCCCGGCGCGAGCTCGAGCGAGACCGCACCGCCGGGCGACGACGAATACTCGACCAGCGAGTCGGCCTCGACCACCTCGATGCGCGTGACGTGGAGCGGCGAGTCGCCCATGTTCGTCACCGTCGCCACCTGCGTCACCTGCACGCCAAGCTGCGCGCTACCAAAGTCGAGCGTGGTCGGCGCGACGTCGATCTCCTGCGAGATCAGCAGCGTGCCCGCGTCTTCGGCTGCGGCGCAGAATCCGCCCTGGCACGACATGCCCGCTTCGCAGTCCTCGTCGTCGTCGCACGCGCCCTCCACGGGCGGCGCGGCTGCACCACCGCAGGCAGCCAAGCCGAGCACCAGCAGCAGTGCAGCGAGGCAGCGTCTCGTCAGCAGCGCGTTCGTCGGGGCGTCCATCGCGCGAGAGTAGCGCGCATCGACGCCGGGCTCGCAGTCGACCGCCCCCGACCATGAACTGCGGCGCCACCGAGTACTCGAGGAGTGCGTCGGCCTCCCCCCACCCCGATGCGCGTGCTCTGGAGCGGCCCGTCCGACGCGCAGCGCAGCCGCGGCTACCGACGCTCTTTGCGCATTACGACGTGGTCGCCAATCTCGGCCTCGTGACGTCCGCGCCGAACGACGGCGACCGCGCTGCGCTCCGACACGTCGACCACGACGACCTCACCGAACGGATCGTCGGGGAACTGGCGATCGTCCTGCCCGACGTTGGTGCCGAAGCCGAGTTCGGACCGCCAGGCGTCGCCGCGACGAACCAAGCGCAGCGTGTGCCCGAGCCTAACGCCGTCCTTCGCGCCGCGGTCGAGGAAGACCACCTGCCGCTCGCCGATGAGGGTGTCGGAGTGGAGCAGCGCGACCACGACTCCCTCGAGGTCGACGTCGGGGCGACGCGGCGAGACCACTTTGAACTGCGTCTTGACCGGACCGACGCGCGCGCCGCGCTCGATCACGTCGGTGGCGTAGAGAATGCGGCCGCGAGCGCGCCGCTCCTTCTTCACGTCGAGCACCTCGAGTTCACCGAGGAGCGAGACGTACACACCGGCGAGCTTGCGCGTGACCGGGTGGCGCAGTCGGCGCGTCTCGCCGTAGATGGCGTAGCGCTTGCCGACCTGTGGCGGCTTCCCCGCTGGGTAGTCGAGATAGACGTCGTCGCGGACGGAGAGCAGCTGCTTCTCCTCCGTCGAGCCTACGATCGTGGCGGCGCCGGCGAGGTCGTCCGCGCCGAGGAACGCGAGCTGCCGGAGCGAGACCGTGTCGCGTGGCGGGCGCGAGTCGCGCGGCACAGCCACGCGCCGACCGTCGGGGAGCACGATGATCTCAGTCTCCTCGGCTGCGCCAAGCGGGGCCGCGCGCAGCCGGACGAGGTCACCCGGATAGATCCAGTGCGGGTTGGTGATCGTGGGGTTCTGCGCCCAGAGCCGTGGCCACTCCCATGCGCTGGCGAGGTAGTGCTCGCTGATGCGCCAGAGCGTGTCGCCCTGGGTCACGACGTGCATCTCGGGGAGGGACTCAGCGATCTCGGGATCGTCAGGTGCACCGAGCAGATCGCCCTCGCCGCCATAGAGCCCAGAGCCACCGGTCTCCTCGGACTCGGCGGAATAGAAGGTGCCGCTGCCGCGCTGATTGTCCGCGCCGATGCCGCGGGAAAGTTTCGGTGCGCCTTCGTTGCCGACGGGGTCGAGCGAGGGCGTAAGACCGGTCGGCTCGG
>SHYZ01000054.1 GCA_009692535.1 Myxococcales bacterium
GGTCGTTGTTTTCCAAGATCCAAGGAGTACGGTCATGGCCTTCCGCATGGGGCTGCTCGGCAAGAAGCTCGGGATGACGCAGGTCTTCGGCGCGGATGGAGAGCGCATCGCAGTCACTGCGATCAACGTCGGCCCGTGCGTGGTGCTCGCTAAGCGCACCGTCGAGAAGGACGGCTACGCTGCGCTGCAGCTCGCGTTCGAGGAGCAGAAGGCGACCCGCGTGGCGCGTCCGCTCACCGGCTACTACGCCAAGCGCGGCCAGAAGCCGCACAAGCTGATGCAGGAGATTCGCCTCGCCCCCGCCGACCTCGCCAAGTACGAGGTTGGGCAGGTGCTCAAGGCGAGCGACGTGTTTGAGGCCGGCGCCTGCGCCGACGTCATCGGAACGTCGAAGGGCAAGGGGTTCCAGGGCGTGTTCAAGCGCCACCACCTCGGTGGTATGCGTGCCACGCACGGCGCGCACGAGTTCTTCCGGCACGGCGGCTCGATCGGCTGCCGCCTCACCCCGGGCCGCGTCCACAAGGGCAAGCGGATGCCTGGGCAAATGGGCGATGAGCGCAAGACCATCCAGAACCTGCACGTGGTCGAGGTGCTCGGCGCGGAGAACGTCATCCTCGTGCGCGGCGCCATCCCGGGCGGCAAGAACGGCTACGTCGTGATCCAGAACGCGGTGAAGAAGACGCTCTACAAGCGCCGCCGCTTCGAGGCCATCGAGGAGAAGTCGAAGAACCCGATGAAGGCCTCCAAGGCCGGCGCGGGCTCGGCCAAGCCCTCCAAAAAGAAGTAACCCTCCGAGCTCGGGGGCGGCGCGATGTCCAAACTTGGCGAGCGCCGCCACCGACACGATGCGTTTTTCCTGCGCGCCAAGCGCGACGGATACGCGGCGCGGTCGATCTACAAGCTGGAGGAGATCGACCAGCGCCACCACGTCCTGCGCGTCGGCGCGAGTGTGCTCGACCTCGGCTGCCGTCCGGGCTCGTGGATGCAGTACGCGCGCAAGGTGATCGGCCCGACCGCAGCGCTCGTCGGGATCGATCGCCAACCACTCGAGGTGACGATCCCGGGGGCGCGGATCATCGTCGGCGACATCTTCGACACCAAGGCCGCCGACCTGCTCGGCGACCTCGTGGCGTTCGACGTGGTGCTCTCGGACATGGCGCCAGACACGAGCGGCATCCGCACCGTCGATCAGGCGCGCTCCGAGACGCTCTTTGAGCGCGCGCTCGAGCTGGCCCTCGAGCTCTCGGCGCCCGGTGGAAACTTTGTCGGCAAGCTGTTCATGGGGCCGGCGTTTCAGGAGTTGGTGACGCGCTGCCGCACCGAGTTCCAGCGCGTCGCGTTGGTCAAGCCGGCGGGCACGCGCAAGGAGTCGATCGAGCAGTACGTGGTCGCGCTCGGTCGGCGGCGGCGCTAGCGTGACCGCCCCGATCCTGGTGGTGAACCCGCGCCACCCCGAGCCACGCAAGATCGCGCAGGCGGCCAAGGTGCTCGACGACGGCGGCGTGATCTTTTACCCGACCGACTCGGTCTACGCGCTCGGCGCGGCGTGGGGCGCGCGCAAGGCGGTGGAGCGGCTCTACCAGCTCAAGCAGCTCGACGCACGCCGCCAGCTCTCGATCGTCTGCGCCGATCTCTCCGAAGTCGCCCGCTACGCGATCGTGAGCGACTTCGCGTACCGCCAGTTGCGCCGGCTGCTGCCCGGGCCGTACACGGTGCTGCTCGAGGTCACCCGCGAGGTGCCGAAGCTGCTCCTCGACAAGCGGCGCACGATCGGCCTGCGCGTGCCCGAGAACCCGATCTGCCAGGCTTTGGTGCGTGCGCTTGGCCGCCCACTGCTCACCACCAGCGCGATCCCGCCGGGCGCCGACCTGCCCTGTCACGACTGCGACGATGCACGCGAGGCTTGGAAGAGCGGCATCGATCTCCTCGTCGACGGCGGCCCCACGCCGGGCGAGCCCTCCACCATCGTGTCGCTGGTCGGCGACATGATCGAAGTCATCCGCGAGGGTCTCGGCCCCGTCGAGGGCGTGCTCACGTAGCGAGCGCGTTCAGTTCGCGTCGGCGAGACCCGCTACGCGAGCGACGTCGGCCTTGGACGCGCCATGTGCGCGCGCCTTGGCAAGCCACGCCGCCGCCTCCGAGCCACGACCGGCCCCGACAAGCGCCTCGGCGAGGGCCAGCTCATCGCGGGCCTCGGCGACGCCGGTTCCGGCGACCGCCTCGAGCTCAGCGACGGCCTCCTGCGGCTTCCCCTGCGCGAGGAGGACGCGCCCCTTCATCGCGTGGCCACGCACGTGCAGCGGTGCGAGGGCGAGCGCGAGGTTGACGTGCCGGTCGGCCTCGGCGAGATTTCCGGCGGCCAGCTCGAACTCGGCGAGGCGAGCACGCGCACGCGGTGCCAGCGGAGCATCGGTCTCCTCGAGCGCAGTGGTGAACTGCTTCTTCGCGGCAGCGACACGACCGGCGGCGAGGTCGACCTCGCCGAGAAGCTGGCGCGCGAGCCCCGACGCTGAGCGCACCGAGAGCGCACGGAGCGCCTCGAGCGCGGCAGGAGCGCCGACCTCGGCGGTGATCCGGGCCTGCTGCAGGAACGCCGCCGTCACTGCATCGTCGGGCGCCAAGACGAGGGCTGCCGCGAGCGGGACCAGCGCGTCGCGCGCGCGTCCGAGGTCGAGGAGCGCGCGGCCGAGGACGCGGTGCACGCGTGGCACCTGCGAGTCGGCCTGTGCGACGGCGGTCAGCGCCTCGGCGGGGATCCCGTTCGCGACGTAGAGCTCGCCGTCGAGCAGCGCGAGCAGCGGCTCACGCGCCGGCTGGTCGCCGTAGAAACGGATTCTTCGGCGCATCTTCTCGGCGTCACCGATCGCACCGCGGTCGACCCGCGCGAGCGCCACGCGAAGCAGGAAGCGTGGCTCGGTGAGTCCGGTGGTGAGCGCGGCCTCGAGTTCCTCGTCGGAGCGCTCGTAGTCCCGCGCTGCATCGGTGGCGTGGACCGCGTGATGGATCGCGAGCGCGAGGTGCTTCCACGCTTGGACGCGCCGGCCGGACACCGACACGAGCGCGACGTTGAGGTCCGCGATCGTCGCCTCGGCGTCGGCGGAGCGCTCGAGTCGAATCAGGGCACGCCCGATGAGTGCCATCGGATGCCCCTTGGCACGCTCGTTCACCGCCTCGTAGCCAGCAAACGCCTCATCGAGTCGACCGTCATCCGCGAGCAGGTCGGCGAGCGCGACGCCGGCGAGGATGAAGCCGGCCGCGTGGGAGCGCTCGAAGGAGGAGCGCGCCGCTTCGCGCTGCCCGGTCGCGAGGTGCACCGTCCCCTCGAGCCAACGCAGCACGCCGTCCTCGGGCGCCGCGAGCAGCGCGGCACCGAGCTCGGCGCGCAGCTCGCGCAGCACCTGCGCCGAGTCCTCGACGCGCCCGAGCAGGCCGAGTCCGCGCGCGATCAGCGCCACCGAGAGATCACGCCGCCCGGGGGTCCCCTGGGGCTTGCGGCCGAGCAGCGGCAGCGTCGCGCTCACCGCCTTCTCAACCTCGTTGAGCTCGCCCACGCCGTACGCGATGTAAGCGATGGAGCGAGTGCGCGCGAGCGCCGCAATGACCACCGGATCGCGCTGGATCAGCAGCGCCGACACCAACTCGGCGTCTGCTGCCTTGAGGTCGTCCGGTAGGGTCGTGGCGAAGCGCGCCGCCGCGGTCTCGACGTGCTTGCGCGCCTGCGCACCACGACGCGACTCGCCTGCGAGGTGCCAAGCACCTACTGCCGCGAGCAGCACGGTGACCGCGAGCGCGAGCTTGATGATCACGCGCCGGCCAGCACGCGCCAGGCCAGCGTCTGACGGCAGCAGCAGATCGGGCCGCGCGTCAACCTGCGGCACCTCGAGCAGTCCAGCCCCGAGCAGTTGATTCAGATAATCCGCGCCGGCCACCGCGCTGCGTCGACGCGCCTCCTCAGCGTCGTCCCACTCCTTGTGCGGCGCCGACTCCGTGCGTGGTCGCTCGAGCGGCGGCGGGTCTGGAGGATTCGTGTCGCTGGACATCTACGGAGTGCCGAGAAGGTACACCGGAAGCCCTCGCGCAGTAACACTTCGGCGACGCACTTCGGCGACGCACTTCGGCGACGCACTTCGGCGACGCACTTCGGCGACGCACGCACCGGGGACACTACGGGCCGAGCGGGAGGTCGACGAAGCCCTTGCCGAGCTGTGCAAGCTCCGTGTCCGGAACCCAGCCCTCGACTGTCACCGGGCCGGCAGTGAGGACCCTGGCCCGCCCGGCCGCCACCTCAATCCGCTCGACCAGCGCGCCGCCGTGCAGCGTCGCGACTTTGCGGCCGCGCGGTCCGGGCGCGACCAGCGCGATCGACAGCTCGACTTCGTGGGTCGGCTTCACGAGCTGCGGCGGACGCCCCGGCGTGTCGGACGGCCGCCGTGGGCGCAGCGCTGCTGCCGCGAGCCAGCCGGAGCAGTCATGCCCACCGTGCGTGCGCACCCGCGCCGACGCGCCCTGCTGCTCGATCAACTCCACGCGCGCGCCCGGCGCGAGCCGCGCCACGAGCGGCTGCGACGCGTCGGGGCCGGCGCGCAGTTCGGTCGCCTCGCCTGCGACGTACTGCCATCCGCCCGTGGCGAGCAGCTCGACCGGCTGCGCGGTGAGCGCGTCGCTCGGCAGCTCGGCGATCACGACGACCGCACCGTGCGTCTCGACGCGCACCGAGCCGGTCCGCGCCCGCCCGCCGAGCTCGCGAACGAGTGCGCCTGCGCGTGCAGTGCCGAGGCTGCGCCCCGTGCCCGGCTCCGTGAGCTCCACATCGCGCGCGACGCGCAGACCGAGCAGCTTGCCTGCCACCTTGCCATTGAGCTCGACGTGGCCGGTGGTGCGAATCGCCACCCGTCCCTGCCCGCCCGCGCGCAGCCCGCGCGCCTCCACGCCGATCCCCGCCGCCAGCTCGGCGCCGCCGAGCACGACCGGAGCGAGCAGCACATGCGTTGCACGCGCGCGCGCAGTGAGCCTGCCGCTCGGCGCCGCGCCCAACGCGACCGACACGCCCAACGCGCCCGACACGACCAACGCGCCCAACGCGCCCAACGCGACCGACACGCCCAACGCGCCCGACACGACCGACACGAGCACCGCGCTGCGCAGCCAACGCATCGTCATCCGCTGCTCGCCGCTCGCCGTGCGCCGTGCAACGTACGTCGTTCGTTAGGCCGCGCGCGCCGGCACGACCACAAGGCTCCGCGCGGTCGCCGGCTGCGGATAGAAGAGGTAGTTCACCACGCCCGGCTGCTCGCCGTAGCGCTCGGCGTAGCCGTCGTCGCTCCACAACGTCTCCGGCGCAAACGCGGCCGGCGGGCGCACCACCAGCCCGAAGTCGAGGTACGCCACGTCGTGCTCGACCAGCAGCTCGACGAGCTTCTGCGTGCGGTCGAGCAAGATCGGATCGTAGATGCCGTTTCGCGGCCGCTCCTCGATCATATACACGTCGCCCTCGCGCTGAAGCTCGAGCACGACCTCCTGCACCGCCGCGACCGGCGCGACACGCGAGAGCGCGACGCGCAGGTAACGCTCCTCGATCGCCACGCCGTCGACCGCGTCAGCCACGTAGAGCGAGTCCTGCTCACGCAGCTCCACGATCCCCGGCTCGCGACCCACGCAGAGCACATAGATCCAGTCGCACCGCTCAAGATCGTCGCCGCGAACGAAGCGCGCCGGCGCCCTTAGCGTCGATTCCATCTGGCGCGCGAGGTGGCGCCCGGTCTCCTCGGAGACGCCGGCCAAAAACGCCGCCTCCTCGTCGATCGCATCCCAGCGACGCGACGGAAAGAGCGAAGCGAGCGCGGCGCCGATGAGCTCCTTCTCGCCCGCCTTCCGCGTGCCGCAGCCACCCTTCTTGTCGCAGCTCGTGCAGCTCATACGGTTCGTGACGAAGGCTAGCACGCACCGTCGCCGCTCGCGTTGCTTTGTGCCGAGGTGTACCTTGCGCCCCGACTCACCCTTCCTAGGAGCCGTCACATGTCACACGCTCGCCTCGTTCGCCTTCGCGCCGGGAGGATCCTCTTCTGGCTCGCGCTCTTCGCGTTCGGCCAAGGTTGCGGCGGCAGCGCCTGCTCCTGCGCCGCGCCGCTGCCCAACGGCTTCCCCGCCAACGAGCGCCACCCAAACGCCACGCAGGTGCGGCTCTCCGAGACCGCGATCGCGTTCCTCGAGGAGAACACCGGCGTGGTGTTCGGCTCGCTGGTCCCGGGCGGCCTCGCCTTCGACGTGCCCGAGATGTGCGGCGGCACCCCCGAGATCTGCTGCGGATCGGCGCCCGGTGAGTGCCGCATCGAGATCGACCTCGAGCCCCAGCCGGGCGATCCGCCGCGCCTCGAGCTCGCGCCCGAGGAGGCCGCGCCGCAGGACACGCTCGCCGTCGTGCTGCGCGCGCGCATGACAACGCCGATGCCGCTGCCGGTCGGCATCCTCATTGGCACCTGCGACGTCGGCATCGACACCGAGAACGGCGACGTCGACTCGATCACCATCACGCTCGACGTGGACTTCGTGCAGGACGCGATCGTCGGCACCACGCGCATCCAGGTCGGCAACGTCGCGGTCACTGACCTCGAGGACGTGGACATCGAGATCTCGGGCGGCCTGTTCGGCTCGTGCAGCATCCTCGAGTCGGTGCGCGGGCTGCTCATCGATCAGCTCGTGACGCAGATGGAGGACCAGCTCTCCGCCGCCGTCGAGGGCAACCTCTGCAAGACCTGCATGGCGCCCGGCGAGTGCGCGCCGTTCGCGACCTGCAACGCCGACGGCATCTGCGAGCTCGGCAGCGGCGATGCCACGCGCTGCCTGCAGGAGGTCGGCATGTCGGGACGCGTGCTCGCGGCCGCGCTGCTCGGCGGACTCTCGCCAGGCCAGCCCGGCGGCATGGATGTCTACGACGTAGCGGGCGGCTACGGCCGCACCAACAGCGGCGGGCTCTCGCTCGGGCTGCTCGGTGGCGCCATCGCCCCCGACGGCATGAAGGATCCCTGCGTGCCCGCGGTCGCGCCGCCTGCGACGGTGGCGATCCCCGAGTCGTTGATCCTCCAGGCGAACACCCGCGACGAAGGACCGTTCGATGTGGCGTTCGCGATGCACGAGTCGCTGCTCAACCGGAACGCGTGGGCGGCGCAGCAGGGCGGCGTGCTCTGCATGAACATCGGCACCCGCTCGATCGACCTGCTCAACACCGACACGCTCGGTCTGCTCGCGTCGTCGATGTCGGATCTCACGCACGGCAAGGCCGCGCCGGTATTGCTCGCGCTGCGGCCGCAGATGCGCCCGCTGATCACGCTCGGCAAGGGGACCTTCACGACCTCGCCGTCGGGCGAGCGGATCATCGACGACCCGCTGCTCACGATCCGCATGGACCGCCTCGAGATCGACTTCTACATGCTCGTGGACGACCGCTACACCCGCATCTTCACGCTCACGACCGACCTCGTGCTGCCGATCAACCTCGAGGCCACCGCCGAGGGGCAGCTCGCGCCGGTGCTCGGCGATGCCGAGGGCGCGTTCACCAACCTGTCGGTGATGAGCTCGGAGCTCTTGATCGAGGACCCCGCCGAGATCGCCGCAAAGTTCCCGGCGCTGCTCTCGCTCGCGGTGCCGTTCCTCGGGGGCGCGCTCGCACCGATCGACCTGCCGGCCCTCGGCGGGATTCAGCTCACGGTGCAACCGGACGGCATCACCTCAATCGACGACAACAGCTTCCTCGCGATCTTCGCCGACCTCGCGCTCCCACCGTCGCCCAAGCCGACGCCGCGCGTGACCACCACGCTCGCGATCCTGTCGGCCACGGTGCCGCCCACCACCGCGTTCCGCGCGCCGCGCTTTGATCGCGCACTCCGTCCGTCGGTCGAGCTCGAGCTCGGCGGCGCTGTACACGATGCCCGCGGCGCAGCCCTCGAGTGGCAGCTCCGGGTCGACGACGGGCTCTGGTCGCCGTGGACCGCCTCGACGCGCGTTCGCCTCGGACGCGAGACCTTCTGGCTGCAGGGCCGCCACCTGATCGAGGCGCGCGCCCGCATCGCCGGTCGCCCGGAGACCACCGATTTCGCGCCGGCTTCGGTCGACTTTCTCGTCGACACGCTTGCGCCGGCCATCACGCTCGCCGCCGACGCAGCAGCAACAGCACTGCTCGTCAGCGCGCAGGACAGCGTCACCTCCGAGGCGCAGCTCGTCGCTTCGTACCGCTTCGGCAACGGTGCCTTCATCACGCTCGGCGCCCTGCCCGCAAGCCTGGCGCTCGGCGAAGCCGACCCCGCCTCACTCGAGGTGCGGGTCGTCGACGAGGCGGGCAACACCGGCATCGCGACCGGCGCCAACCTCTACTTCCACGGCCGCGTGCCTGCGCCCGAGGGCTGCGGCTGCGCCGTCGCACCACGGAGCAACGGTCCCACCGGGCTGCTCTTCGTCTGCTTCGTCGTGGGCGCTGCGCTGGTCGGGCTTCGCGTGGTCGTGCGCCGGCGTCGCAGCGCAGCTGCACTCACCGCGTCGATTCTCGCCGTCAGCGTCGCCAGCCTCTTCGGTGCCGCCGGCTGTGGCGGCTCCAACGTGGCGCCGACCTGCGGCGAAATGCCCGAGGTCGAGTACGGCGCGATCGGCCGCTGGGTCGACCTCGCCGCCGATGACAACCGCGTGGTCCTCTCCGCCTACGACGAGGCACACGGCGATCTCGTGGTCGCCGACGTCGCCCTCGACGGCGAACCCGACGCGCCGCTTCAGTTTCACTCGGTCGACGGCGTCCCCGACGAGCCGCCCGGACTCTGCGAGCACGGCTACCGCGGTGGCGTCACCTCGCCCGGCAGCGACGTCGGCGCGTACACCTCCATCGCGCTCGCAGACGGCCTCGCCCGCATCGCCTACCAGGACCGCACCGCCGGCGCGCTGCGATTCGCGCGTGAGGCCTCGCCCGGCGTCTACGTCTCGCACGTCGTTGATCCTGGCGTCGGCACCGGTGCCGGCGCCAGCGTCGGCGCGTTCGCGTCGCTCACGCTCGACGCGCTTGGCGCACCCGCGGTGGCCTACATGGCGCACGGTCTCGACGACGGCGCGGGCGGCAAGCTCGCGCAGCTTCGCTTCGCGCAGGCCTCGTCGAACAAGCCCGCCACCGAGGCCGACTGGGTCGTGACCATCCTCCACGAGCAGCCGATCCCCTGCGCCGGCCTCTGCGGCGACGGCAAGGCCTGCGTGGCCGAGACCGTGATCTGCACGCCGGTCGAGAGCGGCTGCGATCCGGTCTGCGGCTCGAGCGACGCGTGTGTCGGCGCCACCTGCGTGCCGATCCTGCCCGCCCCGGTCGCGCCCGACCTCGTCGACGGCACCGGCCTCTTCGCCTCCGCGGCCCGGCTCAACGACGGTCGCCCGGTGATCGCCTTCCACGATCGCGTCGCCGGCGATCTGCTGCTCGCGACACTCGCGGCAGGCGGAACGTTCCAAGTCCTACCGCTCGACGCCGCGCCCGACAGCGACACCGGC
The DNA here is from genome assembly GCA_009692535.1 of Myxococcales bacterium. Taxonomy (GTDB): domain Bacteria; phylum Myxococcota_A; class Polyangia; order Haliangiales; family SHYZ01; genus SHYZ01. The sequence goes on from SHYZ01000054.1 coordinate 9,514, forward strand.
CAGTGGTCCTCGCTCGTCGTCGCGCCCGACGGACTCGTGCATGTCGCGTATCAGGACTCGGTCGGCGATCGGCTGCTGCACCTCACCTGGGACGGCGTTCAGGCGAGCCCCGCCACCGTCATTGACGACGGCGTGCGCCCCGAGCGGCCGCACCCGGTCGGCGGCAGCGCGGCGCTGGTGGTGAACGCCTCGGGCGCGCTCGCCGTCGCATACCAGGATCAGGCGCTCTCCGATCTGCTCTTCGCCCGTCGCCAACTCGACGGCAGCTGGCAGCGCAGCGAGCTCTACGCGGGCCCCGAGGGCTTCGGCTTCCACACCGCCGCCGCCGCACAGGGCGACACAGCGTGGGTCGCGACCTACGTCTACGATCGCGACACCTACCCGCCCGGCGAGCTGCGCGTCACCACGCTGCCGTAGCGAGGCGAGGTCAGCGCAGTAGGAGTCCGTTCATCACGACATCGAGCACGAGTCCGTGCAGCTCGGAGTCCTGCGGCGGCGAGTCTCCGCGGTAGAAGAGGGGCAGCCCTCGGGTTCCGCCGACGACGGCTGCGACCGCCATGGTCAGCACGAGCAGGGCCGAGCGCGGCGGCAGCGCACGGAACTGGCCGGCAGCGACGGTCTGTTCGAACGCCCGCTGCGCGACGCCGTGCACGCGATCAAAGAGTGATGGGTCGGCGTCGTAGAGGACGAGCGCATGCTCTGCGCCACCCATGACCTCGTGGATGAGGATCGCGGAAAGTCGCGGCTGTGCGATCAGCACCTGCGCAAATGCCCTGAGCGCCGTCTGCGCCTGCTGCGCTGGCGCGACCGACTCCGCAGCACCGACCGCCGCCGCGACCTGCTCGAGCGCCGCCCGCAGCACCTCGCGGTAGAGGCCCTCCTTGCTCGCGAAGTGGTAGTAGATCATCTGCACGTTCACGCTCGCCGCATGGGCGATTTTCTCGATGCGTGCGCCTGCGAAACCGGCCTCCGCGAACGCAGTCATCGCCGCGTCGAGGATCCGCTCGCGGCTTTGGACCGCGTGGCCGGTTGGCGCTGGCATGCTGGTGCTTCTCCGCGCAGCAGCATGCCAGCGCACGCATGCCGGCGGAAGCCCAAGTCTGCGAGGTGTCCAAGTCTGCGACGCGTTACGCCGCGAGGATGCGACGGGTTACGCCGCGAGGATGCGACGCGCCACGCGCAGCCCGTCGATCGCGGCCGACACGATCCCGCCGGCATAGCCCGCGCCCTCGCCGCACGGATAGAGCCCCGCGTGCGTCGGCGACTCCAGCGTCTCGCTGTCGCGCACGATCCGCACCGGCGCGCTGGTCCGCGTCTCCACGCCGACCAACTGCGCCTCGCTCCCGGCGAACCCGTGCATCCGTCGCTCGACGCGCACGAGTGCCGCGCGGATCGCCTCGACGATCGCCGGCGGCAGCGCCTCGGCGAGATCAGCCGCCACCACGCCCGGCCGATAGCTCGACGCCAGTACGGTCGACGAGCCACGCCGCGCCAAGAAATCCTCCACGCGCTGCGCCGGCGCGACGAAGCCGCCGCCGCCAAGCGTGAAGGCGCGCTCCTCGATCGCCCGCTGCAGCGCCATCCCGGCGAGTGGGTCGCCTGGAACCCGCGCGTACGCCGCGAAGTCGGCCTCGTCCACCTGCGCCACCAACGCAGCGTTCGCGTACGGCGAGTCGCGGCGCTTGAGGCTCATGCCGTTGGTCGCGAGCCGCGCAGGCTCAGTCGAGCTGTCGACGATCCAGCCGCCCGGGCACATGCAGAACGAGTAGACGCCGCGCTCGCGCCCACCGCCCGGCACCGTCTCGGCGACATGGTAAAAGGCCGCCGGCAGCCGCGGGTGCTGCCACGCCGCGCCGTACTGCAGCCGATCGACCAGCGGCTGCGGATGCTCGACCCGCGCGCCGATGGCGAACGGCCGCGCGACCAGCGCCACGCCACGCGCCTCGCAGAGCTCGTAGGTCGCACGCGCGCTGTGCCCGACCGCGATGATCAGCCGATCGCACGCGAGCTCAGCGCCCGACGCGAGCCGCGCCCCACGCACGCGCCCGCCGTCGACGACAAAGTCGACCAGCGGATCAGAAAACCGGTAGGTGACGCCGAGCGACTCGAGCCGCTCGCGCAGCCCGGTCAACACCTCGGGCAGCCGATTCGACCCGATGTGCGGCCGGTGCTCCACGCGGATGCCCGGATCGGCGCCGTGCTCGACGAGAATCTCGAGCACGTCGGCGACCGCGTCACGATCCTTGACGCGGGTGTAGAGCTTGCCGTCGGAGTAGGTGCCCGCGCCGCCTTCGCCGAAGCAGTAGTTCGACGCGGGGTCGAGCGCGTCGCCCCGCGCGAGCGCCGCGAGGTCCTTGCGCCGGGCCTGCACCGGCTTGCCGAGCTCGGCGACTGTCACCTCGGCACCGGCCTCGGCGAGCCAGAGCGCGGCGAAGGTCCCGGCCGGTCCGCTGCCGGCGATGACCACCCGCTGCCCCCGCCCCGCACCAACCGCCGGGCGCGAACGCGGCCGCACCGGGATCGGCAGCCCAAGCCCGACCTCGAGCGCGAGCCTCAGCCCAAGCGGACGCCCACGGCGCGCGTCGAGGGAGCGGCGCGCGATTGCGACGGAGGTCACATCGTCGGGACGCACCCCGAGCCCCGCCGCAGCGCGCACCCGGAGGTCGATCGCCACCTCGTCCTCATCCAGAGGCACGAACAGCTCTACTGTGCAAATTCTCGGTTTCACTGTTCTTTGTTGGTGCGTACCGCGCTACGCACCGGGTGCTGGCTTACGCGCCGGAGCCCCACTCCCGGGCGCTGGGCACACACGGTTTCGCTCGCTTGAACGTGGCACGACCGGTGCATCATGCGCGGGCACCATGCCCCAGGTCAACGTCCAGCAGATCGCAGCGGCCCCCCCGGTCGACCGCAACCGCGCCCTTCGCATCTTGGCGAAGTCGATCTACAAGGAGCTGCGGTCGCAAGGCTACGAGTCGCGCCAGATCGTGGCCCTTGCGTCGGAGCTCATCGACCAGGTCACGACCGAGCTCGGCGAGAACTCTGCCCGCCCGTAACGCGACGCCGTCCTAGTCCGCGTCGTACTCGAGCGCGATGCCGGCGAGGCTCGGTACGCCCGACGGGCCGACCGCTTCCCAGTCGACGCGGAAGCGCAGATCGCTGCCGACGAGCGGGAAGATGAACGACACGCCGACGGTGACTTCGTTCCAGGTCGCCGCGCCGTCGTTGGTGAGGAAGTAGCGCAGGCGGCTGGTGCCGGGCAGCCACGAGTCGGCCGTGAGCAGTCGGGCGCTGCGTACTGCGCCGGCCGCGCTGTCGAGCGCGGCGGTGCGCGCGGTGGCGACGACGGGCGTCGGCGCGGCGCCGGCTTGGAACGTGGGCGAGGAGGTGCCGGTGACGATGGTGCCGTCGACGCGAATGCGACCAGCGCCGGCGTTCGGTCCGGCGCTGGCGTGGACCAACCCCGAGCCGATGGTCACGGTGTTGCCGAGCAGGTAGATCATCCCGCCCGAGCCGCCCGAGCCGGGCCAGCCCCATGGGCTCGTGCCGGTGGCACCGTCGGCCGAGATTGTCCCGGCGTTGGTGATGATGGGTGCGAGGATCACGATCATGCCGGCACCCGCGCCGCCGGTGCCGTAGTAGCCCCAGCAGTTGCTCCAATTGATGCCGCCGGCCCCTGAGCCGAGGTGCCACTTGGTGAGCGCGGCATCGCCGTAGGCCGCGCCGCCGCCGCCGCTGGGGCAGCTGCCAGCGCCGGTGGCGCCGTAGCCACCCGCGGCAGACTGGTTCCCGCCGGCGCAAGTGCAGCCGAGCGAAGCGTTGCCGCCGCCGCCGCCGCCGTTCGCCGCCGTGCTCAGCACGCCCGGTCCGCGGTAGCTGTCGCCTTGGAAGCCGTTTTGCCCGCCGCCCAGGTAGCCGAGCCCGGACACTGTGATCGTGCCGCCGAGGTTGACCGAGACTGCGCTGCTCGCTTTGAAGAACAGCAGTCCGCCGGTGGAGCCGGTCCAGCCGCTCGCGGTGAGCGTGCCGTCGACCGACACCGAGCGGTAGCGCGGGATGCGCTGGAGCATGATCTTCTGCCCGGTCAGGTCGGCGTTTCCGCCCACGCCAAACGTGGTGCGGATCGGCGCGACGAAGAAGACGCGCAGCCCCTCGGTGCGAAGCACCGTGAGGATTTCGTAGTTGCCGGCGCTGCCAGAGGAGGCGGAGGAACCCTGAAGGTTGATCAGCAGCACGTCGTCGCCCGACACGATGCCGTTCGGCAGCGCGTCGAGCGTGACGCTGGTCGGCTCGATGAACGCCACGCGAAACTGCGGCGCGTCGGGGCGCGTGCGGCCGGCCCGAATCGAGGTGTTGATGTTGTAGCTGCCGGTGACCACCAGGTCCCCGTCCTCACCGAAGCCGAAGGTCGTCGTGCCGGCGGTGAGGCGACCCATGACGAGATCCCAAAACGCGGTCGTGACGGCGTCGTCGCGCACCGTACTGGTGGTGAAGTCGTGGCCGACCGAGCGCAGCGGAGCCACGCCGGCGACGAAGCCGACGGTCGCGGTCCCGGTGCAGCGCGCCGCGCCGCGCACGGCCAGATCCACCCGCGCGTCGGCCGCGATGGCCGGGGCACGCAGCGCGACATCCACCTTGCCGCGGAACGACTGGACCTCGAGCGCGGTCGTCGACGCATCGGCATCAGCGGCGAGAATCGTCCCGGCGGTGGTGCTGACCGTGACCATCGTGCCGTCGGGCACGGGGGTGCCGCCGACATCGAGGATTGGCGCGGAGAAGACGGCGATCGAACCGACGCCGTCGGCGCGTGCGGTGCCGGGGCTGGCGGTGACGGCGAACGGCATGCACGCCGCGTCGCCGCACGCGCCGGCCGCGCAGCCCTCGAGGCACGTCTGAAGGTAGAACCAGCCGCCGCCGATCGAGTCACAGGCTTCGACGTCGCCGCCGTTGCAGCGGTAGGTGCCGGGGACGCAGACGCCGCCGATCGAGCCGGTGCAGAGCCCGTCGCGACAGCTGCTGGTGCAGGTCTCGAGGGCGAGCCACGAGGTGCCGACCGGATCGCAGATCTCGACGTCGCGCCCGGCGCAGCGCCGACTGAGCGGCGCGCAGACCAGCGGGTCGCATGCGCCGCCGGTGCAGCCGGTCGCGCAGTACTGCACGAAGCTCCAGCCACTCTCGTCCGACGCGCACGCCTCGACCGCGCTGCCCGAGCAGCGCAGCGTGCCGGCATCGCAGTAGGTGCAGCGGCCGTCGGTGCAGCCGTCGCTGCAGACGTCCACGCTGCTCCAGACGGTGCCGCTCGGATCACAGAGCTGGGCGGTCAGGCCGTCGCATCGCGTGGTGCCGGGAGCGCAGAGGTAGGGAGCGCACGCGCCGGAGGTGCAGCTCGTCGGGCAGTGCCGCACAAAACTCCAGCTGGTGCCGTCCGAGGCGCACGCTTCGATCGCGTCGCCCGAACAGCGCAGCTCGCCCGCCGCGCAGACGGTGCAGCGTGCTGCGCTACAGCCGAGCGTGCAGATTTCGGTGCGCACCCAGCTGCCGCCGGCGTCGCAGACCTCGACGGCGTCGGCGCTGCAACGGCTCGCACCGGGCGAGCACTCGGGCGGCGCACACGCCCCGCCCGTGCAGAACGTGGTGCAGTAGCTGGCCGGCACCCAACCGGTTCCGTCCGCTGCGCAGATCTCGACGGTGCTCTCCGAGCAGCGCCGCTCGCCGGGGACACAGACGGTGCAGTCGCCATCGACACAGGTATTGGTGCAGGTGTCGATCCGCTCCCAGCCGGCGCCGGCGTCGGTGCAGCGCTGCACGTCGAAGCCCGAGCAACGCGTGCTGTCGGGAATGCAAAACGCGCACGCGCCGGCGATGCAGGTGGTCGCCTCGCAAATCTGCTCGAACTCCCAGACGCGGCCGGTGCAGATCTCGACCGTGCGCGAGTTGCAGCGGTGCGTGCCCGGGGTGCAGGGCAGCGTGGTCACGCAGGCATTGCCTTCGCAAGCGAGCGCGCAGAGATCGACCGCGTGCCACTCGAGGCCCCGCTCGTCGCACTCCTCGACCGTCATGCCGTTGCAGCGGCGACTCCATGGCGAGCAGATGGCGGTGGCGCACGCGCCGTCGATACACGCGGTGGAGCAGGCCTGACGAAACTCCCAGCCGGTGCCGCGCCCGTTGCACTGCTGCACCTCGGGCCCGTCGCAGCGGGTGGCGGCCGGCATGCACGCCGGCGCCACGCAGGCGCCGAGCTCGCAGTGCGTGGCGCAGCGCTCCTCGACCGCCCAGAAGGCATCGACGCCGCAGGTCTGCACGTCATCGCCGTCGCAGCGCTGCTCACCCGGCGTGACGCAGGCCCCCGCGACGCCCCCCGGCGTGGCAGTGCCGCCGCAGGCGGACAGGAAGGCGAGACCGGCCAGAACTGACCAACGCAATCCACCCATGGAGACCTCCAAGAACCGCGTGAACCGACGCACGACCAAAGTCATCGCCGTCGTGGTGCCGCTCCACGCTAGGCGAGTTGTGCGGCGCGAGCAAGCGAGGCCGCCCAGGCGCGACTGCCTGCTAGCCGCCTCGCGCCTTTCCCGCTATAAACCGCCCCTCTCCAGCCCCCGCCCACGAGGATCGTCATGGCCAAGGTTCGGATCGGCATCAACGGCTTCGGCCGCATCGGTCGCGCGTTCGTGCGCTCACTTCGCGAGTCGCATGACCACTTAGACCTCGTGGTGGTGAACGATCTCACCGACGCCAAGCAGCTCGCGCACCTGCTCAAGTACGACTCGATCCACGGGCGCTTCCCCGGCACCGTCGAGCTGCGCGGACCGAGTGAGCTGGTGATCGACGGCGACTCCGTCGAGATCACGCGCGAGACCGATCCGGCCAAGCTGCCGTGGCGGGCCCGCGGCGTCGACATCGTGATCGAAGCGACAGGACGCTTCACCGACCGCGCGAGCGCCAGCTTGCACCTCGAGGCCGGCGCGAAGAAGGTGCTGATCAGCGCGCCCGCAAAGCAGCCCGACGTGACTCTCGCCTGCGGCATCAACCTCGAGACCTACGATCCGGCGAAGCACCATGTGATCTCGAACGCGTCCTGCACCACCAACTGTCTCGCGCCGGTCGCGAAGGTGCTGCACGAGCGCTTCGGCATCATTCGCGGCCTGATGACGACGGTGCACTCGTACACCAACGATCAGCGCCTGCTCGATCTGCCGCACGAGGATCTGCGACGCGCACGCGCGGCGGCGCTCAACATGATCATCACCTCCACCGGCGCGGCCAAGGCGCTCAAGGAGGTGCTCCCCGAGCTCGATGGCAAGCTCGACGGCATGGCGATCCGCGTGCCGACGCCGAACGTGTCGTGCATCGACCTCACGGTGCGGCTCGAGCGCGCTGTCACGCGCGACAGCCTGAACGAGGCGTTTCGCAAGGCGGCGTCGTGCGCGCCGCTCGCGGGTGTGCTCGCCGCCACCGACGAGCCGTTGGTCTCGAGCGACCTCAACGGCGACCTCCACTCGGCCACCGTCGACCTCGGCGCGACCATCGTCAGCGGCGACATGGCGAAGGTGATCGCCTGGTACGACAACGAGCGCGGCTACTCACAGCGGCTCTTCGACCTCGCGCGCTTCGTCGGCGAGCGGCTGTAGGCGACCTGATGCCGGTCAAGAGCGTAGCCAACCTGCCCGTCGAGGGGACGCGCGTGTTCCTGCGCGTCGATTACAACGTGCCGCTCACACCGGCGGGCGGCGTGGCCGACGACGCGCGCATCCGCGCCACGCTGCCGACCGTGCGCCACCTCCTCGCACGCGGCGCGCGCCTGATCATCGCCTCGCACCTCGGACGGCCCGGCGGCAAGCCCGACGCGGCGGCCTCGCTCGAGCCGGTCGGTGCGCGGCTCGCCGAGCTGCTCGGACAGGATGTCGTGCTGGCCGACGAGCCGGTCGGCGACGGCGCGCGCAAGGTGGTCTCCGACCTGCGCGACGGCCAGATCGCGCTGCTCGAGAACCTCCGTTTTCACCCCGGCGAGGAGGCAAACGACGACGGCTTCGCGCGGCAGCTCGCGTCGTACGCCGATGTCTACGTCTCCGACGCGTTCGGCGCGGCGCACCGCGCGCACGCCTCCACCGTCGGGATGACCAAGCATGTCGGCGTGCGCGGCGCCGGTTTCCTGTTGCTCGCCGAGATCGACTTCCTCTCGCGCCTGCTCGGCACGGTGGAGCGGCCCTTCGTGGCGGTGATCGGCGGCGCCAAGGTCTCCGACAAGCTCGGCGTGCTCGAGTCGCTGCTCGGCCGCGTCGATAAGATGCTGATCGGCGGCGCGATGGCCAACACGTTCCTGCGCGCGCAGGGGCACGAGCTCGGCCGGAGCAAGCTCGAGGCGGAGAAGCTCGCGCTCGCGCGGAGCTTCCTCAAGAAGGCCGGCGATCAAAACGTCGCGGTGGTGTTGCCGAGCGATCTCGTCGTGGCCACGTCGCTCGACGACGACGCGCCACGCGTGGTGCCGGTCGGCGGCGTGGGACCGGCCGACCTCGCGCTCGACATCGGGCCCGCGACCACACGCGCCTTCGAGGACGAGCTCGCCCGCGCGCGCACGATCTTCTGGAACGGGCCGATGGGCCTGTTCGAGCGTGCCGCCTTCGCCGAAGGGACGTTCCGCGTGGCCCGCGCGATCGGCGCGAACCGGCGCGCGCTCACCGTCGCCGGCGGCGGCGACAGCGCGCTCGCGATCGAGCAGGCGGGCCTCGTCGGCAAGCTCTCGCACCTCTCCACCGGCGGCGGCGCATCGCTCGAATTCATCGAGGGGAACGGCAAGCCGTTGCCGGGCATCGCCGCGCTCGAGACCGAGGAGACCCGATGAGTCGCACCCCGATCGTCGTCGGCAACTGGAAGCTCCACAAGGGCATCGCTGACGCGCTCGCGCTCGCGACCGAGGTGAAGAACCAGCTCAGCGCGCTCCGCGACGTCGAGGTCGGCATCGCGCCGGTGTTCACCGCGCTGCACGCGGTCGGCAAGCGGCTCGACGGCTGCCCGGTCGCGCTCGTGGCGCAGGACTGCTTCTGGCAGGAGCAGGGCGCGTGGACCGGCGAGGTCGCGCCGAGTCTGCTCGCCGATGTCGGCTGCCGCTACGTCATCGTCGGCCACTCCGAGCGACGCCAACACTTTGGCGAGCTCGATGCGGCGGTCGGCCTCAAGGCCCGCGCGGTGCTGGCCGCGGGGCTCGCGCCGATCCTCTGCGTCGGCGAGACCGATCGCGAGCGCGACGCGAACGAGACCTTTGCGCGCCTGCGCGCCCAGCTCGCTGGTGCCCTTGCCGATGTGCCCGCCGCAGACGCCGAGCGCATCGTCGTCGCGTACGAGCCGGTCTGGGCGATCGGCACCGGGCGCAGCGCCACGCCGGCGCAGGCGCAGGAGGTCCATGCGTTCCTCCGCGCCGAGCTGCGCGACCGCTTCGGCGACGTCGCAGCGAAGATGCGGCTGCAGTACGGCGGCTCGGTCAAGCCGGAGAACGCCGCGGAGCTGCTGTCGATGCCCGACATCGACGGCGCGCTCGTCGGTGGTGCCGCGCTCGAGGCGGCCAAGTTCGTGGCCATCGCGCGCGCCGCCCGCCGCGCCTAGCCGGTACTTGCCGGTACTTGCCGGTACTTGCTGGACGCAGCTATCTGCGATAGGAAGTCGCGGTCATGGCGACGCTCGTATCGGTGCTGCACGTCTCGATCTGCCTGTTCCTGGTTCTGGTCGTGTTGCTGCAGGCCGGAAAGGGCGGCGGCGTGGGCGGCGGCTTCGGCGGCGCTGGCGGCGCGGTCTTCGGCGGCTCGGGTGCCGGCAACCTGCTCACGCGGCTCACCGCGATCAGCGCGGCGCTCTTCATGGTCACCTCGCTGACCCTCGCGTGGTTCGCCAGCAAGAAGGGCTCCGATTCGCTGCGCGCTTACAGCGAGCAGCAGAAGAGCAAGAAGGATCGCGCGGAGCAGGAGCGGCTCAAGTACATCATCGACGCGGGGCCGGAAGTGCCTGCCGACGGTGATGCCGGCACTGCGGTGGAGGGTGGCGAGCCGGTCGAAGGTGCGGCGGTCGTCCCTGCGGCGGTCGAAGGTGCG
>SHYZ01000055.1 GCA_009692535.1 Myxococcales bacterium
TCGGCATCGGTCGTGTCCGCGCGCGTGTGGATGACGCGGAGCGCGTGCTCGGGCAGCGCGGCGAGGAGCGCGGCGTGGTTCACTTCGCCGCTGCCCCAGGGCAACTCGCCTTCGAGGCCAGCTGCGTCGGAGAGCCAGGCACCGGCGGCGCGGATAAGGAGCGCAGTGCGCGCTTCGCGGCCCGTGAACCCGAGTCGGTCGCGCACGTACGCGGCGTCGGGCGCGACCCACGTTGACAGCGGGGCACCGCGGTAGTCCTCGAGCAATACGCCGAGCTCGACGTCGTCCGGGATCGCCGTCCATCGAGCGCGATTCTGGAGCGCAAGCACCACGCGACCTCGTGCCGCCGCAGGGAGCACGAGGTCGAGCCCAAACCGAGCCGCGTCGAGCGCGCGCGGCGACAGGCGCACCCGTTCCTCCTCGATCCGACTCACGAACTCCGCAGTGAGCGTGGCGCGCGCATAGCGCCGTGCGAGGTCCTCGTGGCCATGACGAAGTGGCAGTTCGCCGAGGCTGAGCACCACCACGCCTGCGCCGTGCCGCTCGGCGCGATCGATCGCGAGCGTGACCAGTTGTGCAGCGGCGCGTCGCTCGTCGTCGTCGAGCGACGCCAGCATCGGCGTGCGACGCGCGGTGCTCGCATGTGCCGGCGCAGCGACCGCGACCAACGGGAGCGAGTCGCGTGCGAGGTAGAGCGCGGGTTCAAGCTCCGCGACCCACCCTGGCTCGACCGATGGGTCGAGCGCCACGCCGCCAGCACCGCACTCGGCCGCGCGCGCGAGGAACGCCGCCGGCGTGACGGCGCGCGCAACGCAGCGGGTGCTCAGCGCCACCATCTGCGCAAACATACCGACCGAGCGCCCGCACGCCAAGCAGGCGCGACGCGTTGACCCTCGCGCGACGCTGTTGTAACTATCCCCGCGACCGGTGACGCTGTTGCCGGGTCCCTGGTCGAGGAGAATTGCGATGCGCGTGCGTGCTGGGTTTTGGGTGGTTGCTTCGCTCCTCGTCGCCACGCTGGTCGCGCCACGCGCGGCCACCGCCCAGACGGGCGGCAACATCGATCTCAACGCGTTCCGCCCCTCGACCGACTCGCGTGGCTTCATCACCGCGAACGCCAGTCAGCCGCTCGGCCACAAGGAACTCTCGTTCGGCTTGGTGCTGAACTGGGGCCACCGCGTGCTCGAGTTCTCCGAGGGCGACAACACCTACACCGTCGAGAACGTGATCTCCGCCAACCTTCAGGCGGCGTTCGGCCTCTTTCGCGTGATCGAAATCGGCGTCACCGCGCCGGTCACGATCATCAGCGGCGACGTCGGCCCCGACAGCGACAACGGCACGCCGACGCCAAACGACGACGCGGCCTTTTCGTTCGATGCGCAGGGCGTCGGCGATGTCGGCGTGCACGCGAAGGTGCGCCTGCTCAACACCTCGATTCACCCGGTCGGCGTCGCCGTCGTGGCGTCGCTCTACACGCCGGGCGGCTACGATCCGGATCGCTGGCTCGGCGAGAACGGACTCACGATCCAGCCGTCGGTGATCGTCGACAAGGAACTCTGGGACAGCACGCTCCGCGTCGCCCTCAACGTCGGGCTTCGGCTCCGCACCGGCGAGCATCGCTACGAAGACGTCGGCATGGCCGGCGCGCCGGGGCGTCCCGATGTCCCGGGCACCGGCTTGGTGATCGACGCCAAGACTGAGCTGCCGTTCGCGCTCGCGCTCTCGTACGCCATCGTGAAGGAGAAGTTCGATGTCGTGGCCGAGGTGTTCGGCGGCGTTCCGCTCGGCGGCGAGAACTACATGCCGCTCGAGGCGATCGCCGGCGTGAAGCTCTACCTCGCGAAGAACTCCTTCTTCCTGCTCGGCGGTGGGCTCGGGCTCGTGCCGGGCGCGGCTGGGGCGAACCCCGACGTGCGCGGCTTCATGGGCATCATCTTCGAGCCGAGCATCGGCGACCGTGACGGTGACGGGTTCAAGGACGACATCGACCAGTGCCCTGACGAGCCCGAGGATCGCGACGACTTCGAGGATCTCGACGGCTGCCCCGAGCCGGACAACGACCGGGACGGGCTGCTCGACGAGGTCGACAGCTGCCCGAACGAGCCGGAGGACAAGGACGGCGTCGACGACGAGGACGGCTGCCCGGACCGCGACGAGACCGATCGCGACGGCGACGGCATGAAGGACGACGTCGACAGCTGCCCCGACGACCCCGAGGACTTCGACCAGTTCGAGGATCTCGACGGCTGCCCCGAGCCCGACAACGACAAGGACTCGATTCTCGACACCGACGACGTCTGCCCGAACGACCCCGAGGACCTCGACAAGTGGGACGACGTGGACGGCTGCCCCGATCCGGACAACGACAAGGACCGGATCCTCGACAAGGAGGACGACTGCGTCAACGAGCCGGAGACGTACAACGGCAAGGAGGACGACGACGGATGCCCGGATCGCGGCCTCGTCGTGCGCACCGACACGTCGCTCGAGATCCTCGAGAAGATCTACTTCGAGACCGACAAGGCGATCATCAAGGGCGAGCAGTCGTTCGCCGTGCTCGACGCTGTGGCGGCGACGATGATCGGCAACCCTGACATCGAGCTGGTCGAGGTGCAGGGGCACACCGACGTCCGCAACAACGACGAGTACAACCTCAAGCTGTCGCAGGAGCGTGCCGAGGCGGTGCGGGACTATCTCGCCGGCAAGGGCGTCGAGGACAACCGACTGCAGGCGAAGGGGTATGGCGAGGGCGCGCCGATCGAGCCGTGCTCGAGCAAGCCGGAGTGCACCGGCAAGTGCGAGCAGGCGTGCTCCACGAACCGGCGCGTGGAGTTCATCATCAGGACGCGCAAGTAGCGCCAGGCGGCGGCCGGGGCGCTCAGCCGCGGGGTGCGGGGGCGCCACCGCGGCGCAGGCGCATCTCGAGGCCGATGGCGCGCCGCTCGGGGGCGGGCAGGGCGTCGGCGTGCGGGAAGATCAGGCGCTCCTCGCACGCGATGTGCGCGGCGAGTCCGTCGGCGAGCGCACGCGTGTGGCTTGCGAACGCCTCGACGAGCACGGCGTCGGTGTGACCTTGGGGCGCGAGGAGCCGCGTGCCGACGTCACGGAGCGCGAGGTAGATCGCCTCGAGCGCGCGGTGCTCGCACTCCAGCGCATCGAGTTCCGGCAGGTCGTGTAGGCGCGGGAAGAGCGAACCGTCCTCGTCGAGACAGTGGAGGCGCCACGCGTCGTCGAAGAACGCGAACAGCCCCGGCAACGCGGCGGTGGCCTCGGCGGCGCGTGTCGGCTCGGGGAGCAGGGCGGCCACGCGCTCGAGCACGCCGGTGCGGGTGAGCACCTGCCGGTGCATCGCGCGGAGCAGCGCGAGCGGGTCGTCATAGTCCGCAGGGGGGCCCGCGCTGAGGCCAAAGACGTTCATCGCGGAGACCGTAGCGCGGATCATCGACCGCCGCATCGACACGCAGCGCGCCGTCACGCGCAGCGCGTCGTCACGCGCAGCGCGTCGTCACGCGCAGCGCGTCGTCACGCGCAGCGCGCCGTCACGTTTAGCGCGCTGCGAACGCCAACCAGACCGGAACCCCGTCGCGCACGATGAGCAGCCGCACCAGGCTCCCCGCCCGGAGCGCGCTCGTCGCCCGCGTAAAATCGGCCGCGCTCGTGACCGCGCGGCGGTTCGCCTCGAGCACGACGTCGCCCGGCATCAGGCTGCCGGCAGCGCCGCCACGCGGATCGACCGCCACCACCACTGCGCCGCGCGCCTCGTCGAGACCGAGGCGACGAGCGAGCGCCGGACCGAGGGTCTCCACCGTCGCTCCGAGTCCGCGACTCTGCTCGGCCGGAGCCGGCGTGGGCGCGCGGTCCTTGGCGGCGACCGCCTGCTCGTCGGGCAGCTCGCCGAGCGTGACGTCGGCGCGGCGCGTCTTACCCTCAGTCTCCACCACCAGCGGCACGGTGCGGCCGATCCCCGCGGTCGACGCGAGCAGCGGCAGGTCGCTCGAGCGCACCACCTTCTTGCCGTCGAACTCGACGATGACGTCGCCCGCGTGCAGCCCGGCGAGGTCGGCGGGTCCACCGCGCACGATCTGAGCGACCAATGCGCCGCCGGTGTGGCTGCGACCGAGCGAGCGCGCGAGTTCCTGCGTGAGCGGCTGGATGCTCACACCGAGCCAGCTGCGCGGCGCGCGCCCGTGCTGCTTGAGCAGCGGGATCAGCGCCTTCACCATGTTGATCGGGATCGCGAAGCCGATCCCTGCACCCTGTGCGCTGATCGCCGAATTGATGCCGATCACCTGCCCGCCAGCGTCGAGCAGCGGCCCGCCCGAGTTCCCCGGGTTGATCGACGCATCGGTCTGGATGAAGTCGTGGTAGCCGGGCCGGCCCCCAGGGTGCACCTCACGGCGCCCCTTCGCCGACACGATGCCCGCGGTCACGGTGTGATCGAGGCCGAACGGGCTGCCGATCGCGACCACCCACTCGCCGATTTGCAGGCGGTCGGAGTCGCCGAGCGTGACCACGGGGAGCGGCAGCGGCGCGTCGATCTTCACCAGCGCCACGTCGGTCTTGGGATCGGTGCCGACCACCTTCCCCTCGAACTCGCGCTCATCCGCGAGGCGCACGCGGATCACGTCGGCGCCCGAGACGACGTGGTCGTTGGTGAGAATGTAGCCGTCCGCCGAAATGATGAAGCCGGTGCCGAGCCCTTCTTGCGGCGGGATGAACGGCCCACGCGCCTGGCCGCGGCGTCTGCCGGCCGTGGCGACATCGATGTGCACGACTGCAGGGGTCGCGATTTTGACGAGGCCCACGAAGTTGGGGAGCACGATTCCTGCTGGCGGAGGCGCTGCGGGGAGCGCCAGTGCAGTCGGTGCCAGCGGTGCCAGCGGTGCGGCTGGCGGACTCACGGTCGCGCCGTTCGCGAGCTGCGCGTCGGCATGCGAGGTGAAATCGAGTCGTGCGCTGAGAAGAAATCCGGTCGCGACCCCTGCCAGGGCCACTACCGCAAAGCCGATCCCGATGCGTCGCTGGTTCATGGGGGGAGTACCTCCGCTCGCAGGTCGCTATTCCCGGCGGGCGGGCGCCGCGTCGGGGCCCGCGGGCGCCGCGTCGGGGCCCGCGTCCGCCGCGCCGCCTGCCCGTGCCGCCGCAAGCCCGGCTCGCGCGCCAACCGCCACGCGCTCGGCCAGCTCGCGCGCCGCTTCCTGCGATGCGTGCGCGACCGCCTGAGTCGTCTGCCGGCCGACCGCCTCACTCACGCCGCGCTGAAGATCTCGCGCCTCGTCGGAGGCGCCAATCCGCGCCAGGTGGTCGTAGAGCGTGCGCCCGCCGAGGTCGACCGTCGCGCCGGCGACGACCACAGCCCCCGCGAGTCCGAGTCCGACAAGCCAGCGCAGCATCGACCGACGGTAGCACCCGCCTCGGCACGGGGCCACGCGGCGCGCCGCGCCGACTCAGACCAGCTCGAACTCCTTGCAGAACAGGAGGTCCTTCGTTGACTCGTCCTGCGCGAACACCGGCAACGCGCGATGCTCCTGGTTCGGCCAGCCGTGCGCACAGTCGCCGTCGGCCCTGCGGTGGCTGCAGTCGGTGCAGGTGAAGCGCAGCTCGAAGCGGGCGACCTCGTCGAGGAACCGGCGATCGACGCGGACGCGCACGCGTCGACGGTAGCCTCGGCGTGGACGCGCGTCTATCCTCGACCCGACGCCATGTCTGATCAACTCGTACGCGTGTCGACCGGCGGCCTCCTCGTGGTGAGCGCGGTCACCACCGAAGCGCTGCGCGAGTCGGTGCGTCGGCACGCGGTCTGCGGCGAAGCGGCGGTGGCGCTTGGGCGCGCACTCTCTGCCGCCGCGCTGCTCGCCGAGGTCGACGTGGGCGTCGTGCGCGTGACGCTGGAGCTCGGAGGCGCCGGCCCGCTCGGCGTGCTGCGCGCTGACGCCAAGCGCACCGGCGAGCTCTGCGCGTCGGTCGCGCGCGTGGTGCCGTTCGTCATGGCCTCGCCATCGGCATCGGCGGGACGCACGTCGCTCGCAGCGGCCCTCGGTGCGAACGGTGCATTGCGTGTGGAGCGCGAGCTCGACGCGGGCGCGCGCACCATCGGCCACGGTTCGCTCGTGACCGGCGAGGTCGACGAGGATCTCGCCGCCTGGCTCAACACCCTCGATTCCTCGCGCTGGGCGCTCGGCTGTGACGTGCTGCTCGACGCTGACGGTGCGCCGGTGCGCTCCGCTGGCTTGCTCGTCGTCGCTGGCGACCACGCCGGCGACGAGGTCGCGCGCGTGGCGCAGGCACTCCAAGGCGGTGCGTTGTGGCGTGCGCTCCTCGCTGGCGAAGCGCGCGCGAGCAGCCTCCCGTTCGCAAAAGGATTGCTTGCGCCCACGTCGCGCAGCGTCGCTGGCGAGGCGCGTGCGTTGCGCTTTCACTGCGACTGCAGCAGCGAGCGGGCGCGGGGCGTGCTCGAGTTTCTTCGCGCCGACGAGCTCGCAGCGATGCTCGACGAGCTGGGCTCGGCGGAGGTCGTCTGCCACCGGTGTTCGCTAAAGCACAGCGTTGCACGCTCGGAACTCGAAGCGCTGCGTCTGCCAGCGAGCCTTCGCGACGCCAATCCTTGACTTGCTCCAAGCTGCAAGCTATCAAACCGGCCATGCAGAAAACCAAGACATGGCTGGTCGCCGCGATTGCGGCACTGGGCCTGGTCTCCTGCGCACGGCAGGATGAGCAGACCCAGAAGAAACTCGACGACCTTCTCACCAAGGTTGCGGGAATCGAAAAGAAGATCAACGAGCCCGGCTTCGGCCGTGGCGCTGGCCCGGCGGCCCGCGCTGGACAGCAGCAACCGGGTAGCCCGGATCCTTCTGGCGTGTACTCGATCGGCATCGACGGCGATCCATTTGAGGGAGCGCTGCACGCGCAAGTGACGATCGTGGAGGCGTTCGAGTTTGCCTGACCCTTCTGCCAGAGGGTCGGTCCGACCATCGAGCAGCTCCTGAAGGATTATCCCGGCAAGATCAAGGTCGCCTACAAGCACTACGTGGTGCACCCGCAGAACGCGACGATTCCGGCCATGGCGTCCTGTGCGGCGCAGCAGCAGGGCAAGTTCCTCGAGATGAAGGCCCTCATCTGGGGCAAGGATCTCGGCGAAGAGTCGATGAAGAAGCTCGCGGCTGAGCTCGGGCTCGACGCGAAGAAGTTCGCGGCCGACCTGGGCAGCGAGGCCTGCAAGAACGACATCGCCAACGACCAGAAGGCGCTCTCGGCCATCGGGACGCGCGGCACGCCGGCGTTCTACATCAACGGTCGCTTCCTCTCGGGCGCGCGCCCTGTCGAGCAGTTCAAGGCGCTGGTCGACGAGGAGTTGAAGAAGGCCGACGCGGCGCTCAAGGCCGGCGTGAAGGTCGAGGAGTACTACAACGTGGCCGTGGTTCAGAAGGGCAAAAAGTCCATCTAGCTTGCCCGGCCGCCCTGGTGTGACCTACACCGGGAGAGCAGCAACAACCAGCGCGGGGTGTCTTCGGACACTCCGCGTTTTTTTTCGGGGCGCGCGGGCGTCGTGATACGAACTCAGTCCATGCGGACCCTGCGAGCCATTGCCCTCTCCCTCGTCGCTGCGAGCGCTGTCACCGCGGTCGGCGGATGCAAGCGCCAAAGCGACGAGACCCAGCGTCGCCTCGACCAGCTGAGCGCCAACATCGACAGCATCGAGCGACGCGTGGACGCGGTCGCGCGCATGGCCGGCGCCGCGCCGCGCCCAACCGCACCGCCCCCCGGCCCGCGGCCAGGGGAGCCCGATCCGGCAGCGACGTACGCGGTCGACGTGACCGGCGATCCGTTCGAGGGACCGGCCGACGCGTTGATCACGATCATCGAGGCGTTCGAGTTTGCCTGACCCTACTGCCAGAAGGTCGGTCCGACCCTCGAACAGTTGATGAAGGATTACCCCGGCAAGATCCGCATCGTCTACAAGCACTACGTCGTCCACCCCGACACCGCGACGACGCCGGCGCTCGCGACCTGCGCGGCGGGGCGGCAGGGCCCGGGGAAGTTCATCGAAATGAAGAATGCGATCTTCGAGAAGGCGTACCCCACGCGCGCCTTCACGGTGCCCGACATGGAGCGGCTCGCCGCCGAGCTCGGGTTCGACCGGCGCCGCTTCAAGGCTGACCTTGGTGGTACCGAGTGCGCACAGGAGATCGCCGATGACCAGAGCGCGCTCGCCAAGGTCGGCATTTCGGGCACGCCTGGGTTCCTGATAAACGGTCGCATCGTCTTTGGCGCTCAGCCGATCGAGAACTTTAAGAAGGTGATCGACGAGGAGCTCGCCAAGGCGGCAGTGGCGATCGGTGCTGGTGTGAAGCCCGAGGACTACTACCGCGTAGCAGTCTTCGCGCCCGGCAAGCGCAGCCAGTAGGCGCGGCCATGGCCAAGCGCGAGCTCGCCGACCGGATCCTCGCGCTGCTCGAGGACGACCGCGTCGAGGTGCGTGGTGCGGCGGCCTTGGTGCTCGGCGCGGCGGGGCAGGGGGAGACGCGGGTCGTGCGTGCGCTCGCGGCTCGGCTCGGCGACGGCAGCGCCGTGGTGCGGAGCCGCGTGCTCGAGGCGCTCGAGGCGAGTGCTGGGGGCGCGGGGATAGCGCCGCTGGCGGGGATAGCGCCGCTGGCGGGGATAGCGCCGCTGCTGGTGCCGCTGCTCGCCAGCGCCGATGACGAGACGCGCGCGCGGGTGGTGCGGTTGCTGCTCGCCGATAGCGCGGGAGCGGAGTCGGTGCTGCGGGCGGCGCTTCGTGAGGCAGAGCCGGCGTTGCGGCGGCAGGTGGTCCCGCTGCTCTTCAAGCTCGGCGGGCCTCGCGTGCAGGAGGCGCTGCTGGTGAGCCTCGGCGATCCGGTCGTGGGCGAGCAGGTGCTGCAGCTATTTCGGGCCGAGCTCGATCGGCGCGAGCCCGAGCACGCCAAGGCGCGCACGGCACTCGTCGAGCGGGCGATGACGGCGCTCGACACGGCGGCGCGCGCCGGGAAAGCCACGTCCACGTCCAAGTCGAAAGCCAAGTCGAACGCCAAGTCGAACGCCAAGCCGAACGCCGCGCCCGATGAAGCGGCGCTCACGGCGCTCGCGACGCTGGCCGCGCTGCTGCGGCTCGTCGGCTACGCCGCTGATCCGCGCACGCTGGCCAAGCTGCTGGTGCACGCGCGACCGGGCGGCCCGAGCAGCGTGCGCGTCGGGGCGATCGCCGCCGTGCGGAGGATTCTCGCCGCCAGCGAGGTGCGCGGCGCCGACGAGGCGATCGCGGCGCTGGTGGAGTGGACCGATGATCTCGATCCGCAGATCGCGAGCGCTGCGGTGGACACGCTGCGCGGCGCGCGTGTGCCCGAGAGCGCGGTCAAGCGCTTCGCCACGCTCTCTCGCGCGAAGAATCCCGAGGCCCGCCGGCTCCACGCCGAGCGGATCGCTCTGCTCTCCGGCGCACAGGCGGTACCGACGCTGCTCACGCAGCTTGGCGGCGCTGATGCCGGGCTGCGCGACACCGCGCTCCGTGCGCTGTCGGGACTGCCCGAGGCTGCGGGTCCGCTGGTGCGCGCGCTCGTCGACGCCACGGTCGAAGCGGACGCCCGTCGACTCGCGCAGGCGCTGCGCGCGCATGAGCGGCGGCTCGCACCCGCAGCGATCACCGCGCTCGTCGACGCGGCGCGCAAGCGAAGCGCAAAGCCGGGCGACCCGGTGGCGCCGGTGCTGCTCGAGCTGCTCGCACACGCTGCGCCCGAGCGTCACACCGAGCTGGTCATTGCGCGCGCACGGTCGCTCGCGAAATCCGGGCACCATCGTGAGGCGTTCGACGCGGTCCGCCCACTCGCGCAGACGCGGCCCGGACTCACCGACGAGGATCGCCTGTTCATCGGCAGCGTCGGGCTCAAGCTCGCCGGGCAGAACATGCTGCGCGCCGCGCGGTCGGTCGACCCGGTGCTTGCCCAGTTCGCCAAGCTCGCCGCGAGCGGCTACCCGGTGGCGCGCGCGCTCGGCAAGCAGCGCGATCTCGAGCTCGCCGACCTGTTCAACCTCGGCTTCAACTTCGTCGAGTCACACGATGAGGCGGAGCACGCTCTCGGCGCCGAGCTGCTCGAGCTCGTGGTGGAGCGCCAGCCGCGCGGCAAGCTCGCCACCGCTGCGCGCAACAAGCTCAAGCTCGCCGGCGGCGAGTAACCAGCGCCGCGTCAGAAGGCGCGGCCTTGGGCGCCGTCGACGGCGAGGCAGGCGCCGGTGATCCAGCTGGCGCGGGGCGAGCAAAGGAAGACCACGGCGGCGGCGACCTCCTCGGGGCGACCGAAGCGCCCGAACGGCAGCTCGCGCCGGACAAAGTCGGCGATGCCGTCGGGGTCGGCCTGGGCGCGTCGCTCCCAGCCGCCGCCGGGGAAGAGGATCGAGCCGGGCGCGACGCTGTTCACGCGGATGTTGTCCTTCGCGAGGTCGCGCGCCATCGCCTTCGCGAGGCTGATCTCGGCCGCCTTGGCGACGTTGTACGAGGGACCGCCGCCGGCCTCGCGGCCCCAGATCGAGGTGATGAACACGATCGCGCCACCACCACGGGTGCGTAGCTCGGGCACGACCCGGCGGCTCAGTCGGATCGCCGGCCAGAGGTTCTTCCCGAGCACCGCTTCGAAGTCGGCCTCGTCGGCCTGATCAAAGTGACGCGCCTGCGAGCCGCCGACGTTGTGGACGAGGAGGTCGATGCCGCCGAGCTCGCGGGCCGCTTGCGCGACGAAGTCCTCCACGCCGTCGGCCGTGGTCACGTCGGCGGTGATCGCCAGGTGCGGTCCGCCGCCGGCCGCATCGAGCTCGGCATGCGCGTCGGCGAGCGGGCCTGCGGTGCGGGCGCAGATCGCCACGCGCGCGCCTTCGCTCGCGAGTCCGAGCGCGATCGCCCGCCCAATGCCCCGGCTGCCGCCCGAGACGAGCGCGACCTTGCCGGTGAGTGCGAGCTCCATCGGCGCCGTCTCGCGCCGCGCTAGTGGCCGGCCGGTGCGCCGGCGCGGGTCGCCGACAGCCAGCGTTCGCACTCGAGCGCGGCCATGCAGCCCGAGCCGGCTGCGGTCACGGCCTGGCGATAGATGTGGTCCTGCACGTCACCACCGGCGAAGACGCCCTCGACGCTGGTCTGCGCGGTGCCCGGACGGGTGACGACGTAGCCGCCGGCATCGAGCGCGAGGATGTCGCGGAACAGCGAGGTGTTCGGCGTGTGCCCGATCGCGACGAAGAGCGCGTCGACGGCGAGCTCGGTGCACACGTCGGTCTTGAGGTTCTTGAGCGTAACGCCGGTGACGTGACCGACGGTGGGATCGTTGACGCGATCGACGGCGGTGTCCCAGATCACGCGGATCGCGGCGTGCTCGAGCACGCGCTTCTGCATGATCTGCGACGCACGGAACGAGTCGCGACGGTGGATCAGGAAGACCTCGGGGCAGAGCCCGGCGAGGTAGAGCGCCTCTTCCATCGCGGTGTCGCCGCCGCCCACGACGGCGACCCGCCGCCCCTTGTAGAGCGTGCCGTCGCAGGTCGCGCAGGCTGAGACGCCGCGGTTCTCGAGCTCGTGCTCGCCCGGCACATGAAGCCAGCGCGCGGCGGCGCCGGTGGTGACGATGACCGAGTCGGCCTCGACCAGCTTTTCGTCCCCCTCGCCGTACCAGATGCGGAACGGGCGGCGCGAGAAGTCGACGCGGACGGCATCCTCCGAAATGATCCGCGTGCCGAAGCGGAGCGACTGCGCCTTGAAGCGGTCCATCAGCTCGGGCCCGGTGATCCGCTCGGCGAAGCCGGGGTAGTTCTCGACGACGGTGGTGATCATGAGCTGCCCGCCAGGGACGCCGCCGAGGCGGAAGCCCTCGATCATCAGCGGGGTCAGGTTGGCGCGTGCGGTGTAGATCGCGGCGGTGTGTCCGGCGGGGCCGGAGCCGATGATGACGACGTTCTCGATCATGCGGGGAGACTCCAAATGCGCTGGGCTACGGCGTCACGGCGGCGTCTGGCGCTGTGGCGGCGGCGAGCGCGGCGACCGCGGCGACCGCGGCGCGCGCGGCGTCGATGCTCTCGTGGGTGAGGGCGGGCACCGGCCGGCGGTTCACGGGCGCGAGGATGTCGCCGAAGAAGACGAGCCACTCGTCGGTGGGGATGATGAACAGACCGTCGTCCTTGTTGTTCGTCCCCTGCTTGCCGACCTTGCAGGGGAGCTCCTCGGCGGGCCAGTCCTTCTTCATCGGATCGAGGCCGTAGCGCTTGCACGTGCCCTTCGGGTCGAACGTGTAGAGCCAGTCGCCGAAGCAGGCCATGCCGTTGCCCTCGAAGCGAAAGCCGAGCATCGGACCGCTGAGCAGGTCGAGTCCGTCGACGAGCGCGGGGATGAAGCGGTACTGGGCGGCCTTCTTTCCGTTCTCCTCCTGGATCTGAAAGCGGAGTTGACAGGGCGAGTGTGCGCGCAGCGTGCCCTTCTGCTCCTTCTTCCCTTTGATCCAGGTGAAGCGGTTCCCCTCGACGGACCAGATCTCCTTGCCGAAGCTGTGCACGCCCTGGAATCGCTCGAGCAGCGCGCCCGCTTCCTCGGCGCTGAGGAACTGCGTCTTCTCAGGTGGTGGCGGTGGCTCCGGCGCAGGCGGCGTGATCGCGACCGGTGCGACCGGTGCGGCGGTCGTGGTGGGCGTCGGCGCGTCGCTCTTGGAGCAGGCACCAGCGAGAAGAGCGGTCGCAACGAGTGCGCGCGTGAGCATGGCGGCAGCCTATCGTCGGCGCCGGAGGGAAGCAACGCGCGGACGGGCGGACTTTACCTGCCGAGGACGCGGAGCAGCGCGGCGGTGACGCGGTCGACGTCTTCGTCGCGCATCGCGGGGAAGAGCGGCAGCGAGAGTGCGCCAGCGTAGTACTCCTCAGCGACGGGAAAGTCGCCGCGCTTGGCGCCGGAGAGCCGCTGGTGCAGCGGGTGAAAGTGCACCGGGACGTAGTGCACCTGCGTGAAGATCTCCTGCGCACGGAGCTCGTCGTAGACGCGGCGGCGATCGTGCTGCGCTGGATCAAGCCAGATCACCTGCAGGTGGTAGGAGTGCGTGCGGCCCGCCGGCTCGGCCTGCAGGCGCAGCCCGGGCACGCCGGCGAGCGCGGCGCGGTAGCGGGCGACGAGCTCACGGCGGCGCGCGACGAAGCGGTCGAGGCGTGCGAGCTGACTCGCGCCGAGCGCGGCGTGGAGATCGGAGAGGCGCGCGTTGGTGCCGAGCAGCTGGATCTCGTAGTACCAGCCGCCCTGATCGGGGGCGATTTCATCGGGCGTGTTGACGATGCCGTGGTGACGGAGCCTGCGCAGCCGGCGCGCGAGCGTGTCGTCGTCGGTGAGCACCGCGCCCCCCTCGGCGGTGGTGACGTGCTTGACCGGGTGGAAGGAGAGCACGCTCAGCTCGGCGAGCCCGGTGCCGCCGATCGGCTTGCCGTCGAGCAGCGCACCGAGCGCGTGGCAGGCGTCGGCGATCACGACGAGGCCGTGGCGGTCGGCGACGGCGCGCACGGCGACGAGGTCGCACGGGAGGCCGCCGAAGTGCACCGGGATGATGGCGCGCGTGCGTGGCGTGATCGCGGCGGCAAGCAGCGTCGCGTCGAGGTTGAAGGTGTCGCGCTCGATATCGACGAAGCGCGGCGTCGCGCCGACATACGCGAGGCAGGTCGCGCTCGCGGCGAAGGTGATCGGCGTGGTGATCCCTTCGTCGCCGGGGCCGAGCTCGGCGGCGAGGCAGGCGAGGTGGAGCGCGACGGTGCCGTTGGCGACGGCGACTGCGTGCCGGGCGCCGGTCGAGGCCTCGAGCGCGCGTTCGAAGCGCTCGACGGCGGGACCCTGCGTGAGCCAGTCGGAGCGGAGTGCCTCGACGACCGCGCGGACATCGTCGTCGTCGATCTCCTGGCGCCCGTACGGCAGCTTCACGCGGACTCCGCCGCCTCCTGCACGTCGGGGCTCGCGACCATTTTGCGAATCTCGTCCGCGGTAAGCCACTCGCTGTTCGTGTCGGAGGCGTAACGGAAGCCCTCGGGGCAGGGCGTGCCGGTGACCTTGCGGCCGGCGGCGCGCCACTCGGCCGGGCCGAGCAGGATGTAGCGGTCGCCAACGTCGATGGCGCTGCGGGCGTCGTCCTCGGTGAGCATCACCTCGTGGAGTTTCTCGCCGGGGCGGATGCCGACGATCTCGCGCTTGCAGCCGGGAGCGATCGCCTCGGCGAGGTCGACGATGCGGGTGCTCGGGATTTTCGGCACGTAGAGCTCCGCGCCGGTCATGGTGCAGAGACAGTCGAGCACGAAGCGCGCGGCGCGATCGAGCGTGATCCAGAAGCGCGTCATCCGCTCGTCGGTGATCGGCAGGACGCCGCTCTCGCGCAGCTTGAGGAAGAGCGGGACCACGCTGCCGCGGCTGCCGACCACGTTGCCGTAGCGCACGACGGCGAAGCGCGTCTGCCGAGGACCGGCGTAGGAATTGCCGGCGATGAAGAGCTTGTCCGAGCAGAGCTTGGTGGCGCCGTAGAGGTTGATCGGGTT
Source organism: Myxococcales bacterium (assembly GCA_009692535.1). Lineage (GTDB taxonomy): Bacteria > Myxococcota_A > Polyangia > Haliangiales > SHYZ01 > SHYZ01. Next base: position 14,545 of record SHYZ01000055.1, read on the forward strand.
GGCCGCCTTGTCGGTCGACAGCGCGATCACCCGCGCGACCCCCTTGTCGATCGCGCAGTCGATCACGTTCTGGCCGCCGATGACGTTGGTCTTCACCGCCTCGAACGGGTTGTACTCAGCGGCGGGCACCTGCTTGAGCGCGGCGGCGTGGATCACCAGGTCGACGCCCTCGAAGGCGCGCGCGAGCCGGTCCTTGTCGCGCACGTCGCCGAGGAAGAAGCGGACGCGCGCGTCGCCGCGGATGCCATCGCGCTGCGCCATGTGGAACTGCTTGAGCTCGTCGCGGCTGTAGACGATGACCTTCTTCGCCTTGGTCTCGGCGAGCAGCAGGCCGACGAGCTTCTTGCCGAGCGAGCCGGTGCCGCCCGTGATGAGGACCGACTTTCCGTCGAGGGCGCGCACGAGCGGAGGATACGGGGGTGACTTGGGCCGAGCAACAAACCGCCGCGGTCTGTCGTCGGCCGGGCACCATGGGAAAACGTGCCCCGCCGGGAGCGCGCGATAGCATCGACGCGGTGCGGACGGTCGTGGTGATCCAGGCGCGAATGGGCTCGACGCGGCTGCCGGGCAAGGTGCTCGAGCCGCTCGCCGGCGCGCCGGTGCTCGACTGGGTGGTGGAGCGGTGTCGTGCGATCGCGGGCGCGAGCGAGGTCATCGTCGCGACCTCCACGGCGGCGGGGGATGCGGCGATCGCGGAGCATTGCGCCGCTCGTGGCGTCGCTTGTCATCGCGGCTCCGAAGACGACGTGCTCGCGCGCTTTTTCGAGGCGGCTGGACCGCATGCGCCGGACTGCGTGGTGCGCGTGACGGCCGACTGCCCGTTTGTCGACCCGGAGCTGGCGGGGCGTGCGGTCGCGCTGCTCGGGCTCGAGCAGACCGACCTCGTGCTGATCGAGGGGGAGGACGAGCTGCCGCGCGGTCTCGTCGCCGAGGCGCTCTCGTTCGCTGCGCTCGCGCGGATGCACGCGGGCACGACCTTGCCGCGTCATCGCGAGCATGTGACCACCTACGCGTATGAGTTCCCGTCGGAGTTTCGCCTGTCGCGGCTCGCTCCGGGTGCCGGGCTGCGCGCGCCGGGGCTGCGCATGACGCTCGACACGGCGGAAGATCTCCGCGTGCTCCGTGCGGTCGCCGAGGGGCTCGGCGGCGACCGGCTGGCGCCGACCACGCGAGCAGTACGGTGGCTCGTCGAGCATCCCGCGGTCGCGGCATGGAACGCGGGCGTGCAGCAGAAACCGGTCGTGTAAGCTTTGCGCGTGGTGCCGGGGGAGCTCCGGCCAGCTAATGAAAATGATGAGGACGCCGTCATGACCGCTACGAACCGCTGGGACGAGCTGCACGAGCAGCCGCGCTTCTGCCCGGTCTATCCGCACGAGAAGGTCGTCGCATTCACGTTTCGTTCGTTCCCGCGCGACCGCGCCGGCTCGTTTCGGATTCTCGACGTCGGTTGCGGCGCCGGTCGCCACGCCATCTTCCTCGCGAGCGAGGGCTACCGTGTCGTCGCGCTCGACTACTCCGCGCGCGGCGTCGACGAGACGGCGCGTCGTGCCGGCGCGGCAGGGCTCACCATCGAGACCTGCGTCGCCGAGGCCGACACGCTTCCCTACGCTGACGGATCGTTCGACGGCGTCGTCTGCTACGGCGTGCTCTGCTACCTGCCGTGGGAGCGCAAGGCGCAGGCGATCCGCGAGCTCCACCGCGTGCTCGTACCTGGCGGCAAGGCGTTCGTGATGACGCGCTCGACCGAGGACTCACGCTTCCGCGGCGCTGAGCCGCTCGGACATCGCACCTTCCGGCTGCGCGACCTCGGTGACGGGGCGCCGTCGTCCGCCGAGAGCGGCATGTTGATGTCGGCGATGACACGCGACGACGCGCACGAGCTCTTCGGCGCGTTTGGCGAGGTGGTCGTGAACCGCTCCACGATCGAGTCCGCCGAAGGGGCGTTCATCGACGACGACTGGCACATCCACGCCACCCGAAGCCCCCGGTAACCCAATGCGGTGCGCGATCATGCAGCCGACCTACCTCCCTTGGGCCGGCTACTTTCACCTGATGGCGTCGGTCGACGTCTTCGTGGTGCTCGACGACGTGCAGTTCGAGAAGAGCTCGTGGCAGAGCCGCAATCGGATCCTCGTGCGGGGCGCACCCGCGTGGCTCACGGTGCCGGTGAAGCGGCAGGGGCTCGCGCGCCACGTCGGCGAGGTCGAGGTGCAGGACGACGAGGCGTGGCGCAAGCGGCACATTCAGACGCTGGCGCAGACCTACGCGCAGCACCCGCATGTGCACGCGGCACTCGAGGTGATCGGCCCGGTGCTCGAGAACGGCGCGGTGACGCTCCTCGCTGAGCTCAATCGTCGGCTGATCGCCACGCTCGCCGCCGGCCTCGAGATTAGCGCGCGAGTGGTGCGGTCGAGCGAGCTCGGCGTGACCGGCGCGCGGAGCGAGCGGCTCGTGCGCATTTGCGAGTCGCTCGGGTGCGACGAGTACCTGAGCCCGCAGGGTTCGCGTGAATATCTCGAGGCGGACGGCGACTTCGCGCGGTCGGGCGTGCGGTTGGCATTTCAAGAGTACGCCCCGGCGCCGTATGCGCAGCGGGGCGCGATGGAGTTTGTGAGTTCGCTGTCGATCGTCGACGTGCTCTGCCACCTCGGGTGGGAGCAGACGTCGCGCTACGTTCGTGCGTCGGGCGCCGGGCAGACCGCGCGCGAGGATTGGGAGGCCGTCGATGGCACCGCGTGACTTTGTTTTGGGCGGCCGAACCATCGGCCCGTCGCATCCGCCGTTCGTGATCGCCGAGATGTCGGGGAACCACAACCAGTCGCTCTCGCGCGCGCTGGCGATCGTCGACGCTGCGGCGGACGCGGGGGCGCATGGGCTCAAGCTCCAGACCTACACCGCCGAGACGATGACGCTCGATCTCGCCGACGGAGCGTTCCGCATCACCGACGAGAAGAGCCTCTGGAGCGGGCGCACGCTGTTTGATCTCTACCGGGAGGCGCATACGCCGTGGGCGTGGCACGAGCCAATCTTCGCGCGCTGTCGGGCGCGTGGGCTGGTCGGGTTCTCGACGCCGTTCGACGACACGGCGGTCGACTTCCTCGAGTCACTCGGCGCGCCGGCGTACAAGATCGCGTCGTTCGAGAACACCGATCTGCCGCTCATCCGTCGCGTCGCGCGCACCGGCAAGCCGATGATCATGTCGACCGGGATGGCCGAGGTGGGCGAGCTGGCGGAGTCGGTCGCCGCGGCGCGGGCTGCCGGGTGTGAGGATCTCGTGCTGCTCAAGTGCACGAGCACCTACCCGTCGTCGCCGGAGAACACGCACCTTCGGACGATCCCGCACCTCGCCCAGCTCTTCGATGTGCACGTCGGGCTCTCGGATCACACCGGCGGACTCGGCGCGGCGGTCGCGGCGGTCGCGCTCGGTGCACGAATGATCGAGAAGCACTTCACGCTCGCCCGCGCCGATGGCGGCGTCGACTCGGCGTTCTCGCTCGAGCCGGCAGAGCTCGCCGCGCTGGTCGTCGAGAGCGGCCGTGCGCATCAGGCGCTTGGGCAGGTGCAGTACGGCCCGACGACGGCAGAGCGACCATCACTGGCGTACCGCCGCTCGCTCTACGTGGCGCGCGACATGAAGGCGGGCGAGGTCTTCACGCCGGAGAACCTGCGTGCGGTGCGACCGGGGTTCGGGCTCGCGCCGAAACACTACGACGCGCTGCTCGGGCGGCGCGTGCGCCGGGACGCCGCGATCGGCACGCCGGTGTCGTGGGAGCTGGTGGACTGATGGCGAGGGTCGTCGTCGTCGGGGGCGGGATCGCAGGGCTGCTCGCGGCGCGGGTGCGTGCGGGGGCCGGCGACGAGGTGACGTTGGTTGAGCGGGAGGCGGTGCCGGGCGGGCTGCTCCGCTCGGTGGCGAATGACAGCGGGGACTGGTTCGACTTCGGGACGCACTTTGTTCACGAGACCGGTGTGGCCGCGCTCGATGCGGTGCTGTTCGAGGAGGTCCGCGCGGACGCCTGGCGTCGGTTCGACTGGCTCGAGGCGGGCGCGTTCTTCGCCGGGCGGCTCGGGGCGCATGCGTTCGCCGACCTGCGTCACCTCGCGCCCGACGAGCATGCGCGCGCGGTGGTCGAGCTGCTCGTTGCTGAGCCGCCGGTGGATTTGCCCGCGACGCTGGAGGACCAGCTCCTGCCGGCGTACGGGCCGACCATCACCGACCGGCTATTTCGCCCCGCGCTGAAAAAGCTCTTTGGCGTCGAGCTCGGCGAGCTCGTGCCCGACGCGCACAAGCTGTTCGGGCTGGCGCGCCTCATCGCGCTCACGCCGTACGCGACCGCCGAGCTCAAGCGCTCGCCGCACTACGCGGAGAAGCTCAACCTGCACACGGCGGGCGAGAGTCCATCGCCGCACAAGGCGCGCTACCCGCTCGTCGGCGGCGTCGGCCAGTGGGTGGAGGGGATGACGGCGGGGATCGTGCGCCGCGGTGCAACGCTGGCGTGCGGGCGTGGCGTGCGTCGCCTGGAGCGCGTGGGGCGTCGCGTGGTCGCGGTGGAGCTCGACGACGGGATGCGGCTGCCGTGCGACGAGCTGATCTGGACCGCGCCGCTCGCGCTCGCGCTGCGGGCCGGCGGCGTGACGCTGGCCTCGGGGCCACCGACGCTGCGGACCGCGAGCCTGCACCACTTTACGTTTGATCGGCCGCCGCCGACCGGCCTGCACTACTTCACCTGCTACGACGAGCGCTACGCGACGTTTCGCGTGACGCTCTACTCGAACGTCCAGCCTGTGCGCGCGGCTGCGGGACGCCACTCGCTCACCGTGGAGGTGCTCTCGTCGGGGCCGCCCGCGGATCTCGCTGCGCTGCGTGCGCAGGTCGCCGTCGAGTTGGTGGAGCTCGGCGCGGTGGCGGCGGGGGCGTGCTCGCTCTACGAGACCTCCGAG
>SHYZ01000056.1 GCA_009692535.1 Myxococcales bacterium
AGAGTGGAGCTGATCGGGATCGAACCGACGGCCTCCTGAATGCCATTCAGGCGCTCTCCCAGCTGAGCTACAGCCCCATTCTGATTTCACGAATCCGCTCGCGAGCACCGGTCGTGCGTGCGCGAGAGCCCGCGTTCTTTACTCTTTGGCTCGCAGCGATGTCAAGGAGCGCGCGGCGGAGTGTCGTCCTCGTCGTCGAGTCGGTCGAACTCGTCGTCGTCGGTCGCGGCAGCGTCGTCGTCGGTCGCGGCAGCGTCGTCGTCGGTCGCGGCAGCGTCGTCGCCGTCGTCGCCGTCGTCGTCGTCGTCGTCGTCGTCGTCGTCGGTTGCCGCGGCGCGGGCGCGGGCGGCACGGGCGCGCAACAGGTCTTCGGCGACCGGCTCGCTGCCGTGGCCGCCGGAGCGCCTCCCGCCCGATGGCGCGTCGGTGGTGAAACCGGCCAGGCGCTGCTCCTCACCGTCGAGGTCGGCGAGCCGCGCAAGCAACGGGTCGAGCTCGGGGTGCTCGTCGGGATCGAGGTCGCCGCGTTGCACGAGCCGCGCGGTCGCCTCACCGAGCCGCACGAGCGCGTCCTTGCGGCGACGGCGCAGCAGCGCGAGGTCGAGCTGCGTGCGCCCCTCTCGGGTCGCGCGGGTGACGACCTCGCGTGCGCTGTCGAGCTGGCCGAGGGTGCTGCGGAGCAGGTTGCCGAGCTGGCCGCCGAGATCGGGCCGACGGAATGGGTCGCTCATGGACGCGGAGTATAGGGCTGAAGCCCGGCGGCGATGTGCCAACTGCGCAGGGCAGCGTGTGCGCGCCAGCGCGGGGCGTGCCCGCGCGCAGCGTCGGGCGACGTGACAGGCCGGCCGGCTCTGCGTTACGCTGCCGGCGCGACGCGATGCTCCCTCTGCCGGTTGTTCTCCGCTCGCTGGTCCTGCTGCTCGTGCTCGCCGCGTGTCGGCCGCCGCCAGCTCACGTCGCGCAGCCGACCGCCAACCCGGGTCCACGGGTGCAGGCCCACACCGACGCTGCTGCGGTGACCGCCGTGCTGCCGGTTGCGCGCGGCGTGCTCGTGGGGTCGATGGCGGGGCTCGAGCTTCATGCCGCTGACGGGGGCTCGAGCACGCTGGTCGCGCTCGACGGCATCGGCGTCGTCGCGCTGGCGCCAGATGGAGCCGGCGGTGCGTGGGTTACCACGGGGCCGCGCCTGTTCCGTTACCGCGCCGAGGCGAACCGCGCCGACGAGGTGGTCGCGCCCGCGGGGCTTGCCCAGGCGCGCGGCCTGCGGGCACTCGTGGGCGAGCAGGGTGGCGGCGTCTTCGTCGGCGGCGAGTGGGGCGTGGCGCTCGTCACCGCCGCCGGTGAATGGCGCGCGCTGCCGGTCGTCGCCTCGGTGAAGGCGCTCGCCGTCGCCCCCGACGGCACCCTGCTCGTCGGCGCCACCGACGGGCTCCTCGTGCGCGACCCGCTCGGCAACACGCGGCGGCTCGGCAAGACCGACGGCTGCGCGCTCGCGGCGGTCGACGCGATCCTGCGCACCCCTCACGGCACCGTCGTGGTCGTGGGGCGCGGCAGCGACGGGAGCGCACAGCTCGCGCTTCAGCACGGCGGGCAGTTCTCCACGTTTCGACTCTCGCCGGACGCCGAGATTCTCGCCGCTGCCGGACAGGGTGAGGAGCCGGTGCTGGCCGCACGAGGACGGCTCTTCGCGCTCGTCGCTGCCGGCGAGCGGGCCGCGCTCGAACGCGATGGCATCGGCCTCGCGCCGGTCGCTGGGCCGCTTCGCCGCAGTCCGCTGCTGCTGCGCCGGCTCGCGCTCGCTGCGCCGCCCGACGTCACCGCGCTCGCGCTGGATCGCGGCACGATCCTCGCCGGCACGCGCACCGTCGGGGTGGCGCGCCTCGCACTGCGCACGCCACGTCCGGTCTGGCTGCGCCGTCGCGATCTCGTCGAGGGCGCGACCGATCTCACCGTCGCTTGCGCCGCCGCCCGCGACTGTTATGTCGCCACCGGCAACCTCGCGCTCTGGCACTACGACGGCCGCACGTTCGAGCCGACCGAGATCGGCCTCAGCCAGGTCGTGCTCGCGGTCGCGCAGGCGCACGATGGTGGCGTGCTGGCGATCCACCAGGTGCCGTCGACGCCAGGGCTGCGCGTGTCGCGCCTCACCGCCGGCGAGTGGAACCCGATCGCCGATGTCGTGATCGACCTGCCCGGCGGCGTAAGCGGCGTGTCGTTCGCCGAGATCTCGACCTCGGGGCTGCTCTGGCTCGGCCTCCGTTACATCGACGCCGAGGGCGATGAGCGTGCGCTCGGCGTGGCGGTCGTCGATCTCGACGTCGGCGTGGTTACCTATCACCGCGAGGTGGAGGGGAACGACAGCGCCGCCACGGGCATCCTCCCGGTGCCAAACGACGTCGTCGAGATCGCGTTCGTGCCCGACAGCGTCGCCGAGTTCGAGGTCTGGTTCGCCACCCGCTCCGGCGCGGCGCACATTCAGGGCGCCGATCTCGTGCTCCACAGTGAGGCCGAGGGGCTCGAGAGCGAGGTGCTCCGCGATGTGGTCGCGACCTCGGGCGGCCTCGTGTTTGTCGCTGCCGGCGCCGGCGTCGGCATCTACGATGGTGATCGCTGGCGGTTCCCGCGTGGGCTCAAGGGCTCGGTGAATGCGCTCGCGCTCGGCACCGCCGGTTGGCTCTGGCTTGGCACCGAGCGCGGGCTCGCGACGTTCGACGGCCGTCGGCTGCGCCGGGTCGACGCGCCTGCGGGCCTCTTTACCAGCGGTGTAGAGGAACTGGCGGTGGACCGGTTCGGCCGGGTCTATGCGCGCTCCGCCGAGGGGATCGGGATCGTCGAGCCGTAGCCGCCTGCGCGCCCGCCCGGTCCGCGCGACTCTGGCGTTGGGCCGCCCGATGCGCCGCTCGATTGTTGCGCGGCTACGGGCGCCCTCCTACCGTCGATGAGGCCATGGCTTCCTCGCCCGCTCGCTGGACTTTTCGAGTGGCGTGCGCCGCGGTGATCGCGGGGGCGCTCGGGTACATCCCAGTGCGGGTCTACGGCAGTGACGGTTATGTGCACCACCGCCGGCTCGACGGCGACGTCACCGCGCTCCGCCAGCAGAACAAGGGGTGGCGTGCCCGCAACGATCAACTGCGCCAGGAAATCCTTCGCCTCAGAGACAGCCTCGATGCGGTCGAGGCCGTCGCGCGCGACGAGTTCGGCATGATCGCGCCGGGCGAGATCGTGCTCGAGCTCGACGGCGGCCTGAGAGGGCGGAAATGAAGCTCGTCCCGTCGCGCGGCCGAGTCACCGCGTTTTCCCGCCGGCTCGGTCGCCAGGCGGCTGGTCCCATGACCGCGGCGCTCGCCTGCGCCCTCGTCGGTGCGGGTGCGATTCCCGCGCTCGCGCTGCGTCGTCCGTCCGCGGTCGAAGTGGTCGCGGTCGCGCTGCTCACGCTGGTCGTCGCCGGCGCGATCGCTGCGCGCCTGCGGTTTCGCGCCCCGTCGGCGCGGGCCCAGCGCGTCTCCACGCTGCTCCGGCTCGCGCCCGCGTTCGCCGATGTCGAGGTGGGCCTCGCGCTCATCGCCGGCAGCTATGGGATCGCCGAGCTCACCGGCGGCACCCAGTCCCCCTTCGCGGTCGCGCCCTACGCGGTGGCCGCGTTCGGCGCGACCTTCCTCCATCGCGCCGGCGCGCTCGCGGTCGTCGCAGCGGCGGTCACGCTCGAGCTCGCCGCCGCCGCCCAGGGACGCGCCGAGCTCGCCGATGCTGGCGCGCGCACGGCCTGGCTCCTGCTCTTTGGGCTGCTCCACGCGGCGTTCCTGCGCGGGCTCGTGCTGCGGCAGCGTGTCGAGCACCGCGCGCGGCTCGAAGGGGAGGTGCTCGCGATGCGAGAGGAGGCGCGCGATTTTCGCCTGATCGCGTCGGCGCTCGGCAGCGACAGCCGTGCGCCGCGCAGCCGCGAGGAGGAGGAGCGCAAGCTCGCCGAGGGCGCGGTGGAGACGATTCACGCGTCGGTGTTTCACACGCTCGAGCTGCTCAAGCGCGCGCAGGGGCTCAAGACCTGCGTGCTGCTCTGGCTCGACGAGTCGGGGAAGTTGCTTCGCGTGAAGGAGCTCGTCACCGATTCGGATCAGGTCGTCGAGACGGCGATTCCCGCCGACGCTGGCGCGGTCGGCGCGATCGTGCGTGATCGGATCGTGCTCGGGTTGGTGACGCCCAAGCGCGGCCACCTGCCGTACTACTCGGGCGCCGAGGAGACCGGCGCGTTCCTCGGGTTGCCGGTGGTTGAGGACGGCCATGTGCGCGGCGTGCTCTGCGCCGACCGTGCCGCCGCCACGCCGTTCGGTCCCGAGGACGAGGCGCTGCTCGCTGGCGCCGCCGAGCAGATTCTGCGGGCGCTTCGGAGCGAGCGCGTCTTCGTTGCGGTCGAGCGCTCCAAGTACGAGCACGAGCGTTTCTATCGTGCGAGCGCGATGCTCGGCCGCGCGCTCACCCCCGAGCAGGTGATGGAGACCGCGTTCGATGCCGCGAGCGAGATCGTCGACTTCGAGCTGGCGTCGATCGCGCTGTTCGACCGCGAGCGCAAGCGGCACCGCGTACTCGGCGTGCGGCTCAAGCCCGAGGCCAAGGAGATGATCGACGAGCGCCAACTCGAAGGTCTCGAGTTCGGTGACAACGCCGGACTCACCGCGATGGTCGTCAAGAACAAGCATTTCCTGCCGGCAGCCGGCGAGCTGCGCGATCAGTCCACGCCGATCTACACGCGCAAGGTGAAGATGAAGGGCGTCGAGTCGCTGCTGGTGCTGCCGCTGGTCTGCGCCGACGACGCGATCGGGACCTTCACGCTCGCGTCGCGCCAAAAGCAGGCGTTCGGCAAGGACGCGCGCGACATGCTCACGGTGATTGCGCACCAGGTCGCGGTCTCGCTGGAGAACGCAAAGATGTATCGCCAGATGGAGTTGATGGCGACGACCGACGGGCTGACCGGGCTCAACAACCACCGCACGTTTCAGGAGCGGTTCTCCGAGATGCTCGGCCGCGCGGAGCGGCACGGCTTTCAGCTCGCGGTGGTGCTGATCGACGTGGACTTCTTCAAGAAGGTGAACGACGGCCATGGTCACCCGGTGGGGGATCAGGTGCTGCGTCGGGTCGCGGCGGTGCTCGAGCGGAACGTGCGCAAGATCGATCTCGTCGCGCGCTATGGCGGCGAGGAGTTCGCGCTGGTGCTCGAGGCGACCGACCCCGCCGGCGCACGCGCCCTCTGCGAGCGGATTCGCCTCGACCTGGCCGGGCAGAGTTTTCAGTCGGAGAAGGGCGCCTTCGTCGTGACCGCGTCGCTCGGCGTCGCGATGGTCCCCGCCGACGGCGTCACGAAGGAGGCGCTCATCGACCACGCCGATCAGGCGCTCTACTTTGCGAAGGAGGGCGGCCGCAATCGAACCGTCTCCTGGGCGGAGGTGGTCGCCGAGAAGTCGCGTCGCCGCGCGCGCGCCAGCTGACGCGCGCGCGCCAGCCGCCACATTGACAGGCCCGGGAGGGGCGCGGTACGTCCGACCTGCCCATGGCCAGGAAGAACTTCGTACTCGACACCAACGTGCTGCTTCACGATCCGCGGGCGATCGACGCGTTCGGGGACAACCACGTCATCATCCCGATCTACGTCCTTGAGGAGATCGACACCTTCAAGAAGGACATGTCCGAACTGGGTCGCAATGCGCGGGAGCTCGCTCGCGTGCTCGACCGGTTCCGTGAGCACGGGCGCCTCTCGGAGGGCGTGCCGCTCACCAGCGGCGGCGTGCTGCGCGTCGCGATCGGCTCGCGCCCGCTGCCGGATCCGCTGCGGCAGTCGCAGGTCGCCGACAATTTCATCCTCGGCGTCGCGCTCGAGGTGCAGGACCGCGAGCCGGAGTTCCGCACGATCTTTGTCACCAAGGACGTGAATCTCCGGATCCGCGGCGACGCGCTCGGACTCGTGACCGAGGACTACGACGCCGAGAAGATCGACATCGAGGAGCTCTATTCCGGGACCCGCGAGCTGCCGCTCGACGGGGAACTCGTCGAGACGTTCTACCAGCAGGGCGGGATGCCCGCGCCCGACGGGCTCGTGCTGTACGCGAACGAGTACGTGCTGCTGCGCGGCGATGGCGGCCAGACCGCGCTCGGGCGGCACGACGGCCCTGCGAATCGCATCACGCCGGTGAAGAAGCTCCGCGACGGGGTCTGGGGCATCCGACCGCGCAACAAGGAGCAGCACTACGCGCTCGACCTCCTGCTCGACGATGACATCAAGCTGGTGACGCTCGTCGGCAAGGCCGGCACCGGCAAGACGCTGCTCGCGATCGCAGCCGGCATGCAGAAGGTGGTCGAGGAGCACGCGTTCCAAAAGCTGCTGGTGAGCCGGCCGGTGATCCCGCTCGGCCGCGACATCGGATTTCTCCCCGGGGACATCCAGGAGAAGCTCAACCCGTGGATGCAGCCGATCTACGACAACGTGGAGATGCTGCTCGGCATCGGGAAGAACGAGAAGCGAGAGGGGCGGAGCTATGCGGAGCTGATCGATCTCGGCTTCATCCAGATCGAGCCGCTCACCTATATCCGTGGTCGCTCGATCCCCAACCAGTACATGATCGTCGATGAGGCGCAGAACCTCACGCCGCACGAGGTGAAGACGATCATCACGCGCGCGGGCGATGGCACGAAGATCGTCCTCACCGGCGACCCGTATCAGATCGACAACCCGTACGTCGATGCGGCGAACAACGGTCTCACGACGGTGGTCGAGCGGTTCAAGGAGCACGCGATCGCGGGGCACGTGACGCTGACCAAGGGCGAGCGGTCGCTGCTCGCCGAGCTGGCCTCGAACGTAATGTGAGGCGGCGGGGCGCAGGGGCGCTCCGGCAACACGGGGTGCTCGGCGCGGTCAGCGCCAGTCGGCGATTTGGGCCGCGACGCCCTTGCGCTGGCGCGTCGTGAGGTAACCCGCGGCGCCGGCGACGAGGCGCGACGGCGTGAGCACGAAGTTGGCGACGCGGCGGAGATCGTCTCGCGTCACGCGCTCCATGCGGTCGATCTTCGTGCGGTAGTCGGGCGCGGGGTAGAAGAGCTCGGTGCCGCCGAACCAGCCGGCCATCGAGTCGGCCTCGTCGATCGCGCCGAGGAGATCGGTGCGGTAGCGCACCTTCGCCTTGGCGAGCTCCTTCTCGGTGACCAGCTCGCTGCGGAGTGCGTCGCAGAGGCCGAGCATGCGCCGCACCAACTCGGGGAACTTGCCGTGCGACGAGGCGCCGGAGAGCTCGAACAGCGCGGCGTCGTGGTACGGCTCGATCGACGCGCCGACGTAGTAGGCGAGCCCGAGCTGATCGCAGAGCGTGTAGTGCAGCCGGGTCGACATGCCGTCGTCGAGCACGCGCAGCAGCGCCTGCATCGCGACATAGTCGGGGGCGTACTCGGGGACGGCGCGGAAGAGCAGCTGGAGCGCGGTCTGTGAGCCAGGGTTGTCGAGGTAGAAGAAGCGCGGGCCACCGGAGAGCTGCTTCGGCGTGCGTGCAGTCGCGGGGCGTCCCGGCGGGAGCTCACCGAGGTGTTTGCGCGCGGCGGCGAGCACGCTGCGCCGAGTCACCTTGCCCGACACGCAGAGCACGAGGTTCGACGCGCCGTAGAAGCGGCGAAAGTGCCGCTTCACGTCGGCCAGTGAGAACCGGCGCACGTTGGCCATCGGCCCGGTGATCTTCTGGCCGAGCGGGTGGTCTGGGAACATGGCCAGGCGAGCGCGGTCCTCGAGGTTCACGTCGCGCCCGCGCTCGTCGAGGTCCTCGCGGATCTCCTCGAGCACGATCTGGCGCTCGAGCGCTAGGTCACCGAACCGGGGCGTGCGAAAGATGTCGCCGAGGATCGCGAGTCCCTGCGAGACCAGCTCGGGGGCGACGGTGATCTGGTAGAGCGAGTAGTCACGGCCGGTCTCGGCGTGCAGCGTGCCGCCGAGCTCCTCGATCGCGAAGTTGAGCGCCAGCGAAGTCGGGTGGCGCTCAGTGCCGCGAAAGAGCATGTGCTCAAGGAAGTGCGACAGCCCGTTGTCGCGGGGCGACTCGTAGCGCGAGCCGACCTTGGCGTAGACCACGAGCGCCGCGCTGTGCAGGTGCGGCAGTTCTACGGTCGCCACGCGCAGCCCGTTCTTCAGTGTGTCGAGGTGGCGCCGATAGCCCTGCTGCACCTCTTCGCGCATCGTCTGCCGCATCGGCGGCGGAGACTAGCACGGTGAATCTCGATGAATTGACGAGTACCGGTCTGGTCGGTACAAGGACTCAAGGAGCGTCGGCATGCTGCTTAAGAAAATCGTGGTGGCGGAAGACGACGATGCGGTGGCGCACCTCCTGAGCGCGGTGCTCGGCGACGGCGGGTTCCTCTGCCTGCGTGCGCGCGACGGTGAAGAGGCGCTCGCGCTCACGCGGCGCGAGCTGCCCGACCTGCTGGTGCTCGACGTGATGATGCCGAAGATGGACGGCCTCGAGGTGACGCGCCGACTCAAGGCCGACGTGGTGCACTCGCGCGTGCCGATCCTGATGCTGACCGCGCTCGCGGCGGTGAACGACAAGGTGGCCGGCCTCGACGCCGGCGCCGACGATTATCTGGCCAAGCCGTTCGACCTGCGTGAGCTTGCGGCGCGGGCGCGCTCGCTCATGCGTGCCTCCAAGCGCGAGCGCGGGCGCGACCCGACGACGAACCTGCCCGGCTCGAGCGCGATCGAGGAGCACGTCGAGGCGCTGCTGCGTAAGAAGGCGGCCTGCACGGTGCTGCACCTCGACATCGATCACTTCGGGGCGTACACCGATGCGTTCGGTTTCCGGCGTGCGGAGGAGGTCGTGGCCGAGCTCGGGCAGTTGGTGCTCGAGCGCGCGCGTGCGTTTGGCGGTGGCAGCGCGTTCGTGGGGCACCTCGGCGGCGACGATTTCCTCGTCGTGCTTGAGTCCGGCTCGGCGGATGATCTCGGACGCGATCTCGCCGCGGCGTTCGATGCCCGGCTCGGCCGTTGGTACGAGGGGACGAGCGCGGTCGAGCAGACCGCATCGCGGATGTCGCTCTCGGCGGTGTCGGTCGATGCGCAGGCCTGTGGCGCGACGACCACCGACGAGCTGTCGCGCGTGCTGGCCGTGGCGCGCCGGACCTCCTTCGGCCCACCGACGGGACCGGGCGCTGGCCCAAGACGGTAACGACCTGGGCGGAGCGGCAGTGCCGCCCGGCATCGGCGCGAGTTTCGGGCGCTACCGCCTCGTCGAGGAGATCGGCGTCGGTGGCATGGCGGTGGTCTACCGCGCCGAGGACACGACGCTCCGGCGCGACGTGGCGATCAAGGTCATGGCGCCGCATATGGCGCGGCGGGGCGATGTGGCGGCGCGATTTCTGCGCGAGGCGCGCGTCACCGCCGGTGTAAAGCACGCGCACCTGCTCGAGGTGCACGACGCGGGCGGCTTCGACGGCGCGGAGGGCCCGGCGTACCTCGTGATGGAGTTGGTGCGCGGTCCGACGCTGCGCGACCACCTCGCAGCGCACGGGCCGCCGCACGCCGAGGTCGTCGCGTTGATCGGTGCGACGCTCGCCGGCGCGCTGCACGCGGCGCACACCGCTGGCGTGGTGCACCGCGACATCAAGCCGGCGAACGTGATGGTCGCCGAGGGCGGGCGGCTCGTCGTCTGTGACTTCGGGCTCGCGCGGCTCGCCGACGATGACTCGTTCGCGACCCAGACCGGCGCGGTCCTCGGCACGCCGGCGTACATGCCGCCCGAGCAGGCACAGGGCCGACTGGTCGATGCGCGCTCCGATGTCTATTCGCTCGGCGCGACGCTCTACCACCTCGCCACCGGCTCGCCGCCCTACGCGGGCCCGACCGCGCAGGTGATCGGGCAGCTCGTGCAACGGCGTGGATTCGTCGCACCGCTGCGGCGCCGGTCGGCGATCGGGCGTGAGCTTGCTGAGGTGCTCTCGCGAGCGATGGCGCACGAGCCGGGCGACCGTTACGCCACGGCGGAGGAATTTTCGCGCGCGCTCGCCGAGGTCGCGGCGGCGAGCGGCTACGACGATGCCGACCGTGAGCTCGCGGCCTACTACGCCGACCCGGCCGCTTGGAGTAAAGCCGCGACGCCGATCATCATCGAGCGCACCGTGGCGCGTGTGGCGGCGGCCACGCGCACGCGCCGTCATGCCCACGCGCTCGCGCTCGCCGACCGTGTGCTCGCGCTCGAGCCGGAGCACACCGGGGCGCTCGCGCTGGTCGCGGCGATGGGACGCTGCGGGCGTGGGCTGCGCAGGCTCGCGCTGCTGGCGATCGTGGCCGCGGCCGCGCTCTTGGTCGCCGGCTTGGTCACGGTGATGCGCTCGCGCGCCGTGCCTTCCCTCAGCGCCGTGCCTTCCCTCAGCGCCGTGCCTTCCCTCAGCGCCGTGCCTTCCCTCGGCGCCGTGCCTTCCCTCGGCGGTGTGCCTTCCCTCGGCGGTGTGCCTTCCCTCGGCGGTGTGCCTTCCCTCGGCGGTGTGCTTTCCCTCGGCGCCGTGCCAGGCCCCGACGCTGCCGTGTTGGCCGTCGCGCGCGCGGACGCTGTGGTGCCTGCGGCGTTACGCGCTCCGCTCGCCGCCGTGCCGCTCACCGCCGTGCCGCCGCTCATCACCGACGGGCGGATCGCGTCTCCTTGGTCGACTCCGGTTGCCACGCCGCGCACTGCAACTGCGCCCTTCGACGCCGGTCCGCTGCAGCGCATCCCCGACGCTGCGCCGCCGCTCGCCGATGCCACGCTCGAGCTCGCGGTGCTCCCGTGGTGCGACGCCGAACTCGACGGAGTCAAGGTCGGCCGCTCGCCCGGGCGAGTCACCGTCGCGCCGGGACCGCACCGCTTCACCTGTCGCCAGCCCGGCAGCGCACGTGGCTACGACGAGGCGCTCGTGCTGGTTCCCGGCGAGCGCCGCACGATTCGGGGCACGCTCGTCGAGCCGGTCGAGGTGACTGTCGGTGTCCGGGCCGGCGCGGTGACGATTGACGGACGCCGCTTCGCGCGCGGCGAGCGCACCCGCATCGCGCCCGGCCGCCACCGCGTCGAGGTGCTCGACGGCGCGCTCGTGCTGGCCGTCGGCTACGTGACCGTGCCGACCCAAAGCTGCGTGCTCACCGACCAACCCGAGTTGGCGTGCGAGCCGTGACGTGCAGGTGGCGCGTTGGTGTGAGGACGCACACGCCGCGCATCGCGGCACCGATGTCGCGGAATTCGCGCACGGCGTCGACCGCGCGTAGCCAAGCTGCGATAATCGCGACGGTGACGAGCGGCAGGAGACTTGCTGGCGCAACTTGGGCGATGGGTCGCTGTCTGCTGCTGCTGCCGGGCCTTGCCGCCACGGCCTGCTTTTACTCCAGCCCGATCAACGCCAGGCCCGTCGCCGAGATCGACAACCTCGCGCCGGCCACGCTGCACAAGGGCGACTGGGTCACGCTGTCGGCGCGCAAGAGCTTCGATCCCGACTACGAGCCGCTCGCGTTCGCGTGGCAGGCGGTCTCGTGCCGCTCCACGACCGACTGCCCCGATCCGCTCGCCTCGGGTACCGAGACAGAGTTCTCCTTCGCGGTGCCCGACAAGCGGCTCGTGATGGTCGGGCTCACGGTGACCGATCCATCCGGTGCGCGTCATACGGCGCAGCTCGCGCTGCCGGTGTCGAACCGCGCACCGGCGATCCGCATGCAGCTCGTCGACTCGTTTGCCACCGAGCGCGGTGAGTACACCGTCGGGCGTTTGGTCTCGTTCGTGGCGGGCGCAGAGGCGGTCGAAGGTGCGGTCGACCCCGATGGCGACGAAGTAACGTGGAGCTGGCGCGTCGATCCGCCGCCTGGATCAAACCCCGACGCACGCGCGTTCGAGACTCCGTCGGATACGACGGGGCGGCTGCGCCCGGACCTGCCCGGCCCGTACACGGTTACCGCGTCGGTCGACGACCGCGATGGTGGTCTCGACGAGGCGAGCGTCACTTTCTACGCCGCCGCCGACGAGCCCCCCTGCATCGTCGCCACCGAGCCGCCGGCGACCGTGCTTGCGCGCTACCCGCTTTCGCGCGGCGGTCCGCTGCGCCGCTTCGCTGTCGCGACCGCGCTCGATGATCTCGATCCCTTCCCGGTGGCGACGGGAACCGCCGATGCAGATCTCGGGCGGCTCGCGTTCCGGTGGCGCGTCGTGATTGAGGGTGGCGCGGAGCGCGAGCTCGTCGGGCACGATCTTGCCGAGCTCACGCTGAGCGGCGCGGGCTACTTCCCCGGCGACCGCCTCGAGGTGCGGGTCGACATTTCGGATCGCGTCGTTCGTGCGACGTGCCCGGACGGAACGCCGACTTGCTCGCTGCGCGGCGACAGCTGCTTTCAGCGAGTGAGCTGGGCGCTGGAGGTTAGGTGAGCGTGCGTCGGCTTGCATGCGCCACCGCCCTCGCGTGCGCCCTCGCGGCGTGCGCTGTCGCCGACTCGGCCACCAGCCCCGACAGTGGCACCGGCGGCGATGCGTCGGTCGTCTGCACGCTGCGGCTCGAGGCCCCGCCGATGCCGGTGGCGCCCGCGACGATCATCATAACCGCCGTCGTCGAAGGGAGCACGGGGCTCATCGACGTGGCGTGGGCCGTCACCGGTCCCGACGGTCTCACCGCGCAGTCCACGCCGCGTGGCCCGGGCGATGCTGAGCTCGAGCTGTTCGCTGAGTACGCCGGCGTCTATCTAGTGTCGGCGAGCGCGACCCGCGGCGACAACTCGTGTTGCAGCGCGTTCGACGAGCTCCTCGTGACTGAGCTGGGTGCGCGCACCGCCAGCTACACGCTCTCGTACACGCCGCTCGCCGGCCAACCCGCACCGACGCAGCGCGACCCGTCGCCGGTCGTGGTCTACGGCGGGACCGATCGCCCGATCGGCAACCGCGCGCTCGATCCCGGCGCACCGCTCGCAGGCGTCGTGCGCGGGCCGACCGGCGGAATCGCCGCC
Organism: Myxococcales bacterium; assembly: GCA_009692535.1. Taxonomy (GTDB): domain Bacteria; phylum Myxococcota_A; class Polyangia; order Haliangiales; family SHYZ01; genus SHYZ01. Next base: position 12,971 of record SHYZ01000056.1, read on the forward strand.
TACCTCAAGCTCGCGCGGCAAGGTGACGGCGCCGAGGTCGAGCTCTTCGCCGCCGCAGACGGCAGCTTTGCCACGCTGCTGCCGTCGGGCGAGTGGAGCATGCTCGTCGTGCCCGACGATCCCGTGCTTCCGCCCGCGCGTCTCAGCGAGCTTACTGAGTTCGTCATGCTCGACGCGGGCGAGCAGCTCTCGGGCGTCGTGATCCGCGCCGACGGCACGCCGGTGGCGGGCGCGCGTGTCGCCGCTCACCTGCTCGGGCTGCCGGCCTCGTTTACGACCACCGCCGCTAACGGCACCTTCGAGCTCTTCACGCGCAGCGCCGGCGCGCCGCTCGGGCTCGCGGTGGTCCCGCCTGCGGGCGAAGGGCTGCCGGGGCTTGAGCTGTCCGCCGACTCCGGCATCGTCGTCGCGCCCGATGGCTTCGTCGAGATTCGTCTCGCCGACGCTGCGCCCGTGCTGCTCATGCCCGAGCTGGTTAGCTCCTCCGGCGAGCCGGTGCCCGGGGCCCGCGTCACGTTCGTCGCGACCTCGCTCTCTGTCGCGGGCGAAGTCACGGTCACCGGCGCCGCGCCGGTCCTCGCGTCAGGCGCGTCGCGCGTCGTCGCGGTGGCGGGTCCCGACGGTCGGCTGCCGGCGGTGCCGCTCCACCTCGGCACCTGGGAAGCGGTGGTTGAGGCGCCGGCGCTCGGCGTCGGTGAAGCGCTCGCGCTCATCGCGATCGACCTCACCACCGGCGAGCCCGCGAGCGGGGTCATGCTCACGACCGCCGCGACCGAGTCGCGTGAGTTAACGGTCACCGACGACACCGGCGCGCCAGTGTCGGGCGCCGATGTGGTGGCGAGCTCGCGCGGGCTACACGGCGTCGGCGCTGGCGTCGCCAGTCGCGCCAGCTCCGACGTCAACGGCGTCGCGCACCTCTCGCTCGCGCCCGGGCTCGACTACGACGTCGTCGTCGAGCCGCCCCGCGCCGCACGGCTCGCACGCGCTCGCGCCGCACTCGGCAACGGCGCCAGCGTCATCTCGCTCACCCGCGCCGTCTACCTGCGCGGGACCGTCGTCTTCTCGGGCGGCACTGGCGTCGGCGGCGTGCGCGTCGCGGCTTGGTGCGACGGCTGCGACGCGCCGGTCGCGGAGACCATCACGCACCCCGGTGGCGCGTTCATGCTGCGCGTGCCCGACCCCGGAGTCGCCCCGTAGTGTCTGCGCGCGGCTCGCATCGGCTGCTCGTGGCGGCACTGATCCTCTGCGTCACCGTCGCCCCGCTGCACCGCGCCCTTGCCGCACCCGATCCGCTCGCCGAGCTGGCGCGCGCGCGTGCGCACCTCGCGGCCGGCGATGCCGCGAGCGCCGCACGCCTCGCCGGTGCCGTCGCGCGCGATGCCGCGCTCGGTCGCGCCGATCGCGGCGAGGCCAACCTCGTCTACGGCCTCGCGCTGCTCGCGCTCGGGCTGGCCGACGAGGCCGACGCCACGCTCTTTCAGTACCTCGTCCTCCACCCCGACGCGCACCTCGAGCCGACGCTCTACTTGCCTGAGACCGTGCTCTTCCTCGAGCAGGTGCGCGAGCGTCACGCTGCGGCCCTGCGTCGGCTGCGACCACGCCCGGTGAAGCGGCGCCACGCTGCGCTCAGCCTGCTGCCGCCCGCGGGTCAGTTCCAAAACGGTGATCGGCGCAAGGGCATCGCCCTTGGCGTGATCGAGTTCCTGCTCGCGGCCACCAACGTAGCGACCTACGCGCTGCTCAACGATCGCTGTACCGAAGCCGACGGCCTCTGCGGCACCGCCCCCGGCGAGCCGCCCGACGACGCGCGCACGATGCAGCGCGTGAACCTGCTCTCGGGCTCGCTGCTCGCCGGCGTGATCGGCTACGGCATCATCGACGCCTTCGCCGGGCATCGTCGTCTCGACGCGGCGGAGCGCGCGACCATCACGGTCGCGGTCGTTCCGCGCGAGCTCGCCGTGGTCGGCTGGTCGATACCGTTCTAAGTTTGAGCGGGGGGGGGCGACTCCCCCCAGCGACGCGAATTCATCAGCAATGGGGGGATTCGTCCACGATCTCGATTGATCTCGCCGGTGACAGGGCGATATCGTGAAGCCTAAGTGCGGAATCTCGTGCCCTTTGGGAAGTACGTGCTGCTGGAGCGCATCAGCGTCGGCGGCATGGCCGAGGTGTTCAAGGCCAAGACCTTCGGCGTAGAGGGCTTTGCGAGGGTGATCGCGGTCAAGCGAATCCTCCCCAGCATGGCGGAGGACTCCGACTTCATCACGATGTTCATCGACGAGGCGAACATCGCGGGGCAGCTCGCGCACGCCAACGTCTGCCAGATCTTCGAGCTCGGGAAGATTGACGAGTCGCACTACATCGCGATGGAGTTCATCTGGGGCAAGGATCTGCTCCAGGCGCAGAACCGATTTCGCAAGCTGCGGCAGGTGATGCCGTCCGCGATGGCGGCGTTCATCATCGGCAAGATGTGCGAGGGGATCGACTACGCGCACAAGAAGCGCGGCCCCGGTGGCCTCCCGCTCGACATCGTCCACCGCGATATCTCGCCGCAGAACGTGCTGGTGAGCTACGAGGGCGAGGTCAAGGTCATCGATTTCGGCATCGCGAAGGCCGCAACCCGATCGTCGCGCACCCAGGCCGGCGTGCTCAAGGGGAAGTTCGGCTACATGTCGCCCGAGCAGGTGCGCGGCCAGTCGATCGACCGGCGCTCGGACATTTTCTCGATCGGCACCGTGTTCTACGAGCTCTTGACCGGTGAGCGCCTGTTCGTTGCCGAGAGCGATTTCTCCACGCTCGAGAAGATCCGCAAGGTCGAGATCCCCCCGCCGACCACGGTGAACCAGGACATTCCGGTGGAGCTCGAGCGCATCGTGATGCGCGCGCTCACCGTGTCGCCCGACGATCGGTACCAGTGGGCGAGTGAGATGCAGGCCGACCTGCTCTCCTACCTGGCAGGCGTCAACCCGGCGTTTACCGCAGGGCGACTCTCGACGTGGGTCAAGGAGGCGTTCGGCGTCGAGTACGCGCGGGAGCGCGAGCTCAACGACAGCTACCGCGACGTCGGGCCGGAGGTGCTCGAGGAGCAGGACGACGACGACGGTGAGCCGCTCACGCTCGAGCTGGACGCGGGCGGCGAGGCCGCGCCGACCGACTTCGCCAGCCAGGCGACGGCGATCACGACGTCGGCATACCAAGATGTAGTGAACGACGTGCGGCGCGCCGGGCTGCCGGCTGCGCTGTCGCGGGGTGGTCGGCACGACACAGCGGAGGCGGTCGCGGAGGGTGACGCCACGCCGTTCGCCACCGAGAAAACGCAGATTTTGTCGCTCGACATGATCATGCCCGAGGAGTTCTCGGCCATCGGCCACAACGATGGCGCCGCGGCGTTTGCGCAGACCCTGTCGGCGCCGATCGCGGTCGTCGACCGTCGGTCGGGGCCGGTCGTCGTCTCGCCGTTCGCCGCGTCGTCGGGGCCCTTCCCGCCGGCAGACCCGGGCGAGCTGGCGATGCCGATGCTCGGTGCGCGCATGGGGCGACCGCAACCGCGGCACACCGACGAGGTCATGCCGCGGTGGTCCTCGACGGCGGCCGAATCGTACGCGATGCCGCTGGTCGCTGCGGGCGGCGGTTGGCGAGCTCGCGACGTCGTGCTTGGGGCGGTCGTCGCGATCGTCCTCGGCGTGGTGGTGCTCGGCGTGATGCGCCTGTTTCCCGGTGCGTCGGCGTCGAGCGCGAGTGGCACGCTGGTCGTGGCGACGATCGACGGGCTGTCAGGTGACGTGTTGCTCGACGGCAAGCCGGTCGGCGCCATCGGTCAGAATGGGCGCTTCGACCTCAGAGGCGTCGTCGGTCGCGACCATGTCGTCACGGTTCAGCGCTTGGGTAGTGTCGACTGTCGCGAACCGGTGCAGGTGGAGCCGGCGCGCCCGGGGATCGTGCTCTGTCGGTTCCGTGGCCTGCCCACACCGGGGCGGCTGGTGCTCACGGTCGTGCCTGCCGACTCGGTGGTGTTGGTGGACGAGCGGGAGCTCAGCGCCGAGGCGATCCGCACGGCGATTCTGCTCACGCCGGGCGCTGCCCACTCGATCAGGGTTGCGCGAGTCGGTCACTTGGCAACGCAGTTCTCACTCACGCTCGCCGCAGGTGAAGAGCAGCGCAAGACGATCACGCTGACGTCGGTGCCAGATTCCGGGGTTGTGGCTGTGGCCATGGTGCCGGCGGCTGCGGTCGTTCCGGCGCCAGTCATCGTGCCGCCTGCGCCAGTCATGGTGGCGGCCATCGCGCCGGTCAAGACAACGCCCGTGCCGGTAAAGGTGGCGGCCATCGCGCCGCCCAAGCCGACGCCCGCGCCGGTCAAAGTGGCGACCGCACCAAGCAAGCCGACGACGGCGCCAGCCAAGCCGACGACAGCGCCAGCCAAGCCGACGACGGCGCCAGCCAAGCCGACGACGGCGCCAGCCAAGCCGACGACGGCGCCAGCCAAGCCGACGACAGCGCCGGTCAAAGTGGCGACCGCGCCAGCCAAGCCGACGACCGCCGTTGCCGAAGCCGCTGCGGGCGAGAAGGGCTTTCTGATCGCGAACAGCAAGCCGTGGGCGCGGCTCGTCATCGACGGAACCGACACCGGCCGCATGACCCCGATCGCGCCGCGCTCAAAACTCCCGCTCTCACCGGGGCGGCACGTCGTCACGTTCGTGGTCGACACCAAGAAGTTCAGCTTCACCGTCGAGATCGAGGCCGGCAAGGACCTGCGGCTCTTCAAGGAACTACCGGTCGACGCGCCGTAGCGCGATTGTGCGATCTAGTCGTCCGAGCCACGCCCGATGCCGGGCACGGTGTCGGCGGGCGGCGGTGCCGCCGGAGGATCGAGCAACTGTCCGCGCATGAGCCGCATACGAACGCGGTTCTGCTGCCGCTCCTTGTAGCGGTCGTGGCTGTTCTCGCCGACCTCATTCGCCAGCGCCGTCGCACGATCGATGACCTGAAACTCGGTGAGCACGAAGACGATCGCGCCGAAGTCACGCACCGCAGGGTCCGCGACGCGGCCGAGGAACTCGTCGATGCGCACCGGCACGTCGGCGACGAAGTTCACCACGCGGTAGCCCGGCCCGGAGAACTCGTTGGCCGCGCCGGCTGAGTCGGTGGCGGCGCGCGATTCCGCGCTCGCGTCGGTCTGCAGCTTTTCTTGCAGCCGCTCGAGCGCGGGCATGGTCGCCACCAGTTTTCCCAGGTTCACGATCTCGTTCACCGACTGTCCCGGCACGACGTAGTTGAACGGCACCAACCGGTGCGAGAGTTCGCGGAGCAGCGGCACGAGGTCGCTCTCGTCGCGCACGATGAGTCGGAAGCGGAGCTTGTCGTAGATGTTGGCGGCGAGCGTCGACGTCTTTGCCATCAGCTTGAGGATCAGCGAGTCGCGTGGCTTGCGGCTCCACTGGAACTCGGTGATCGGATAGCCGGCGCCGCGGATCTCCTCGACGGTGCGGACCACCTTGCGCTCGACCAGCCGGAAGACCTCGTCATCCGACACCGGCAGCCGGTAGAGGAGCTCGCGCCCGGCGAGGTGATGGATGACGTGCATCGCCTTGAGCACGACGCAGGCGTACATCTGTCGACGACTCTTGCGCGACGCGAGCAGGAACAGCTCGCGGACCGGCAGCCCCTCGGCCACGTCGTCGGGGAAGCGGAAGCCGAAGTTTCGCACGAGGTAGTCGACCGCCTCGTCGCGGATCTGCTCGAGGCGCACCAGGTCGCGCTCGTCGTCAGGCCGGAACTCGTTGACGCGGAGGAAGCGGTCCACGTCGGCGAGGTCGCGCAGCGCGAGGCGTTGCCAGTCGATGACCGAGCCGCCGCCGAGCAGCAGGCGCACGGCCTCGAGGTCGGCGAGCGAGAATGCGTCGAGCGGGGTGCGTCGCGCCGGGTCGTTCGCGGACTGCGGCAGCGGCGCGATCGGACCCGAGTCGTCGGCAGGCGTCGCGAGCGGTTCGCCACTCGTGCCGCGGGCCGCTGCGTTGGCGCGGCGGTCGATCGGGGAGAGGGCCACGGCGGCAGTGTATCGGAACCGCCGTGCGCGGCCTACCGTCGCATGCTCAACACCGTCGCATGCTCAACGACGGGCGCGGATGGTGGCGGCGAAGAGCGCGACGGTCACGACGGTGCAGACGACGTTTCCAACCATGGCGATCATGTGTCCAAGACGCTCGCTCGGGCGCTGTCGGGGGACAACATCTTTGGCCGATGCGCGGCCATGGCAGGTCGGCAGCGCGGGCTGCGCGAGCACCGGCGCGTGGCTACGGGATCGCCGGGAAGCCGGTCGACGAGACGTTGCGGCGCGGATTCACATTGGCCGAGATCGGGACCGCCTCGATCTCGACGTCGC
>SHYZ01000003.1 GCA_009692535.1 Myxococcales bacterium
ATGACGTCGGGCTATGCAATGCCCGGAACGTGAGCCTCAGGCGAAGCCGCGAGCTACTTGGGCGCAGCAGCCGGTGCGGGCGCGGCAGTCGGTGCGGGAGCGGCAGGAGCGGCACCGGGCGCGGCAGGCGCGGCACCGGGCGCGGCAGGCGCGGCACCGGGCGCGGCAGGCGCGGCACCGGGCGCGGCAGGCGCGGCACCGGGCGCGGCAGGCGCGGCACCGGGCGCGGCAGGAGCGGCACCGGGCGCGGCAGGCGCAGTCGGATCGACCGGCACGACGGCCTCAACCGGCGCGGGCGGCGGCGGCGGCGCGGGCGGCGGCACGACCTTGGTCCTGCACTCAAGCCCCTTCTGTGTGCCCACCATGACCAGTTCCTTGAGATGCGAGGATCGCGACCCGTACTGCTCAAGCAGCAGATCCATCCCCAACATCTTCTCGTCCGCGCACTTGAGGTCTGAGCAGGCGCAGACCTCAGCAAGGACCCGGTCGACCTTGGCGCCAACTTCCTTCTGTTGCGAACCCCAGAAGACGTAAACGATGGTGACCGTGACGACAAGCAAGCTGCCGCCGACGATCAGCCCCAGCTTCGAAGCAGCGCGCGTGTTCTCCACGGTGCGCTGTTCGAACGGGGCCAACTGCTGCTCCTCTTTGGGCGGGAGCGACGAGAACGAAAGGTACGACGACATGAGACCTCCACGCAGCGCGAGCGCCGCATCCGCTAAATCATCACGCACACGCGCGGCGACGAGGCCGCGCTACTTGCCCCCGGGCTTCGAACACGCATTCAGCCGCGCTACCGCAGCCGCCACATCCTGAAGCTCGCTATCGACATAGCTCTTCTGCCCTTCGGCACCAACCTTGGTCGGCGCCGTCGCCAGCTCAGCCGTCGCTCTACTAAGCGCGGCCTGCGCCCTCGCCGACTCGCGCTGTACGCACGCGTCGTCCTTGCAGTCGCAGACTGCCGACGCATGGTGCTTCACGACGTACTTGAGGCTCGGGCTGACCACCGCCAACACCGCCGAACCGGCGACGATGACCGTCAACAGCGCAGCGACGGCGAGTGACACGTAACCGGCGATCTGCCCCTTGGTCGCTCCGGTCGCCAGGGGATGGCGCTCAGGTGAGAGGATTTCGTTGCCGCAGGCACCGCAGCTGGCGCCCGCAGCGGGCGCTCCGCACTTCAAACAGACGGACTGACCTTCCATCGACACGCTCCCTGTGATTCGGCTCGCGTGGATACTACAGGCAGCCTCCAGGTCCAGCAAGGCACGGAGCAGAAGCGCGTTGCACCGCTCAGTTTGCGACGCTGGTGTAGGATGCGCCGCACAAGGAGACTCCATGGTCAACCGACTCTCGCTCGTAGCGCTGCTCGCGCTCACGCTCCCCGCTTCGGCACTCGCACAGGGCGCGCCTACACCCGCACCTGCGCCTGCGCCTGCAACCGAAGTCGTCGAGCCCGCGGTGGCCGTGGAAGTGGAAGAGGTGGACCTCGGCGCGACGTTCGATGAAGACGATCCCAATGCCCCCGATCGGCCGAGCGCGCACGGCGCGATCACGGTGCGCGATCTCGAGGGCGAGCTGGCCGCCACCACGCCTCGCGCCACGCGCGCAACGTTTCCGCTCGAGTTCATCGAGCGCCCGATGACCCTCGTCGCGCGCCAGTACCAAATGTCACTCGAACTGCCGCTGGCCGTCGGGGGAGCGGACGCCGCGATCGAGACCACGCTGGTCCTGCGCGCGGCCTACGGGCTCACCCAGGACGTTCAGGCGGGCATCTCGTACGGCTTCGGGCTCGCACGCATCGCGCCCGAAGGCAGCGGCAAAGGCTTCGAGGCCGGCAAGGCATTCTCGATCGACGCCGCGTACACGCTGATCCCCGACAAGCTCGCGGTCACCGCCAGCCTGCCGTTCTACGCCGACCCGTTCGCGCTCAGCCTGACCGCGGGACTGCCGTTCAGGCTGCGGGTCTACGACAAGCTGGCGCTCTTCGGTCTGAACGACCTCGTCGAGTTGAAGCTCGCGACGATGCCGGTCAGCGTGTCCGAACCGGGCCGCAACATCGCGACCGCAGCGGGGATCGACGTTAGCAAAGAGCCTCCGGTGGGGCACTTCAACCTCACGTTCGGCGCGCTCTACCAGCACCGCGCCAACCTCGCGCTGACTGCGCAGATGGGGTTCTTCTTCCACAACTTCTCGAGCGGCGATCAGCCGGTCGCGCTGCAAGTCGCCGCGCTGTTCGCCAAGAGCAAGCGGCTCGATCTCTCCGCACGGCTCGGCGTGGCGCGGCTCGACGACGTCGCAAGTTCGCTCGTGCTCGGGTTCGCGGCGACGTTTCGGATCTGAGCGCGCGGCAAGAACGTGGGCGCGGGCGAGCTACTCTGCGGCGACGTCGGCGGCACCAAGTGCCTCCTCGGTCTCGTCGACGCTGCAGGGGTGCCGCACGCGGTCATGAGCTTTCCAAGCGCGCGCTTTGCGCGGTTCGAGGAGCTCTGTCGCGCCTACCTCGACGGGCTCGACGGCCGACACGAACCACCTGACGCGGCGTGCTTCGCCGTGGCTGGCCCTGTCGACGGCGATTTTTGCGCGACGACCAACCTGCCCTGGCAGCTCGACGCGCGCGCGCTTGCGGCGGAGCTGGGCCTCGCCCAAGTGCGGCTCGTAAACGACTTTCACGCGCAGGCGCTCGCCGTCCTCGCGCTGCCGCCGGCCGACCTGGTCGAGATCGTTCCCGGCCGTGCCGTCGCCGGCGGACCGATCGCGGTGCTCGGCGCGGGCACCGGCCTCGGCGAGGCGTTGCTCGTCCAGCACGGTGGCCGCTATGAGGTCATCGCGACCGAGGGGGGGCACAAGGACTTCGCGCCGACGAGCGAGCTTCAGCTCGAGCTCTACCGTGCGCTGCGTGCGCAGCTCGGCGGGCGCGTGTCGGTCGAGCGGGTGCTCTCGGGTGCGGGGCTCGCGGCGATTTATCGCTTTCTCGTCGAGCGCGGAACGGCGCCCGAGTCAGACGCCGTGCGCGCCGGGATGGCGGTCGAGGATCCAGCCGCGGTGGTGAGCCGACACGCGCTCGCCGGTGATGACGCGCTCTGCGTCGCAGCGTTCGCGCTCTTCGTCGAGGTCTACGCGCAAGAGGCAGGCAACCTCGCGCTGCAGTTGCTCGCGCGCGGCGGCGTCTACCTCGCTGGCGGCATCGCGGCGAAGAACCTGCCGCGGTTCCAGGACGGTGCGTTCGCGCGCGCGTTCCACGACAAGGGGCGCATGCGGCCACTGGTCGAGCGGATCCCGGTCCATGTCGTCACGAATCCCGCGTCCGGGCTTGTCGGCGCGGCGGTGGCGGGCAGGCGCGGGGAATGACGCTCGGTGCGGCAGAACCGGGCGCGCTCACGGCGCTGCTCGTCGCCGTCTCGCGCGGCGGCAGTCGGCTCGCGCTGCGCACCCCGGCTGCGGACTAGCCGCCCGCCGAGTACACCGTGCTTCGCGACGACACCCTCGCACGCGGGCGCGACCTCTTGCGGCTGGTGCTGGCGCGCGAGGCCCCCGCGCTCTTTGCCCGCTGCGACGAGCGCGGTGCCACGCACGATGGCGCCGGCACGACGAACGAGGACTTTCACGCATGGGACCAGCCGATCCTCGCGCCTGCCGACGGCGACGTGCTTGCCGTGGTCGATGGCGTGGCTGACAACGTGCCGGGACAGATGAACCCCGCCGCGCCCATCGGCAACCACGTCGTGCTGCGCGTGGGCGACGGCGCGTTCGGACGGCGTGAGCCTCTCGCGCGGCGTGCCGGTGCGCGGACAGTTCGTGCGCACACGGCCGTGAACTGGCGCAGCTTGCGGTGCTACCGCACGCCGCCGTGTGGCGCGTAGCCGGCGAGCGGGTACTGCATCGGCCAGTCGAGCACCTGGCCCTGCTCGGCGGCGGCGTGCCGCGTGAAGTAGGGATCGTAGAGGTGCGCGCGCGCCAGCACGACGAGGTCGGCGCGCCCGGCAGCGAGGATGCTGTTCACGTCGTCCCACGTTGAGACCGCGCCGACGGTCATCGTCGGGACGCCCGCCTCGCGCCGGATGCGATCCGAGAACGGCGTCTGGTAGAGGCGCCCGTAGCGCGTCTTGCCGCCAGCGACGGTCTGTCCGCTCGACACGTCGATCACGTCGCACCCCGCGCGCGCGAGCAGCCGCGCGACCTCGACCGACTCGTCGCCGCCAAGGCCGCCGGGGGCCCAGTCGCAAGCAGAGATGCGCACCGCGATCGGTCGGTCGGCGGGCCACGCCGCGCGCACCGCGCCGAGCACCTCGAGCGGAAAGCGCATGCGGTTGGCGAGTGCGCCGCCGTACTCGTCGGTGCGCCGGTTCGTCAGCGGAGAGATGAAGGTCGCGAGCAGGTAGCCGTGCGCGGCGTGAAGCTCGAGGAGATCGAAGCCGACGTCGGCGGCGCGGTAGGTGGCGCGCACGAAGTCGTCGCGCACGGCAGCCATGTCGGCGCGGGTCATTTCGCGCGGCACCTGGCCGTCGATGCGGTAGGGAATCGCCGACGGGGCGACCAGCGGCCACGCTCCCTCGGCGAGCGGCTCGTCGATCCCCGCCCACATCAGGCGCGTGGCGCCCTTGCGGCCCGCGTGGCCGAGCTGCACGCCGAGCTTGGCGCGCGTGTGCCGGTGCACGAAGTCGGCGACGCGCCGCCACGCGACCACGTGCTCGTCGGTGTAGAGGCCCGCGCAGCCGGGCGTGATGCGCGCGTCGGCCGCGATGTCGGTCATCTCGGTCATGACCAAGCCGGCGCCTCCCATCGCGCGGCTGCCGAGGTGCACGAGGTGAAAGTCGTCCACCGTCCCCTCGTCGGCGGAGTACATGCACATCGGCGAGACCACGACGCGGTTCTCGAGCAGCAGCCCGCCGAGGCGGAGTGGCGTGAACATCGGCGGCGGCGCGGGGACAACGGAAGGGATGCGAGCGTGCTCGGCGGCGCGGATGGCGAACGCACTGTTCACCAGCGCGACGAACGCGGGGTCGCGCCGCGCGAGGTTTGCGTGGGTGACGCGCAGGCTGCGTGTGAGCAGGTTGAACGCGAACTCGATCGGCGCGGTGTCACGGTAGCGTTCGGTCTCCTCGAACCATTCGAGGCTGACTTGTGCGGCGCGCTGCGTGCTGTCGACACCGGGACGCCGCGCGGACTCGTAGGCGGCGAGTGCAGGCGCGACGTCGTCTGCGTGTTCGATCGCCTCGTGCAGCGCGATTGCGTCCTCGAGCGCGAGCTTGGTGCCCGAGCCGATCGAGAAATGCGCGGTGTGCGCCGCGTCGCCGACGAGTACGACGTTGTCGTGGTGCCAGCGCGCGTTCTTCACCGTCGGGAAGCTGCGCCAGATGGAGCGATTCGCGGTGAGCCGGTGGCCCGCGAGCTCGGGCGCGAAGAGGCGCTCGAGGTAGGCGATGGTCTCGATCTCGGACGTTGCGTCGAGGCCGGCGGCGCGCCACGTGTGGTCGGTGCACTCGACGATGAACGTGGAGGCTGCCGCCTCGTAGCGATAGGCGTGGACGCGGAAGAGGCCGTGCTCGTTCTCGCGAAAGTAGAAGGTGAATGCGCCAAACGGGAACGTCGTGCCGAGCCAGACAAAGCGGTTCGGTCGATGGTCGATCTCGGGGCCGAAGTGGGATGCGAATGCGGTGCGTACGGAGCTGGTGAGCCCATCGGCGCCGAGGAGTAGGTCGACGCTCGCGGCGAGTGCGGGGACGTCGGTGATTTCGGTGCCGTGGATGAGTTCGACGCCGAGTGCCAAGGCGCGTTGCTCGAGGATTGTGAGCAGGCGGCGGCGGCCAAGGCCAGCGAAGCCGTGGCCGGTCGAGCGCACGACCGCGCCCTTCCAGTGGACCTCGATGTCGTCCCAGTGCGAGAAGCTGTTGGTGATCTCGGCGTGGGACTCGGCATCGGCGGCGGCGAGGTTGGTCATCGTGGCGTCCGAGAACACGACACCGAAACCGAACGTGTCGCCGGGGCCGTTGCGCTCGTGAACCACGACGCGGCGGGATGGATCGGCTTTCTTGGCGAGGATCGCGTAGTAGAGACCGGCGGGGCCGCCACCGACGGAGATGATGGTGCGGGGACGAGACACGACGGCATTCTTGCCGAAGTCGGCGGGGCGGGCAATCCGTGGGCTTGACAGGCCCGGGGGCTTGACAGGCCCGGGGGAGAACCCAGTTACTGACTTGGTGTCCCTGCCGCGCGCCGCGATGGTTCTGCTCGCGGTCGGGCTGCTCGGATGCGGCGGTGCGCCGGCTGCGCGGCCGTCGGAGCGGCGCGGGGAGGTTGCTGGGCGGGTGTTTGAGTTCGCGACTGGCGGTGCGTATGCCGAGGATGGCGACGGGGAGTGGATGCTCCGGGTGCGAGGGCGGTCGCTCTGGATTGCGGTCGACCGCGCGGGAGAGATTGTCGAGTTCGGCGCGTTTCGGCTCGCACCGCGTGAGGCGAAGAAATTGTGGCGACTCGTGGATGCGCTCGAGCTGGGCGATCGCAGCACGGCTGGAAAGGATCGGCCTTCGCCCACGGTGCGGCGTCACCGCTTCGTGATCGGCGAGCGCGACGAGGAGCCGGTCGTCGTCTGGATGGCGCCCGCGGCCGAGGAGGACGAAGCGACCGGGGAGCTGCTCGCCTACTGCGAGAAGCTCATCCGTCGGCATGCGCGCGCGAGTGCGCGACTCGGGCTCGACGGCGGCTGAGCGCTAGACCGTCGCGAACGCGGCGTCGGGCAGATCGATCGGGCTGGTGTCCTCGGCGGCGAGGATTTTTGCCTTGGCCTCGACGCCGGGCAGCACGTTGCGCGCGTAGTAAAGGGCGGCGGCGCGCTTCCCCGTGTAGAAGTCGTGATCGGGGTGGCCGTCGGCGAGGGAGGCTTTTGCGAGGCCGGCGATGTGCGCGCTCTCGAGCAGCTTCCACGCGACGGCGACCTCCGCCATCATTTCGAGGAAGCGGTTGGCGGCGAGCGGCACCATCTGGATGCGCCCGCCGTGGAACCACCCGAGCAGGCGCATCGCGGCACCCGTGAGTGACTCGCTCGCGCGGCCGAGCGCGACGACCTCGGGGCCGAGCTCGGCATGCTGACCGTGCGCGGCGACGAAGTTGCCGATGTCGGCGAGGAACGCCTTGAGCGGCGCGCCTCCCTCCTGCGCGAGCTTGCGCCCGACGAGGTCCATCGCCTGGATGTGGTTCGTCCCCTCGTAGATCGCGAGAATCTTCGAGTCGCGGCAGTACTGCTCGACCGGATGATCCTTGAGATACCCGTGGCCGCCGTAGGTCTGGATCGCGGTCTCGCAGACGCGGAACGACTGGTCGGTCGCATACGCCTTCACGATCGGCGTGAGCAGATCGACCTGCCCGCGGTGGTACGCGACCTTGGCATCGTCGTTCCCTGCGGCGAGTGCGACGGCCACGCAGTCCATGTGGTGCGCCAGCCCAAAAATCAGCGCGCGGATTCCCTCTACGCGCGCCTTCATGTCGAGCAGCATCCGCCGCACATCGGGGTGCTGCAGGATCGCGACGCGCGGCGCCGAGGGATCCTTCCACTGCGAAATGTGCGCGCCCTGCTTGCGCTCGCGCGCGTACTCGAGCGCGGAGAGGTACGCGGCCGACGCCACGCCGAGCCCCTGCAAGGCGACACCGATGCGCGCACCGTTCATCATCTTGAACATCTGCGACATGCCGGCGTGCTCGACCGTGCCGACCAGCTCACCGACGCAGGCGTCGTTCTCACCAAAGTTCAGCACGCAGGTGGCCGAGCCGTTGATACCCATCTTGTGCTCGATCGAGCCGACGGCGACGTCGTTGGACGCCCCCGAGCTGCCGTCGGCACCGATGCGCCGCTTCGGCACGATGAACAGCGAGAGCCCCTTGGTGCCCGGCGCCGCGCCCGCGATGCGCGCGAGCACGAGGTGGATCACGTTCTCGGTGAGATCGTGATCGCCGCCCGAAATGAAAATCTTGGTGCCGCGGATCGCGTAGCTGCCGTCGGGCAACCGCGTCGCGTGCGTCTTCGCCGCGCCCACGTCGGAGCCGGCCTGCGGCTCGGTGAGGCACATCGTCCCGCCCCACTCGCCAGCGTGCAGTCGCCGCGGGTAACGCGCCTTCTGCGCGGGCGTGCCGACCGCGTGCAGCAGCTCCGCGACGCCGTACGAGAGCCCCGGGTACATCGAGAACGATGAATTCGAGCCGGCGAGCGCCTCCTCAACGAGCGCGTGCATCAGGAACGGCGCGCCCTGCCCGCCATGCTCCTCCTGCGCACAGAGCGACTTCCACCCGTCCTGATACAGCCGCACCCACGCCTCCTTGAAACCCGGCGGCGTGAACACCTGTCCGTTCTCGAGCCGACAGCCGACTCGATCACCGATCGCGTTGAGTGGACCCGCGACCTCGCGCGCGAACCGGTCGACCTCGGTCACGACCATGTCGACCTCATCCCGCCCCCACGCCGCGAAGGGCGCCTTGCCGAGCAGCGTGTCCTGCATCCGCAGCAGCTCGAACAGCACGAAGCGAACGTCGCGAAGGTCGGCTTTGTATCGGTTTTGCGCCTGGCTCACGGGGCACCTCGAGCTGGTGAATGATGGTTCATTCATAGGTCTACGATAGCCGGAGCGGTGCGTCAAGCTGAGTCGTCGCCACCCGTCGTGTCCGGTCCACCGGACGCTCCATGGCAACTCGAGAAGCCGGCCAGCAGGGTCGAAAACCTATGCAACACCTCACAACGACTTGTAACGCAGCGTGGCATCGTCCATGCAAGGAGTGCCACCGAATCCACCCGGAGAATCCCCATGCGCACGCAGACCACGACCCGCACCTTCCTGATGGCCACGCTCGCCGCGGCCAGTCTCGGCCTCACCGCCTGCAACGGCGGGGCAGGCGACGACGACGAGTTCGCGATCGAGCCGGAAGACCTCGACCCCACCGCCGGCGAAGACGGCAAGTTCGAGGCGTGGAACTCGGCCAACAACCCGGCCTTCATCGACGGCACCTTCCTGCTCTACGCACACCAGCTGCCGCTCACGGGGCAGACCGAGCGCGCGCCGATCGTCGGCGACTACTGGGCGACCTCGCGCGACAACCTGAACCACAAGTGGGATGGGCCGAACAGCCAGTCGCCGGCCGAAAAATGGGGCAAGGCGTTTGGCATCGCCGACATGCCGAAAAAGATCTCCGAGGCGAGTGGCGTGCTCTCTGCCGACTGGCGGAAGGCGTGCACGACCGACTCAGAGTGCACCGCCGAGATGGACGGTTCGATCTGCGCCAAGCCGAAGACGGGGCGCGACTCCGATGCGACCAGCGGACGCTGCATCCCGACGTGGTGGGGCATCTGCCACGGCTGGGCGCCGTACGCGCTGATGGAGCCGACCCCGGTTCGCCCGGTCACGCGCCAGGCGGCCGACGGCACGCAGGTGACGTTCTACCCGGGAGACATCACCGGCCTGATGTCGCTCATCTACGGCGCGGACCTGCCGACGAAGTTCATCTCGCAGCGCTGCAACAAGGACATGCCGCCGACCGACTCGAACGGCCGCCTGATCCTCGGCGACTGCCGCGACATGAACCCGGGCAGCTGGCACGTGCTGGTCACCAACATGCTCGGCCTGCGCAAGCAGGGCTTCGTGCTCGACCAGACGTACGACGACGAGGTCTGGAATCAGCCGGCGTGGAAGTACGACGTGAAGAACGGCGTGGACAGCAAGCTGAAGGAGATCACGAAGGACGAGGCGGCGGTGCTCCTCGGCGCGAACCTGACGCAGACCGCGCTCCTGCCGGCGACGGTGCTTGCCGCCGCCGCGACGAAGAGCGGCACGCACACCGCGACGGTCGCGGGCAAGCTGGTGATCAAGCTGGCCGGCACCGGCGACGTGGACCTGTACGTCAAGGTCGGCTCGGTGCCGACGGAGAGCGCGTACGACTGCCGCCCCTACGCCTCGACGTCGGATGAGGAGTGCGAGGTCACGGTCACCAGCGGCGCGGTCGTGCACTGGATGGTCAAGGGCTACGGCGAGACGGCGAACATCACGCTGAACGCCGGCGCTGCGAGCTCGAGCGCGACCTACAGCTACAACTCGGCGGCGAAGAAGTTCTTCCACGTGAAGATGGACTTCACGTTCATCGTCGAGGGCGAGCCGAGCCGCGACGCGACCGAGAACGTGTCGCCGTACGCCACGAAGAAGACCTACGAGTACGTGCTCGAGGCTGACGAGTTCAACAAGATCATCGGCGGCGAGTGGCTCGGCGCCAGCCGGCTCGAGCACCCCGACTTCGCGTGGTGGGCGACCGGCACGCCGACCGGCACCGCGGCGGGCATGACCTATGCGCAGGTGAAGGCGATCTCCGACGAGGCGGCCGCCATGACCACGACCCCCGACGAGGTGAAGCTCTTCGACGCGCTCGTGTTCACGAACGGCCAGTCGAAGTACGCGGCGGTCGTGGTCGCGGCCGGCGTGAAGAAGCTCCAGGTCTCGATGACCGGCACCGGCGACGCCGACTTCTACGTCCGCAAGGGGCAGAACCCGACGCTGACGACGTTCAACTGCCGCGGCAAGACGGCCGGCACGGCGACCGAGTCGTGCACGGTCAACGTCGCGGTGTCGGGTGGCACCTACTACGTGCGCGTGAAGCCGGTCAGCGTCGGCGGCACGTACCCGACGGTCACGGTCACGGCGCTCAAGGTTCGCTAGGAACCAACTCCTCGTTCGCCTACTTTTGTCTCACGGCGGGTCGCCTTCGGGCGGCCCGTTTCATTTAACCGGCGCGCGCGACGAGCTCGAGCAGTGAGCGCCCCTCGAGCACCGCGCCGAGCGGGGCCCGCTCGCACGCTACGACGAGCAGCGCGCGGGCGAGATCCTCGACGACGATCGGGCGATAGCGGTCGAGCCCGAAGAGCGTGGTGAACGCACGCGCGCCGGGAATGCCGCGGTGCCCTGCCCCCTCGAACATCGACGGGCGGAAGATCGTGTACGGCACGCCAGCGTCGCGCACGATCGCCTCGGCGCGCGCCTTCGCGTGGAGATACGCACCGAGGGGACGGCCCGCGCCAACTGAGCTGAGCAGCACAAAGTGGTCGGCGCCGACGCGCGCTGCCGACGCTGCGAGGCAAGCGGTGGTCCCGACGTCGCTCGACTCGTAGGTGTCGCCGCGCGCGAACCGCTTTTTCGTCGTGCCTATGAGTTGCACGACGGTGGTCACACCGGCCATCGCCCGGTCGAGCGCATCTGCGTCGGTGAGGTCACAGACCGCAGCGTCGGGAAACGGCACGCCGCCCGCGGCCCTTTGAACACGCACATGCGGCGTGACGCTCAGGCCGCGCTCACCGGCGAGGCGCATGAGCACACGCCCGGTCGACCCGGTCGCGCCCGCCACGAAGAGTCGCCGCTCGCCGACCACGCGGCCAGCATATCGTCTGCCGCACGCGCGCCGCGGCAAAGTATCCTCTGCGCACCCGAGCGAGCCCTGCGTGAGCCACCCCGACACCTCCCCCCCCGGCTTCCGCGCAGTCCCGCGCACCGGCGTGATCTATGTGACCGCCGAGGCCGCGCGCCACGGCTTTCGCGCCGGCGATCCCGACTGGTGCAACCTCGGCCAAGGACAGCCCGAGACCGGTCCGCTCCCCGGCGCGCCACCGCGCATGGAGGCGGTCACGATCTCGGGCGACGATCTTGAGTACGCGCCGGTCGCTGGCCTCTGGGAGCTGCGCGAGGCGATCGCCTCCTTCTACAATCACCTGTACCGCCGCGGCATGCCGTCGCAGTACTCCGCCGAGAACGTCGCGATCTCGGGCGGCGGTCGCGCGGCGCTCACGCGAGCAGCGGCGGCACTCGGCCAGGTGAACCTCGGGCACTTCCTCCCGGACTACACGGCGTACGAGGAGCTGCTCGACGTCTTCCGGCTCTTCTCGCCAATCCCGATCCTGCTCGAAGGAGATTGCGCCTACGAGTTCACGCCGACGGATCTGCGTCGAGAGATCCTCGGACGTGGACTCTCGGCGATCCTCGTGTCGAACCCCTGCAACCCAACCGGCAAGCTGGTCTCTGGCGACGAGCTGGCCAACTGGGTCGCAGCCGCGCGCGATCTCGACTGCGCGCTGCTCTTTGATGAGTTCTATTCGCACTACGTCTGGCGCAAGCGCGTGGGCGAGCCCGACTGGATGGTGAGCGCGGCGCGATACGTCGAGGACGTGGAGCGCGATCCGGTGGTGATCTTCGACGGGCTGACCAAGAACTGGCGCTACCCCGGCTGGCGCGTGACCTGGACCGTCGGGCCGCGCGCGGTGATCGACGCGGTGGCGAGCGCGGGCTCGTTCCTCGACGGTGGGGGCTCTCGGCCGCTGCAGCGCGCGGCGATCGATCTCGTGACGCCCGAGCACGCGGCGGCAGAGACGGCGGCGATCCGCGCCGCATTTTTGCCAAAGCGCGAGCTCGTGCTGCGGCGGGCACGAGAGCTCGGCATGACGCTCGACCGCGAGCCCGACGCTACGTTCTATGCGTGGGTGAACCTCGGCGCCCTGCCGGCGCCGATCTCCGACGGCATGTCGTTCTTCCGCGCCGCGCTCGAGCGAAAAGTGATCACGGTGCCGGGCGAGTTCTTCGACGTGAACCCGGGCAAGCGCCGCGCCGGGCGACCGTCGCGCTTTCGCCGGCACGCGCGCATCTCGTTCGGGCCGAGCCTCGAGACCGTCGAGCGCGCGCTCGATCGCATCGCCGAGCTGGTGCGCGAGCACACATGATCCGCATCGCCGAGCTGGTGCGCGAGCACGCATGATCCGCATCGCCGAGCTGGTGCGCGAGCACGCATGATCCGCATCGCCGACGAGGTCGCCGCCGCACTCGCAGCCGGGCGCCCGGTCGTGGCGCTCGAGTCGACCCTCGTCGCGCACGGCCTCCCCTTTCCGCAGAACCTCGAGACCGCGCGTGCGCTCGAGGCCGCTGTGCGCACCGGCGGCGCGATCCCGGCGACGATTGCCGTGGTCGACGGCGAGGCGCGCATCGGCCTCGACGACGCCACGCTCGAGCGGCTCGCGCGCGGCGGGCGTGAGTTCGTCAAGGCCGGTGCCGCGGATCTCGCGGTCGCGATTGCCCGTGGCAGCTCGGCAGCGACGACCGTTTCGGGCACCGCGCTCCTCGCGCACCGCGCCGGCATCGCTGTCTTCGCCACCGGCGGGCTCGGCGGCGTCCACCGCGGCGACGACGACGATGTGTCCCACGACCTTGTCGCGCTCGCCGAGTTGCCGATCCTCGTGGTCTGCGCTGGGGCCAAGGCGTTCCTCGATCTACCGCGGACCGTCGAGCGGCTCGAGTCGCTCGGCGTGCTCCTGCTCGGCTGGCGCACCCGCGAGCTGCCCGCGTTCTACAGCCGCGAGAGCGGCATCGCACTCGAGCATCGCGTCGACTCTGCTGACGAGGTCGCCCGCATGCTGCGCGCGCGCTTCGGTCTGCTCGGTCAAGGCGGCGTCCTGCTCGCTTGCCCGATCCCCGACGCCGCGGCTGTCGCGCCCGACTTTGTGGCCGACTTTGTGGCTGACGCCGAGACTGCCGCGGCCGGCGTGAGCGGCAAGGCGCGCTCGCCCGCGATCCTCGCCAAGCTCGCACGCCGCCCCGAGTTGCTCCACGCGAACCGCGCGCTCGCCGTCGAGAACGCGCGCGTCGCCACCGAGGTGGCCGTCGCCTACGCGGCACTGCCCGCGTAGCCGGCGGACGACTCAGATCCCGGAGAGCAGGAGCTTGCCCTTGCCGACGGTGGCGTCGCCGGCGGTAGCGCTGTCGACCGAAACGGTGACTGCGCCGCCGCCCTTGAGCTTGCCGAAGAGGATCGCTTCAGCAAGCGGACGCTTGAGCTCGTCGGCCACCAGCCGCGCCATCGGGCGCGCACCGAAGCGCGCATCGAAGCCTTGCTCGGCGAGCCACTCACGCGCCTCATCGGTGAGCGTGAGCGTGACCTGCTTCGCCGCGAGTTGAGTCGAGAGCTCCGCCACGACCTTGTCGACCACACGCCGGATCGCCTCCGGGGCGAGCGGCTCGAACACGATCCAGCCGTCGAGACGGTTGCGGAACTCCGGCGTGAAGGCCCGCTCGATCGCCTCCTTCGTGCGCCCCGCCGTGGTCGACCCGATGGTGACACCGGCGGTCGCGAAGCCCGGCTGGCGCGCCGCAAGATCCCGCGCACCAGCGTTGGTCGTCAGGATCAGCACCACATGGCGAAAGTCCGCCTTGCGCCCGTTGTTGTCGGTCAGCGTCGCGTGATCCATCACCTGCAGCAGCAGCCCGTACACATCGGGGTGCGCCTTCTCGACCTCGTCGAACACGACCACCGCGTGCGGCGAGCGGCGCACCGCGTCGGTGAGCAGCCCGCCTTGATCGAAGCCGACGTAGCCGGGCGGCGCGCCGATCAGCCGCGACACCGTGTGCTTCTCCATGTACTCGGTCATGTCGAAGCGGAGCAGCTCGACGCCCATCGCAGTGGCGAGCTGGCGCGCGAGCTCAGTCTTGCCGACGCCGGTCGGACCCGAGAAGAGGAACGAGCCGATCGGTCGCTCCGCCGCGCCGAGCCCCGCGCGGGAGAGCTGGATCGCCGACACCAACGAACTGATCGCGCCGTCCTGGCCATACACCTTCGCGCGCAGCTCGTCGCCAAGACGCGCGAGCTTCGCTTCGTCGTTTGCGGAGACCGAGCGCTCGGGAATCCGCGCCATCTTCGCGATCACGGCTTCGACCTCGGCCACGCCGATCACCGACTTCCCGAACTCCGCACTTCCCGCACTTCCCGCAGCAGCGCCGGCGGTGGCCGCGAGCAGGCGCGCCCGCGCCCCCGCCTCGTCGATCACGTCGATCGCCTTGTCGGGCAGGAACCGCTCGTTCACGTAGCGCGCCGACAGCTCGGCCGCCGCACGCAGCGCGTCGTCGACATACGCGACCTGATGGTGCTCTTCGTAGCGCGCCCGCAGCCCGCCCAACACCTGCACCGTCTCTTCGATCGACGGTTCGCTCACCTCGATCTTCTGAAAGCGGCGCCCGAGCGCACGGTCCTTCTCGAACGCCGCCTTGTACTCGGAGTGGGTCGTCGACCCGATGCAGCGCACCTCGCCACCGGCCAGCGCCGGCTTGAGCAGATTCGACGCGTCCATCGCCCCGCCACCGGTCGCGCCAGCACCGACGATGGTGTGGATCTCGTCGATGAAGAGGATCGCCTTTGGGTCCCGCCGGATCGCTTCGATCACGCCCTTGAGCCGCTCCTCGAACTCGCCGCGAAACTTGGTCCCGGCGAGGAGCGCGCCCATGTCGAGCGCGTAGATCGTTGAACCCGCGAGCGGGCCCGGCACCTTCCCCTCATGCACGGCCAGCGCGAACCCCTCGACGATCGCGGTCTTGCCGACGCCGGGATCACCGACGAGCACCGGGTTGTTCTTGCGTCGACGAAGCAGCACCTGCGCCATCCGCTCGACCTCGGCCGCGCGTCCGATCAGCGGATCGATCTTGCCCCGCGCTGCCCGTTCGTTGAGACAGACCGTGTAGGCCGCGAGCGGATCCTTTGCCGGCGTGGCGCTGCCCCCGGCGGCCGACTCTCCGTCGCCGGCCACCTGCGGCTCCGGCTCGACGCCGTCGGCCCGCACCAGGCCGGTGCGACCGGTCCCGTGCGAGAGGAAGCGCAGCAGCTCGAGCCGCGTGACGCCATGTTCCTCGAGCAGGTAGACCGCCTGTGACTCGCGCTCGTGGAAGAGCGACACCAACACGTTCGGCCCGTCGATCGCGTCGCGGCCAGCGCCGGTGACATGGATCGCCGCGCGCTGCATCACGCGCCAGAACGCGGGCGTCTGCCGCGGCTCGAGGTCATCGGCGTCCTCGGGCAGCTGCTCGATCGACTCGGCGAGGTGCCGCTCGAGCGCGGCGACGAGCTTGTCCATGTCGGCGTTGCACCCGCGCAGCGCTCGCCCCACCGACGCGTCGGCGAGCAGCGCGTAGAGCAGGTGCTCGAGCGTCACGTATTCGTGCCGCCGCGTGCGCGCCTCGTCGAGCGCGTGCTGCACGGCGGCCTCGAGCCCGCGGGTGATCGTCATCGGCTCACCTTCATCTTCATGTTCCATGGGTCGCTCACGGCTGCCCCTCGCCCGCCTCGTCGTCCGGGTCGCCGTCCGGTTCCATCGTGCAGAGCAGCGGATACTCCGCCATTTCGGCGACACGCTGCACCTCCGCGACCTTGGTCTCGGCGATCTCCTTCGCGTAGACCCCCGCGATCCCGACGCCCGCTTCGTGTACGTGCAGCATGATCTGGTTGGCCCGCGCTTCGCCGTGCCGAAAAATCGTCTGCAGCACCAGCACGACAAACTCCATCGTCGTGAAGTCGTCGTTGTGCAGCAGGACTTTGAAGCGCCGCGGCCGCGCGAGGCGGGTCGTCGTGCGCTCGGCCACCGCTGTCTCGATGTCGCTCTGCACGCGTCCGCTCATGGGTCGTCACCGATGGAGATCAATGATATGGATTTTGGCCGCCCGCAACAAAGGGAACGCGGCGAGAGGCCGATGCCGACCGACGCTGAGCTGGAGCTCTCATTCTACGAGCGGTTCTTCTTCGCCCAGGGGCTCGACGCCTACCCGGTGCAGGAGGAGGCGTTTGCGCACATCTTCGCCGGGCGCAGCGTGCTGGTGACGGTGCCGACCGGGACCGGCAAGACCATGATCGGCAAGGCCGCCATCTTCCGCGCGCTCGAGCGTGGCCAGACCGCGGTCTACACCTCGCCGCTCCGCGCACTCACCGAGGAGAAGTACCGCGAACTCGCCGCCGATTTCGGCGAGGAGCGGGTCGGGTTCGCGACGGGTGACTACAAGGTGAACCCCTCGGCGCCGCTGCAGGTGGTGGTCGCCGAGATTCTCTGGAACCGAATCTACGGCACGCGCGGCGAGCGGCCTCCCGACGTGGTGGTGATGGACGAGACCCACTACTTCAACGATGGCGAGCGCGGCTACGTCTGGGAGCAGTCGATCATCGGGCTCGATCCGCGCACGCAGTTGGTGCTGCTCTCGGCCACGATCGGCGCGCCGGAGCAGTTCTGCGCGTGGGCCTACGGCGTGCGCAAGCAGACGCTCGAGCTGGTTCGCTCCGACGTCCGGCGCGTGCCGCTCCGCCACGATTACCGTGAGCAGTACCTGCTCGAGGTGGTGAAGGAGCTCCACGCCTCCGGCGACACGCCCGCGATCATCTTCACCTTCGGGCGTGAGCGTTGCTTCGAGCGAGCACGGCTGCTCAAGAGCTGCTCGCGTTTCACCAGCGAAGAGGAGCGCGCGCAGATCGTCGCTCTCGCCGAGCCGGTGCTCTTTCAGCGCGGTCTCGGCAAGGAGCTGACCTCGCTGCTGCTGCACGGCATCGGCGTGCACCACGCTGGCGTGCTGCCGCGCTACAAGCAGCTGGTCGAGCGACTCGCCCTCGACAAGCTCGTCAAGTTCGTGGTGTCGACCGAGACCATCGCCGCGGGCATCAACCTGCCGGCGCGGACGGTGATCTTCCCCGAGCTAAAGAAGCACATCCAGGGGAAGACGCGCCTGCTCTCGTCGGCGGAGCTGCACCAGATGGCAGGGCGCGCGGGGCGACCGCAGTTCGACACCGAGGGGCTCGCGATCGTGCTCGCGCCCGAAGAGGTCGTGCAGGAGGCGCGCAAGGAGACGCGCGAGGCGAAGAAGAGCGGCGGCAAGTCCGACGAGGCGCGTGCGTTCGTGGCCGCCTACTCGCGGGCGCGGCAGGCGGCGCACAAGAACGGTGACGTCACTTGGGATCGCGACGTGCACGCCAAGGTGGTCGCGGGCGCACCGGCGCCGCTTATCTCGCGGGCGCGCATCACCGCCGAGCAGGTGCTCGCGATCGGGCTTCCCGACCTCTCGGTGCCGGCGCCGCCTGAGAACCTGCCGGCCTTCCTCCAGCTCGACATCCGCTCGGTGATCGCCAACCTGCTGCTGCCCGACCGCGAGAGGCAGGAGGCGCGGCAGCGGCTCGAGCAGACCATCACCAACCTCACGGCGATGGGCGTGGTCGACGAGCACGGTCGCCACATCAAGGGCCAGCTCATCGGCAAGCTGCGCGGCATCGACGGCGCGTTCGTCTACCACGCGCTCCTGGCCCGCGCGCACAGCGTCGATGAGGCGCGCGCCCTCGTCGAGTACCTGGTCGACCACGACGTGATCCACAAGGCGGTCACGCGCGCCGACGATGAGAAGCGGCGCGACTGGATCAAGAACCGCCTGCGCGAGCGCCGCAAGGACGAGCCGCAGGTGTCGTGGGAGGACGTAGAGGCCGAGTACGAGCGCACGTTCCCGCGCGAGCTGACCGAGCCGGAGAAGCTACACGGCGAGTTCGTCGCGGGGCTGCCGCACCCTGAGCTCCACGGCGGCAAGCGCGCGAAGGCGATCCTCGCCGAGCTCGAGCGGGATGATCTCAGCTTCTTCGACTACATCGAACGGCATGGGCTGGCGCACGAGGAGGGCAACCTCTTCACCTACCTCGCGCGCGTGATGAAGGTGGCGCGGCAGATCGCCGAGGCGAGTGAGCTCGGCGAATTCGCCGAGGTGGAGCGGAGCGCGCAGCGGCTGTTGTCGGTGATCGACGAGCATGTGGCCGCGCCGGAGCGACGGTAGCGGCGCGCGCCTTTGGCGGTCGCAGTGGAGACGGTTCTGTTATGACCGCCGCATGACTCGCGCCCGGCTCGCCGCACTCGCCGCACTCGCCGCACTCGCCGCACTCGCCGCCTGCGCGAGTGCGCCCGCGCCGGTACCCACTGCGCCTGCCATCACGGCGCCCGCGCCGACGCCCACGGCGGTGCCTGCCTCTGCTCCTGCTCCTGCGCCCGCACCCGCACCGGTCGCCGAGCTGCCGATCGAAGTCCGCGATGCCGCGACCCGAATCCTCACGGCCACGCTGGCCGGGAATGCCGCTTGGGCCAAGCTCACCCACCTCACCGACCGCATCGGTCACCGACTCTCCGGCTCGAAGGCACTCGACGACGCGATCGCGTGGGCCACCGCCGCGCTCACCGCCGACGGCCACGAGCGTGTCGCCGCCGAGCCGGTGCTCGTGCCGCACTGGGTTCGCGGCGAGGAGTCCGCGACGCTGCTCGGGCCGACCCCGCGCCGGCTCGCGCTGCTCGGACTCGGCGGCTCGATCGGCACGCCGCGCCGTGGCGTCGAGGCCGAGGTGATCGTCGCGCATTCGTTCGACGAGCTCACCGCGCTCGGCGACCGCGTAAAGGGAAAGATCGTCCTCTTCGACGTGCGCATGCCGGTCTGGACCGAAGAGCACGGTCCCGGATACGGCGCAGCGGTGGTCTACCGATACCGTGGCGCATCGGCGGCGGCGAAGCAGGGCGCGGTCGCGATGCTGCTCCGCTCGCTCACCGCGCGCAGCCTTCGCTCGCCGCACACCGGCAGCATGGGCTACGAGGAGGGCGTCGCGAAGATCCCCGCCGCCGCGCTGTCGATCGAGGACGCCGAGCTCCTCGCACGCCTCGCCGCAGCGGGCGCCGCGCCGCGCGTACGCCTCGTCATGGGCGCGAAGCAGCTCCCCGACGCGCCGTCGGCCAACGTGGTCGCCGAGCTGCGTGGCCGCGAGCGCCCCGACGAGATCGTCGTGATCGGCGGCCACCTCGACTCATGGGACGTCGGCCAAGGCGCGCACGACGACGGCGCCGGCTGCGTGATCGCGATGGAGGCGCTCAGCATGCTGCGCAAGCTCGGCCTCCGTCCGCGTCGGACAATCCGCGTCGTGCTCTACACCAACGAGGAGAACGGCGTGCGCGGCGCGCGCGGCTACGCGGCGGCGCACAAGGACGAGCTCACACGCCACGTCGCCGCGATCGAGTCCGACTCGGGTGGCTTCGCGCCGTGGGGCTTCTCCGCCTCCGAGGAGACCTCGGCCGCGCGGCTCGCCCACCTGGCCCGCCTCACGACGCTGCTCGCACCGATCGGCGCGACACGCACCGAGGCGAGCGGCTCCGGCACCGACGTGGAGATTTCACTCGCGGGCTCAAGCGCCCTGCTGCTCGGGCTCGGCGTCGACGGCTCGCACTACTTTGACTACCACCACTCCGACGGCGACACGCTCGACAAGGTCGACCCCGGGGCGCTGAGCAAGAACGTCGCGGCGATGGCGGTGATGGCCTACGCCCTCGCCGAACTCGACCTGCCGTAGTCACGCATCAGCCGTCACGCACCGGCCGTGTCGCGCGCGAGCCCAGCGACCGCCGCGACCCACGCCGGCGTCGCGTTGAGCGACGGCACCAGCGTGAGCGACTCGCCGCCCTGCGCGAGGAAGTCGGCGCGCGCACGGATCGCGATCTCCTCGAGCGTCTCGAGACAGTCAGCGACGAACGCAGGGCAGAAGACCACCACGCGCCGCTTCCCCGCCGCGAGCAGCCGCGGCAAGTCCTCGTCGGTGAACGGACGGATCCAGGGCGTGCGCCCGAGCCGCGACTGGAACGCGACGCTCCACCCGTCCGCCGCCAGTCCGAGCCGTGCCGCGATCGCACGCGCGGTGCCGACACACTGCGCGCGGTAACAGCCACGTCCCGCCGCTGCCGCCGAGTCGCAGCAGTCCGGCGCGGTGAGACAGTGACTCGCTGTTGGATCGGCGCGACGGATCTGCCGCTCGGGCAGACCATGAAAGCTCATCAGCACGTGATCGGGCCGCTCACGCTCGAGCACCTCGGCACCGACTGCGGCGAACGCGTCGATGAAGCGGGGATCGTCGTGGAACGAGCCGGTGACCGAGATCGCCGGGACGACCTGGAGCCCCGAGGCCACGCGAAACGCCTCTTCCACCGACGAGCCGGTCGCCGCCGACGAGTACTGCGGGTAGAGCGGCAGCAGCACGATCCGCGACACGCCCGCCGCATGCAGCGCGACCAGCGCGGCGCCCAGCGACGGCGTGCCGTAGCGCATGCCGAGTTCAACCTTCCAGTCACTGCCGAGCTCCGTCTGCACCGCCGCCGCGAGCGCGCGTCCATGCACGAGCAGCGGCGAGCCTCCCGGCCCCCACACCTTGCGGTACGCCGCCGCGCTCTTCTTCGGGCGCGTCGGCAAGATCACGCACTCGAGCAGCAGCAGCCGAAGCGGCGCGGCAATGTCGATCACGCGCGGGTCAGAGAGGAACTCGCGCAGGTAGCGCCGCACCGCCGCGGTCTCGGGGGCGTCGGGGGTGCCAAGGTTCACCAGCAGCAGGCCGCGCACGCCTAGCCTTCGTCGGGCGGCGGCACGAACGCGGGGACCGTGACCTCGATGGTGATCGGAATCTCGCCGGTCCCCTTCACCTCGTGCGGCGCACAGAAGGCGCGCAGATTGTCCCCCTCACGCTCGATGTACTGAAAGATCTGCTGCATCCCTTGGAGCTCGTTCGGCATCGGGACCGCGCAGACCGTGTAACTCCCCGCCGGCAGGTTGCCCATGCGCGCCGCGCCGCCGCCGAAGGAGATCCCGAACGACGAGGTCGCCTCACCGAGCGCGGCGATCTCGGTCTCGAGCGCACGCGCGGTGGTCGCGGTGAGTAGTCCGCGCGCAGTACGCACCTGCGCCAGCTTCACCTCCCCCTCGGCGGCGTGCGGCGTCACCACCAGCGTCGCGGTCTCCGTCGGGATCGTGAGCGCGACCTTCGCCGTGCGCCCCTCCTCGAGGATGACGACCTGCGAGTGAAAGGCCATGCCGCCCATCGGATTTCTGCCGGTCATCGCTGACACGACGTAGGTGTCGGCGGCGAGCCGGTCGAAGCGGAACGCACCGTCGGGACCGGTCTGGATCATGAAGTTCGTCGTCGTCACCGTCTGCGCCGTCGCGTTGACCATGAGCTCCTCGACCGGCTGTCCGCCGCGCGTGACGGTCCCTTCGAGTGCGCCGAACGGCTTGAGCACGAGGTCGATCGTCGCCGGCTGCGTGCCACCCGCGACCTGCACCGCCTGCGAGCGACCGAGCGTCTCGTGATCCGCGAGCAGCGCGAGCTCGCGCGGCCCGACGCCGAACAGCGTGTAGACGCCCTCGTCGTCGGCAGTCGCGCTGCGGACCACGCCGCCACCGCCGGGACCGAAGCCGCGCGTGCTCGGGCGTGCGCCATCACCAAAGAGTCGTCGCCCCGCGAACACCGTCGCGCCAGCCGCAGGTGCGCCGGCCGCGGTGAGCACGCGCCCGGTGATGATGCGCCCCTTCTTCACGGTGAGCGTCCCGACGTTGAGCGCCTTCCCCTCCTCGACGTCGACCTCGACGCGCTTCTGATCGAAGCTCGGCCCGGTGACCGTGAGGCTCCGCTTGCCGGGCGGCACGTTCTCCAGCTCAAACGTGCCGTCCTTCGCGGAGAACGGCGTGCCCTGCCCCATCCCGGCCGACGCCGTGTAGAGCTCAGGCGCGCTGCCGTCGGCGAAGAGCACGCGGCCGACCACCGAACCGTCCTCGGGCAGCACGATCTTCACGTTCTGATCGCCGACCTCGGCGTCGACCGGGTCCTGCTGCCAGTTGCGCCCCGGCGCGCCGGTGCGGCTCGCACGCAGTTGATAGTCCCCCTCGCGCAGGCCGCGCAGCACGAAGCGGCCGCCCGTGTCGGTCAGCTCCTGCGCGCGCCCACGCAGCCCCCACTCGCCACGCCCGCGCCGACTGAGCGCAGCGAGTCCACGCGCGTTCGGCCGCGCCGAGACCATCGCCTCGGGCACCGGCTCACCGCGCGGATCGACGACGACGCCTGAGATCGTGCCGTCGAGATCGAGCTTGAGCTCGAGGTCCCGCCGATCGCCGGCGGTAAGATCCACGTCGACCGTTTCGCTCGTCGCGGTCTCGTGGATCGCGACCGCTTGCGCCTTCTTGCGCGGCACGCCGGTGAGCGAGAACGTGCCGTCCTCGCCGGCGACCGTCTGCCGGATGTCGCCCTGTCCCTGCCCTTCGCCGGTGGGCGCGACCCGCACCGACGCCCACCCGACCGGCTCGCCCGCCTTCGACACCACGCGACCAGCGACGGTCGCGCCCTCTTCGAGACGAATCTCCACGCCGGTCTTGTCAGTGGTCCCATCGAGCGTCACCTGCGCCGACGAGCCGGGCGCGGAGCCCTCTCGCCGCGCAACGAACCGAAACGTCCCGGCCGGCAGCGCCTCGAAGCGCCAAGCCCCGCGCGCGTCGCTAACCGCCGCATCACGACGCGAGTCGGCCTCGTTGCCCCACTCCGACACGCCGGCAAAGAGCACCGACGCGCCTTCGATCGCCGTGCCGTCGACGGCGAGCACAGTGCCCGACACCGCTGCGCCGCGACGAAGCGAGATCGTCTCGCGCTCGAGTACCGGCTCAGCGCCCGACTGGCGCGCCACCGCGACGCCGGTAAACGTCTTGCCGTAGCCCGGCGCCCACGCCACCGCGGTCTGCCACCCTGATGGCACCTGGGTGAGCAGCGCCTTGCCGTCCGCGCCGGTGGTCGCCGTGATCGTCTCGAGATCGCGCAGTTCGATCGTCGCGCCGTCGATCGGCGCGCGCGTGACGGCGTCGATGACCGTGACCTCGACCGACGCGCCGGGCCGCAGCCTGAGCGTGACCGGATCGCTCGTCGCCGTGAGCCGTGCGGTGACCGGACCGGCGATCCCCTGCGGCGCGCGCGCGACCAGCGTGTACGGCCGGCCGACCAGCTTGTCGACGAAGAAGCTGCCGTCATCGCCGCTCTCGACGGTGCGCGGTGGATTCGCGCTCACCGTGACGATCGCCCCCGCGACCGGCTGCTCTGCGGCGTCGAGCACGATCCCCTCGAGCCGAAGCGTCCCCTCGCGATCGTCGTCGACGAGCACGCGTTGGTCTTCGCCGCCGCTGCGCCGGTCGCCACCCGACTCGGGCGCGCGACGGTCGGGTGCGCGTGGCGCCTCGACGGTGGCGGTCAGCTTGGGCGAGCTTGTGCGCTTGCGCAGGACGAGCCCGAGGCCCACGAGGGCGACGATTACGATGCCGATGACGACGCGACGCTTCATCCGTTAAACCTCCAGGACCGGCGGACGATACACTGGCGCGCCAGCGTCCGGCGACCCACCCGCTGGTCGCTGCGCGACAATGGCCCTGTCGCTGAGCCCGCTGACGAACGGCCCCGCCGCTGCTGCTAGAGTCGCCGCGTGCGCCCGCGCCTCCTTCTCGTGCTGCCGAAGACGAGTTACCGCGGCGACGCCTTCCTCGACGCGGCGCGCGCCGCCGGCGCCGACGTCTGTGTGGCGTCTGATCGCTGCCACCAGCTCGATGGGCACTACGAGTTCCCTGCCGGCTCGTTCGTGATCGACCTTCTCCACCCCGACGAAGCCGCCGCCGCCATCGCCCGCGACGCCCGCGAGCGCCCGGTCGTCGCTGTGCTCGGTGCCGGCGGCGAGGCCGCAGCGTACGTCGCGGCCCTCGCCTCGCGTCTGCTCGGGCTGCCGGCCAATCCGCCCGAGGCCGCGCTCGCCGCCGGTGACAAGCTGCTCCTCCGCACCCGCCTCGCCACAGCCAGCGTGTCCCAGCCACGCTTCGCCGTCGCGACGGAGCACGAGTCCTCCGCCGTCATCGCTGCGCGCGTCACCGCCGGCCCCGGCTTCCCCTGCGTCGTGAAGCCGCGCTTCCTCTCGGGCAGCCGCGGCGTGATGCGCGCCGACGACGAGGTCGAGCTCGCAGCGCGACTCGCACGGCTCTGGCGGCTGCTCGCAATCCCCGAGCTGCGCGCCCACGGCGGCGATGCGGCGCAGAGCGTCCTCGTCGAGGAATTCGTGCCGGGCGCCGAGGTCGCCTTCGAAGGGCTGCTCGATCACGGCGCGCTTCGTACCCTCGCACTGTTCGACAAGCCCGATCCGCTCGACGGGCCGTTCTTTGAGGAGTCGCTCTACATCACGCCGTCACGGCTCGCCGACGACGAACAGGCGCGCATCGCGCACGTCGTGGCCGAGGCCGCGCACGCCCTCGGTCTCATCGACGGTCCCATCCACGCCGAGCTCCGCCTCGGCGCCAACGGCCCGGTCGTGCTCGAGGTCGCCGCACGATCGATCGGCGGCCTCTGCTCACGCGCGCTCCGCTTCGGCACCGGCCTCTCACTAGAAGAGCTCCTCGTCCGCCACGCCCTCGGGCACGACATCGCCACCCACACACGCGAGCGCAGCGCCGCCGGCGCGATGATGCTGCCGATCCCCGCCGCTGGCGTGCTCGACGAGGTCACCGGCGTCGCCGCCGCGCTCGCGCTGCCCGGCATCGAAGACGTCGTGATCACGCTGCCGCTCGGTCACCGTGTCGTCCCGCTCCCCGAGGGCTCGAGCTACCTCGGCTTCGTCTTCGCGCGCGGCGAGACCCCTGCCGCCGTCGAGGCGAGCCTGCGCGCAGCACACCGCGCCCTCGGCTTCCGCATCACCCCGCGACTCGCGACCACAGACTGACTAGACGCGCCCCGCAGCGGCAAGCGCGAAGTCGCCGGCGAACTCGAGCGCATCGCCACGTCGACGACGTAAGGCGACTGCTATCGCTCTACGCTCCCCAACTGGGAGCGCGTCGGTTCCGCTCAGCAGAACCACGGCTCGGTGAGGCGCGGCACGCGACGGCGTGGTCGCGGTGCGGCCTCAGCGGGGGCCGGCTCGCCCGCGAGGGCTGCAGCAAGCGCATGGATGCGCGCGAAGATCACCCCCGGCGCGAGTGCTGCGTCCGCGGTCTCCTCGACGAGCGCCGACACCCGCTGCTGCAGTACGTCCATGCGCGGATCCGGGTGCACCCACGAGTACGCGAGCGCCGCTTCGTCGAGCGGGCCGAGCAGCGGTGCCGTGTCGGCGTGATCGGCGAGCAGCGACCCGGGTGGCACCAGCAGCCGGATCGAGAGCTGCACGGGATCGACCTCCTCCTCCAGCTCCTCGTCGCGCACGAAGCGACAGAGCGCGAGAAAATCTTCGAGCGTCGAGAGCGGCGTGAACGGTACGAAGGTCGGCCGCACCGAGATGCCCGCTCCGCGCAGGAGCGCGATCGCCGTGTGCGCGTCGGCAGCGGTGTGCCCCTTGTCGAGCAGCGTGAGCACGCGCTCCGAGAGCGACTCAAACGCCGAGACCACGAAGAGACACCCGAGCGCACGAAGCTCAGCCAGGAGCGCGCGGTGCCGAAGCAGGTGCTCGACCTTGATCGTCGCGTCAAACGTCACCGTCGCGTCGAGCGCGTGCAGCCCGCGTGCGAGCGCGAGCGCGTGGCGCGGGCCGTTGAGAAAATCGGGGTCGGTAAAGCTGATGTGCCGCGCGCCCGCGTCGAGCTGCCGTTGCGCGTCGGCGAGCGCGACCTCGACCGGCACCGCGAAGAACCGCCCACCGTAGATCGGTGGCAGCGGACAGTGCCGGCACATGTGCAGGCAGCCGCGCGAGCCTTCGACGGCGCCAGCGACGACCAGTCGCTCGCCGTCGTCGAGCTTTACGTACGACGCGAGTGCCGCGAGTCCGTCCCGCACCGGCACGACGTAGCTCGGTCGACGTGTCGGTATGGCTGGCGCCGCCACGCTAGACCGCTCGCCACGCGCGAGCGCGACCAACTCGGCCTCGTACTCCGGCCCAAGCGCCACCGCGCCAAACGCGCGCGCCAGCCAATCGGCGTGGAGCGGCGCGTAGAGCCCGTAGAAGCAGACCGTCCGCTCGCCCCCGAGCGCGCGCACCCGCTCGGCCACACGTGCGCCGAGCCGGAGCGCGGTGTGCATCGGCGCCGAGATCGCGACCAGCCGCGCCCGCGTGAGCGCCGCCATGGCGGCCTCGCCGCCGAGCGACTCCTGACCCACGTCGAGCGTCGCCGGGGAAAATCCCGCAGCGGCGAGCGCCGCAAACGCCGACGCCAGCCCATGCGGCTGGCGCCCGAGTTCGTACGTCGAGACGAGGAGAATCTCCCCCGCGCCGGTCACCGCGCCGTCACTTCGTCGACGGTGGCCGGAAGTCGGGCGGGAGCTGGGCACCCTCGCCGAAGAAATACTTCTCCGCCTCCTCGAGCAGCAGCGCCTGGCCGCGTGGCGAGAAGAGGTCGACGCGGTACTCGTTCACGATCATCTTCGAGTGCTCGAGCCAGAGCTTCCACGCCTCCTGCGAGACGCTGTCGAAGATGCGCTGCCCGAGGTCGTTGTCGAACGGCTTGTACGAGACGCCAGGAAGCTCCTTGCCGATCTTTACGCAGTTCACCATGCGGGCCATGAAAACCTCCAGACGCGCACTATAGCCACAGTCGGTGAATTCTTGCCGGTGTCACTCCCGCCTCGTAAGCTCCGATCCATGCAGAGCCGCACCGAGCGCAGGGGACGCAGAAGCACCGACGTCCTCGTCGCGCTCCGCTACCAGCTTGAGACCTGTCGTGAAGAGGCCGAACTTCTGGCGCTGGTGATCTCCGACGAGCACGGCATCTGTCTCGCGTCAGCGGGCGCTGCCGACACCTGCGAGGAGATGGCAGCCCGCCTGCCGATGCTCGCGCGCCGCGGCGAGCACACCAGCAACATGCCGCTCGGCTTCGAGGGGAGCGAGCTGCCGGTCGCGCTGCGCCGCTTCGAGCACGAGGGCTCTCCGCTCTACGTCTGCGCGGTAGGCGACGCTGCGGATCAAGCCGGCGTGCAGCTCGAGCGCTCGCTCCGCGGCGTGACGCGCATCCTCGCGGGCTAGCGCCCGTAGGCGCACCTGGCGCTAGTGACGCGCGGCACCGCTCGCCAGCTCGGCGAGCCATGCGTCGACACGCGCGCCGGCGGTGAGCGACGACGAGAACTCGCCGTACGCCAGCTCAGGATGCGCGCGACGCGCCTCGTCGAGCGAGAGCGACGTGAGCTTCGGCTCGCCCTGCGCGTTCGGCTCTGCCACCAGCCAGTAGCTCCGCCCCTCGTCGAGACAGTTCTCCGGCGAATACGCGCGATGAAACTCATAGCTGCGCGCCCCTTCGATCCGGCGACACGCTGGCTGGGCGACCCAGCCGTTCGGCAGTTGATGACTCGACATCGGTTCCTCCTCGGGCGCGCGAGCATACTCGAACATCCTCGGCTCCACGCACGGCTCAGCCGCGCAGCACGTGCACGCTAGGGGTACCATCCTTGCCTGGCCGTGCCCTCCCTCCCCGACGCAGCAGCGCCGACCGACCCTGCCGCGTCAAGCCTCGTCGCAACGACTCCCGGCTTGGCCGTGCGCGTGCTGCTCGCGCCGTCGGTGCCCGACTGGATCATCGCCACGTATGTATTCGCGTTCGCCGCTGCGCTCGCGCTGGCCACGCCCTCCCCCGTGCGGAACCGCGAGCTCCTCTACCTCATCACGGTCGGCGTGGCGTACGTCGGTGCGGTGCTGCTCTTCCGGCTCCGCCTCGACCGACGCGCCGCCGGACTCCCGATGCCGCGAGCAGCACTCGCCGGGTATCGGCTCCTCGCCTTCGTCGCGATCATGGCGGTGTTCTTTCGTCTGCGCGCGATCCTCCCGATCGTCGCGCCAGGGAACATGGACGCGGAGCTCTATCAGCTCGACCTCTTGCTCTTCGGCGTCGAGCCGACGCTGACGCTCGAGCCCTGGTCCACGCCGCTGGTCGTCGGCTGGTTCGCGTTCTACTACGGGCTCTACTTCTTCATCCTTGCGGGCTTCGTGTTCACCTCGCTCCTCGGCGGGCGCGACGAACGCAGGATGACCGAGCTCATTGCCGGGCTCGGCATGGTGACCGGCATCGGACAGTTGCTTTACATGCTCGTGCCCGGTTTCGGGCCGGTCGCGCATCTCGCCGCCGACTTCGCGGGTCCGCTCGACGGTGGCATGGCGCACGAGCTGGTCGTGCGCCTCGCGGCGACGGCTGGTCCACAGAAGGATGTATTCCCGTCGCTCCACACCGCGGTGCCGACGTTCCTCGCGCTCTTCTGCTTCCGCCACCACCGCCGGCTCGCGCCCTGGATGACCTTCTTCGCGGTGAACATCGCCTGCGCGACGGTGGTGCTGCGCTGGCACTGGACCGTCGACGTCGTCGCGGGGCTCGCGCTCGCGGTGATCGGGCACCGGCTCGCGCCTCAGCTCGTGCTCACATGGCAGCGGCTGCGCGAGCGCCACCGGGTCCACACCTCGGTGATCTGGTGACGCTGCCGACGCTCGACGCGCTCTGCCGTCGCTCCGTGCACGCAGCGGGGCCGATCGTCTGGCTCACCGGCGCGGGCGTCTCGGCCGAGAGCGGCATCCCGACCTTTCGCGGTGAGGACGGGTACTGGCGAGTCGGCGCGCGGCACGCCGATCGTTGTGATCGACCCGGAGCGCACGTCGTTCGGCGACGACGCGGAGGCGAGCTCGGCAGGCCTGGACCTGCGCGGCACCGGCTGCGCCGAGCTGCCACCACTCGCGGCGATGCTCGAAGCGCTCGTCGGCGCGTGACAACCGGCATGACGAACCGCGCTTAGCGCCCGACGCGGCGCCAGAGCGCGAGCTGCCCGAGCAGCGCGGCGGCCGCGGCCTCGACGCGCAGGATCGCCGGAGCGATCGCAACCTCGACGAAGCCGAGCTGCGCGAAGCTCGCGCGCTCCTCGGCGATCCAGCCCCCCTCGGGGCCGATCGCGACACAGCTCGAGCCGAGCGTTCCTGCCGGCACTGCCGACTCGAGCGTCTGCGGCACTCCCGGGTGCGCCAACAACAGCACGCCGCGAGCGCCGTCGGCAGCGAGGCGTGGCGCGAGCACCTCGTCGAGGAACGGCACCAGCAGCGGCCGCGTCGCGACCTCGGGCACCCAGGTGGTTCCGCCCTGCTCGCAGCCGAGTCGCAGCGCAGCGCCGAGCGCGGCTTCATCGAGCCGACTCGAGCCGAGGAAGCTCTTGTCGACGCGCCACGCGTTCACCAAGTCGATCCGCCGCACGCCGAACGCAGCCAGCGTCACGAGCACACGCGAGAGCACCTTCGGGCGCGGCACCGCGAGGATGACGTCGAGTTCCGGCGTGACCGGTGCAGACTCATCGAAGCGCGCGGCGAGCACGACCTCCTCTGCGGTCGCACGCGTTACCTCGGCGCGGCCGAGCGATCCGCGCACGACGCCGACCTTGAGCACGCGCCCCGGCGCGACGCGCAACACCTCCCACAGATGCCGCGCGCGTCGACCGCGCAGCACGACCGCGCCGCTCGCGTCGACCTCCTCCGGTTCCAGCAGCACGAGGTTCACGCGCCGAGGATACGCGCGCTTTCACGGCGTGCATCGCTCGCGTATGCTCGCGCACGATGCACGCTGGCGCCTCGGTCCGTACCGCGCTCGTCGTCGCCGCACTCGGCGCACTCAGCTCGCCCGCCTGCACCGACGGTGACGATGACGTCGTCGTCGCCCCCCTCCCCGACCTCCCCTACTGCACGCCGTTCGCCGAGTGGGATCCCGCGTTCGTCGCGCTCGAGGTCGAGGTGCTCGTGCTGATGAACCAGCGCCGTGGCGCACCCGCCGACTGCGGCGGCCTCGCCTACGCGCCCGCACCCGCGCTCACGATGCACCCGGCGCTCCACTGCGCCGCGCGCGCACACTCGCGGGACATGGCCGACCGCGCCTTCTTCGATCACACCAACCCCGACGGCGCCACGCCGTTCGACCGCATGGCCTCGGCCGGGTACCCGCTCGTCACCGGTGGCGAGAACATCGCGATGGGCTACCCCGACGCACCATCGGTGATGGAGGGGTGGATGACCAGCCCCGGCCACTGCGCCAACATCATGTCGCAGGATTTCACCGAGGCGGGCGTCGGCTACTTCCTCGGCGCGTATTTCACGACCACGTTCGGCCGCAGGTAGCGCGTCACGGCGCGCCGAGCTGCCACGGCCCGCGCCGCGTCGGCATGAGCAGCGCGGCCGCGAGCGCATCGAGGTAGCGCGACCGCCGCCAGAGCGTGGCGCCAAATCGCGCGAGGTGATCGGTGTGGACCTGGCAGTCGACCAGCCCGATCCCCCAGCGCTCGAGCTCGCCGAGCAGCGTCGCGAACGCGACCTTCGACGCGTCGGGTTCGTGTGCAAACATCGACTCGCCCATGAACATCCCGCCGAGCGACACGCCGTAGAGCCCGCCGACGAGCTTGTCGTCCTGCCACGCCTCCGCCGAGTGCGCCCAGCCGAGGCGGTGGAGCTCACCGTAGGCGCGCGCCATGTCGCCGGTGATCCAGGTGCCGCGTTGTCCGGGGCGCCAGGTCTTCGCGCAGGCGCGCACCACCGCGTCGAACGCCGTGTCGAAGCGAACTTCGAAGCGCCCACGCCGCAGCTCGCGCAGCACGCTACGAGGCACGTGCCGCGCACCGACCTCCAGCACCATGCGCGGGTCTGGCGCGTGCCAGAGGATCGGCAGCCCCTCCTCGTACCAAGGGAAGATGCCCGATGCGTACGCGAGCAGCAGGCGCTCCGGCGCAAGATCTCCGCCGACGGCGAGGAGGCCGTCGCGGTCGGCCAGCTCCACGTCGGGAAACGCGAGCCGCTCGTCGAGGCGAAACCGGGGCACGGCGAGGGACCGTAGCCCGCGTGGCAGCCGGGCGCCAATGCGTGCGGAGTCGCACGCGCCGCGGTCCCGCGGTGGCGCGGCGACATCGAGTCGTGCGAGGCTCGCCGCAGACTTGGAGGTCGCATGAAAACCGCTGCTCGCTTCGCTCTGCTCCTCGTAGTACTCGGAACTTCTGCGTGTGGTGGAGGCGACGACGACGGACTGGCGGCCCCCGATGCCGGCACGCTGCCCGACGCTGCCGGCACGCTGCCCGACGCTGCCGGCCGTGCCGACGCAGGCGACGGCTGGACCCGCATCATCACCGGCGAGTGGATGCTCGGCGCCGGTGGCGAGAACACCTCCGACCTCCACTTCACCACGCTCGATCGCGATTTCTACATCTCCGCGATCCGCCCGATCAACCCGATCGGCACGCACCACACCGTGCTCGCGCTCGACAACGGCGTGAACGCCAACATCGTCTACGCCTCGGGCGTCAACACCAACGCGCTCACCTTCCCGCCAGGCGTCGCGCTCAGGCTCCCCGCCGGCCAGTCGCTGATCCTGCAGCTCCACCTCTTCAACACCTCGGACGCGGCGATCGCCGGCACCTCCGGCGTCGAGGTCCTCGAGATGGACCCCGCCGACGTCGAGCACGAGGCCGACCTCTTCCTCCCCGGCCCGGTCGACTTCAACATCCCACCGATGCAGGAGTACACACACGGCGGCACCTGCACCTCGACGATCGACCAGACGGTGTTCGCGATCTTTCCGCACATGCACCAGCTCGGCACGCACCTCAAGACCACGCTGACCGTCGGCGGCGTCGAGCGCGTGCTCCACGACGAGCCGTACGCGTTCGACCACCAGGCCTTCATCCCGTTCGAGCCGATCACGCTCACCCCCGGCGACACGGTCCGCACCGAGTGCACCTGGAACAACCCCACGAGCGGCGCCGTCGGGTGGGGCGAGAGCTCGACCACCGAGATGTGCTTCTCGATCCTCTACCGCTACACCGAAGCCGCGCTGCCCGGCATCGAAATCTGCAACGAGTAGAGTCGGCCGTGGCCTCGAGCGTCCCGCCGTCGGTCGATGACGCTCGCGCCGCGGCGGATGTACTCGAGCGGCTGCTCGCCGACCCCGAGGTGTTCGCTCGGCTGCCGATCGAGACCCGCCAACGCCTGCTCGAGGCCGCTGGGCGCTTCTCCCGCCCTGACGTGACGATGCGCGTCCGGCTGAAGAAGCTGCGCCGTCGTATGGACCGCGCCGACCGGCGCGTCAAAGACGCCATCCTCGTCGACCGCACCGAGTTGCGCATTGCGCGACGCGCGCCGATCTATTTGCCCCCGCCGCTGCGCACAGCGGAGTGCGAGACCGACCATGCCGACGGTGCCGACCGTGCCCAGAGCACACTCGGCGAGCTGGCCGATGCGCGCAGCTGCTACGTCTGCAAAGTCCCCTATCGCCGCGTCCACTTCTTCTACGACTCGCTCTGCCCTGACTGCGGCGAGCTCAACCACAGAAAGCGCACGCAGTCGGTCCCGCTCCACGGTCGCGTCGCGATGGTCACCGGTGGGCGGATCAAGATCGGCTACCAGACCGCGCTGCTGCTGCTGCGCGCTGGCGCCCAGGTGATCGTCACGACGCGCTTCCCCAACGACTCGGCGCTCCGCTTCTCGCGCGAGCCCGACTTCGCCGACTGGCAGGACCGGCTCCAGCTGCACGGACTCGATCTGCGCCACAGCCCCAGCGTCGAGCTATTCGCGCGCTGGCTGGCCGCGTCGATGCCTCGCCTCGATCTGCTGATCAACAACGCTGCGCAGACTGTCGCGCGTCCGACGGCGTTCTACGCGCACCTCATCGCTGCCGAGGCACGCCTTCCCGCCGAGCTCCCCGAGGCCGTGCGCCCGCTCCTCGCCGCACACACCGAGCTGCGCAAGGCGACCGGCCTCGCCACCGCCGGCGCGTGGCAACTCAAGGGTGCGTTCGAGGAGTCGCTACAATTCCCCGAGGGAGAGTTCGACGCCGATCTGCAGCAGATCGACCGACGCGAGGTGAACAGCTGGCGGCTCG
The DNA here is from genome assembly GCA_009692535.1 of Myxococcales bacterium. Lineage (GTDB taxonomy): Bacteria > Myxococcota_A > Polyangia > Haliangiales > SHYZ01 > SHYZ01. Next base: position 33,456 of record SHYZ01000003.1, read on the forward strand.
AGGCCGGCGAGGTGCCGACTGCCGAGCTGCTCGAGGTGCACCTCGTCAACAGCGTCGCGCCGTTCCTGCTCACGAGCCGGCTCAAGCCGCTCCTGCGCCGCGCCGGCGGTGACAGCCACATCGTCAACGTCTCGGCGATGGAGGCGCAGTTCTCGCGCCGCAAGAAGACCACGCGCCACCCGCACACCAACATGGCCAAGGCCGCACTCAACATGCTGACCCGCACCTCCGCCGAGGACTACGCGAAGGACGGCATCTTCATGAACAGCGTCGACACCGGCTGGGTCACTGATGAGGACCCGATGCACCACGCGGTGCGCAAGCGCGTCGAGCATGACTTTCATCCACCGCTCGACAGCGTCGACGGCGCGGCGCGGGTGCTCGATCCGCCGTTCGTCGGCCTGCAGACCGGCGTGCATCCGTGGGGGCAGTTCTTCAAGGACTACCGCCCGACCGGCTGGTAGCCGTGGCTGCGGTGGCCGGGTGGCCGGGTGGCCGGGTGGCCGGGTGGCCGGTGGTCAGTCGACGCGAATGCCAGCGAGCAGTAGCTCGGTCCCGTCGGTGCCGCGGATGACCACGTCGATCGGCCGACCGGGCCGCACCAACGCACCGCGGATCACCAACACGCCTGCGCGGCCGCCGCCTGCCGGTAGGCGAGCGACCGTACGCTCGTCGGGCGCAGCCTCGGCGAACACGAGGTTGACCGGCAGCTCGGCGCCAGCCTGTCGCACGGTGACGCCCGCGAGCGAAAAGTCCGCGCGCCCCTGATTGGCGAGGGACAGCGCGACGTACAGATCCTCCCCGAGCCACGCGGTGCGCGTGACCCGCGCCGTGAGCGACTTGTGCTGGCCGTGGCCCCGCCCCTGCATCGATGCGCGCGCGAGCTTCACGTCCATGCGCGAAAGCAGCCGACGCGCGATCGCAACGTCGGTGCGCGCGCGGATCTCCTCATCGCAGCGGGTCCGCGCCGCGACCACTGCAGCGGGCTCGCCCCCCGTGAAAATCACCTGCGAGACCGCGTCGGCCTCGGCGCCGACCCGCAAGATCAGCGTGAGGTGCAGATGCTCGGTCTCGAGGTTGACGTTGGCGACGACGCGCCTCGAGGTGAGCGGCCGGATGGTGACCGTCTGCTTCTTCGCCTTGATGTCGAAGTTCTTCTGGTCTGACGCCACCGCCGAGACGACCGGCTCCGGCAGGTGAATCGTGGTCAGGAACTGCGGCGTCACGACGAGCTCGAACGCGCCCGACTGGCCCACCACCACCAGCTCGCGCGACAGGCCGGGCGCGGCTGGTCGCGCTCCCTGCTCCTCGGCGCCTGCACGCCTGCCGTCGACGAAAAGGACGCAGACGACGCAGGCCGCCCACGCGAACTCGTGCACCGCGCGCTGGCCGCGCATCACGGCTCGACCTTGAGCTCACCGGACAGCGCGCCCCCGACCTCGACAGCGTGACCCTCGCGCTCCAAAATACGCGACGGCAGCGTCCCCGTAGGCGCCGTCTGGCTTAACGGCAGTGGCTCCAGCCGCAGCACGACCGGCCCGGGGTCCCCGGCGCGGACCTCGCGCGTCAGCGCGAAATATCCGTCGAGCTCTGCACGCAGCACGAAGCGACGCTCCGGCTCGACATCGCGCAGCTCGTACGGCGACACGCCCGGCTGCGCTCGCCCCGCGAGGTAGAGCCGCGCGTGTGTCGGCTCGACGGCAATCACCACCGTCACCGGTTGCGCCGAAGCGCGCGCGATCGGCAGCGTTGCCGACATTGCCACCGCCGTCGCCGCGACCGACTGCGCGCTCGGCACAGCCGTCGCCCGCGGCGCGTCATCAGTCCCGTCCTGCCATCCGGTCCACGCGAAGACCGCGCCGACGATCGCCGTGCCACCGAACAGACTGCCGACCGCAGCCCGCCACCTTGGGCTCCGTGCCGGCGCGGCCCGAAGCTCGACCTCCCCCGCCATCGTCGGGCCGCTCGCCAGCGCCGGTACCGGAGCGGGGGTCGCGGACCGCTCGAGGCTCTCGACATGGCGTGCAGCGAGAAACTTCCGCAGGTCGAGCGAGTTCACCGCCCGTGCGCCGGGAATCGCGAGCAACGCTTCGAGCGCGAGCGCGGCGCTCGCAATTCGAGCGGCAGGCGCCTTCGCGACCAGCCGCCGGAGCAGCGCGTCGACCGCCGGCGGCGCGGTCACGCCCACCGACGCGAGCGCGGGCAGTCGGCAGTCGAGCGTCCGCTTCATCCGCACGACCTCGCTCTCGCCGTCGAAGAGCTTGGTCCCGACGAGCAGCTCCCACAGCACCAACCCGACCGCGAACAGGTCCGACTGTTGCGTCGTCGGCTGCCCCTCGAGCGTCTCCGGCGCGATGTACCCGGCCGTCCCCTTGAGGTCACTCACCGTCGGTCCGCGCTGGCCAAGCACCGCCTTCGCGATGCCGAAGTCGGAGAGCTTGACGCTCCCCTCCGTCGAGACCAGCACGTTGTGCGGCTTCACGTCGCGGTGCACGAGACCGAGCGGGCGGCCGCTCGCATCGCGCCGCTCGTGCGCGTAGGAGAGCCCTTTCAACACCTCGGCCGCCACATAGAGCGCGAGCATGACCGGCAGCGGGCCGCCGGTGATGAGCTGGCGCAGATCGCCGCCGCGGATCAGCTCCTGCTCGAAGTAGACCAGCCCCTCCTCGCGCCCGTAGGCGAAGACCGGGACGATGTTCGGGTGATCGAGCTGCGCCGCGATGCGCGCCTCGGCGAGGAACAGCTCGGTGAAGCGATCCTGATCCGCGATTGTCGGGAGGATCACCTTGAGGGCGATCTCCTTGCTCCAACCGCCGTCGCCGAGCTTGGTCGCGCGCCAGACCTCGCCCATGCCGCCGCGGCTCACGAGCTCTTCGAGCCGATACGCTCCAAACCCCTGTCCCGCCTTCAGCAACATCCCAAGTTCATCTCAACTGGATCGACTCAACCACGCAAGGGGCGGTCGCTAGTCCGGTGCGATTCCGTAGCGTCGGACTCGGGCGGAACGGGCGGAACGGGCGCAACGGTTCGACGGCTGGACTCACGCACCGCCGCCGCAGGCCAAGGTGAGTCCCGTCGCGCACCCGCGCACCTGGCCTACGCCAATCCCGCTGCCGCTTCGTCCGTGCCGCCCTGCCGCGCCGACGCTACGGCACCGCACCCTCGCGCGCCGGCATCATTCAATGACGGGGAGACAGATGCCGCCCTCGCAGAATTCCCCGCTCGGGCAATCGCCGTCGGCGGAGCAAGGCTGGCGCTCGACGTTGGTGACCCACTGCGCGATGTGGTTGCCGCTGCCGAGCTCTTGGAATGGCAGCCGGAACGCGGTGAAGCTCGGGTCCTCGCCGGCGGCGGCGCGCTGCGGATCGAACCCGGCCATCCAGAGCTGCGCGGTCATCCCCGACGGGAGCCGCAGCCCGTAGGCGCGTCGGCTCGAGAAGGTGAACCACATGACCGAGCCGCCGCGGTACGGCTGCACGTCGGGCGCCCACTTGGGCCACGAGTCGCCGCCGGTCGACGCTATCGACATCGGGATCGGCGTGCCGCCAGTGGCGCCGACGACCCACACCTGCGCGTCGGGCGCGTCGAACGAGTTGACGTTGGAGGGCGAGCGATTGAACATCACCCACGCGGTGTCGGGCGAGAACGCGGGGTAGTAGTTGTTCTGCCCGCTGTACGGGACGATGGTCGCCGCCGGCCCCCAGCTCGCGCCGTCGAAGTCGATCACCTCGAGGCTCCCCTGGTCGACGCCGGGGGCGCCGCAGAAGCCGCCGAAGCAGGGCACCGCGACGCCGGGCCGCGAGTAGACCAGCTTGGCCCCGTTCGCCGACCAGTCGGGCATCGTGCCCTGCGCGACGAGGCGCTCGATGATCGCGGCGCCCGAGGTGGAATTGCGCCACGCGATGTTCGCGCCGTTCGACGACATGATCTGCGTCGAGTCGGGCGAGAAGGAGAAGAAGTTGGCGCCGCCGCCGAACATCGAACCCTGCGCGTAGATCTGCGCGCGGGTGGCGACGTCGAAGACTTTGTAGGGCGAGGGCGCGGGGATGTCGAGCCCGACGGCGATGCGCGTGCCGTCGCGCGACATCGCGTGACAGCCGACGCAGGTCATCGCGCCGGCCCGTGAGGCGTCGAGGAAGTTCTCCGCCTCCTGGCCGCGCCGGCCGAAGTCGTAGCGACGGATCGCGCCGACGGCAGCGTTCCAGTAGTAGAGGCCGCCGACGATGTCGACCTCGCCGAACGAGATCGCGCGGGACGCCGAGTGGCCGACGCCGCCGGGCGCGCCACCATCGACGCCGGCGAGGCTGTAGGTGACCGGCGCGGTGCCGCGCTCAGCGTCGGCGAGCAAGCGCCAGGTGGCCTCGTCGGGCGTGTAGGCGCAGCCCCCGCCGAGCGGCGAGCAGCCGAAGTAGACCTCGAGCTGCAGCAGGGTCCCCTCGAAGCTCAGCCGGAAGAGCGTGTTGCCGGCGCCCGGGAGAAAGTGGAACTCGAGCTCGTTGAGGTTCGGCGGAACCAGCGTGCCGTCATCGGGGTAGACGAGCGCGGGCGCGTTCGCCGGCGCGTCGGGGCCGCCAAAGAGCGTGGCCGCGTTGGGGGGCGCGCCGGGGCCGATCACGATCGTGCGCAGGTGGAGCGTGAGCGCGGCCTGCGCGGTGCGACCGCGGGCCATCGCAAAGACCAGCGTGCGCCCGGCGCGGGAGGTCGAGGAGGTGAAGTGCGCGCCGGCGAACGTGCCGAACGTTGGGTCGGCGAGCGAGAAGACCGCCTCGGTCGTGACGTCCTCGTCGGTGCCGTCCATGCCGGTGTAGATCGCGCGGTAGTCGAGCTCGGCCGGCATGTCCAGCTCGATCGCGAACTCGCTGGAACCCGGCTCGAGCCGAAGCGAGCCCAGCGGTGGGGGCGTACCGCCGTCGATGCGCGGCGGGGGGATGTTGCCGTCGGAGCCGACCGGCGGCGGGTCGGAGAGCGACGGGCCGCAGCCGACTGCGAAGAGCGACAGCAGGAGACCGAGTACGGCAGAAGTGCGCATGCGGCGAGCAGAGCATCGGGCCGCTGCCGTGACAAGAGCCGGGGCACGGTCGGGGCACGGTCGGGGCACGGTCGTGTCGTAGCTCAGTGAAGCTGGCACCCCTCACCTGCTCAGTGAATCTGTCCCCCCCTGCGCGGCCGTGCTCATGGCAGTGCAGACTCGAAGTGCGTCGCCGCGGACCTGCGTCGCCGCGGACCTACGTCGCCGCGGACGGTCGCTGCCAGCGGAGGACAGGACCTGCGTCGCCACGGGGACACGAGACGCGTGTGCCGCCAGACACGGCCCAGCCAAGTGGTCGGCACGACATGGGTTCCGGCTGGCGCGCCGGTTGCTCCTCCCCTCGCCGAACGCCCCCTGGAGGACCCAATGCGCACCCTGCTCCCGCGACTCGCCACCCCGCTGCTCCTCACCCTCGCCTGCCTGTGGCCGACCGCCGCCCGCGCGCAGGTCAGCTTCGCGACGCGCACCGAGGAGGGCGCGACGGCGACGCTCCGACTCGCCGAGGAGACGCTGGTCGTGACGATCGATCAGCAGTTCGCCGCCAGCACGCTCACGCAGGCGTGGGTGAATGAGACGCCGGGGCGCCTCGAAGGGCGCTACGGCATCGCGCTCGGCGACGGCGTGCGCGTGCACGGCTTCGCCTACTGGAACGGCGAGAAGAAGATCATCGGCGAGGTGTTTGAGAAGGAGGTCGCGCGGCAGGTCTACGAAGAGGTGACCGGGCTCGGCCGCGACCCGGGGCTGCTCGAGCGCACCGCGGAGGGCGCGTTCGCGTTTCGCGTGTTCCCGATCGAGCCGGGCGAGCGCAAGCGGATCGAGGTGAGCTTCGGCCGGCGCCTGCCGCGCGCGGGCCGCACGGTGACCTACCGAGCGCCGCTTGGTACGCCGGCGGCGCGGATCCTCGTCGAGGTCGCCGACGACCGCGCACTGGGCGGCGTGCGCTCCTCCACGCATGAACTCACGGTCGCGACGCGCGGCGGCAAGCTCTTCGTCGAGGCGAAGGCGCGCACGGCCGACGCGAAGGAACTGGTGCTCGCGTACGACGTGCTCGCGGCCGACTTTACCGTCGCGGCGACGGCGCACCGCGTGCCCGGCCATGACGGCTGGGTCGCGATCGCGCTGGCGGCACCGGCAGACCTACCGGCCGCGGCGGTGCTGCCCAAGGACCTCACCGTCGTGATCGATCACTCGGGCAGCATGTCGGGCGAGCCGCTCGCGCAGGCACGGCTCGCGGCCGAGGCGGTGCTCGCTCGAGCGCGCGATGCCGACCGCGTGAACGTGGTGATCTTCGACGACGGCGTCGAGTCGCTCTACCCGGTGCCGCGCGCGGTCACCGCCGAGGTGCGCGCCGAGGCGATCGCCTACGTTCGGCGCATCACCGAGGGCGGCGGCACCGACATCGCCGGCGCTCTCGATCGCGCGCTCGCGTCGCAGCTGGTCGACGACCGGCCTGACGTGATCCTCTTCCTCACCGACGGGCAGTCCGACACGCAGGCCGCGCTCGCGGTGGCACGCAAGCAGGGGCAGGCCGCGCGCATCTTCACCGTCGGGATCGGGCCGGGCGTGGAGAAGCCGCTGCTCTCGCGCCTCGCGGCGATGGCGCGCGGTCGCTTCACGTACATCGAGAACCTAGGCACCATCGAAGAGCGGGTCGCGCGGCTCTACCAGCAGATCGAGTCGCCGGTGCTGATCGATGTGGCAGTCCACGCCGACGGCGCGCGGCTCGAGCGCGTCTACCCGCGCACGCTGCCCGATCTTGCACGCGGCGAGGAGGTCGTGATCTACGGCCGCCTCGTCGGCGACGGCGCCGGCAAGATCACGCTGACCGGGCGCGCCGGCGGACGCGAGGTCGCCTACGCGGCGTCGCTGGTGCCGACCGGCAAGCCGCGCCCGTGGGTCGGGCGGATGTGGGCCGAGTCGCGTGTGGACGATCTGCTCGAGGAGGTCGCGCTCGCGGGCGAGACCGAGGAGCTCAAGAACGAGACCATCGAGCTCGCCCTCGCCTACAACCTGGTGACGCCCTACACGTCGTTCCTCGCGATTCCCGCCGAGGAGCTGACCGACGGAGCGCGCGAAGTGCTGGCGTCGGCGCGCGACCGCAAGCGGCAGATCCGCGAGGCGCACAAGGACGCCATCGCCCTCTCACGCGACGAGATGCCCCCCGGCGACCCGGTGCTCGAGCTGCGCGCGCCGAAGAACGCGCGCCAGGTCACGGCGACCTTCCCGTTCGGGCTGGTCGAGGACCTGACCTGGGACGAGTCGCGAGAGCGGTGGCGCGTGCGCTTCCTCGTGCCGAAAGACGTGGTCGACGGGGTCTATGAGGCGAAGGTGCTCGTGGTGCATGCCGACGGCGAGGTCGAGCTCGCGACGGCGCGCTACACGATCGACAGCATGGCGCCCGACCTCGAGGCGCTGGCGACGACGGTGGCGGGTGGCGTGACGATCCGTGTGACGGCGAGGGACGGGCTCGTGCTCGGCAGCGTGGTGGCCGCGGTGGTCGGGATGCCGTCGCTGCGGATCGACCTCGTGCGCCAGGACGACGGCTCGTGGATCGGCGTGCTGCTGCTGCCGGTCGGCCGGCATGAGGTCCGCATTGTCGGCGCCGACGGCGCGCGCAACGAGGGCGAGCTCATGCTCGCCGTGGAGCGATAACGATGCGCGCCGCTCTCGCGCTGCTCGCCTTCGCGTCGCTCGCCGCGGCTCACCCCGCGGCTCACCCCGCGGCTCACCCCGCGGCTCACCCCGCGGCTCACCCCGCGGCTCACCCCGCGGCTCACCCAGCGGCTCACCCCGCGGCTCACACTGCACCGCCCGCCCGCGAGCTTCACACCCGCACCACCGACGTCGAGGCGCTCGCGTGGCACGACGGCACGCTCTACGTAGCGACCCGCGGCGGCCTCGAGGCGTACGCGGCCGGCGACCGTTCGCAGCGGCGGCTCTTCACCACCGAGGACGGGCTCGCCGCGAATGCGGTGCGCGCGCTCTCGGTCGAGGACGGCCAGCTCGTCGCCCGCACCGACCGCGCCCGCTGCGTCCCCGACGGTGCGCGGTTCGTCTGCGAGCCGGCAGCCAAGTGGCCGACGCCGGTGCCGGCGATCTCGGAGTTCGCTCACGGCGCACGCGTGACGGCGCGGCTCGACGTCCCCGGGCTCGGCGGCGCGCGCTTCGTCGGCACCGCCGGCGCGGGCGTGTTCCTCGACGGCCCCTCGCCCACGCGGCTCACGCCCGACGGGCAGATCTGCTCGAACCACATCATGGCGGTCGAGGCGTGGCGCGGTCGCGTCTACTTCGCCTCGTTCGCCGAGGGGCTCTGCGTGCGCGACGGCGCGACGTTCGTAACGCTCGCGACGCCGTTCGGCATGGTGAACGACCTCGCCGCGACGCCGGCCGGGCTCTACGTCGCCGCGACCGAGGGGCTGTTCGTCACGACCGACGGCGTGTCGTTCGCACCCGTGTCGGCCGTGAGCTCGCGCGGCGTGAACGACCTCGCCTTCGACGGCAAGAACCTCTACGCCACCACGCCCGGCGCGCTCTTTCGCATCAAGCTCCCGGGCGTGAGCGGCAAGCGCGACCGCGCGTATTGGCGCCCCGGTGGCACGCGCGCCCTCCAGGCGGTCGATGTGCGCGGCGGCAAGGTCTGGCTGGCGTCGGAGGATCGCGGCGCACTCCGCCTCGAGCGCGGCGGCTGGACGATCTTCGACCGCGCCGCCGGACTGCCCACGAGCTGGGCGCTCGACGTGACTGTGCTGCCCGACGGCGGCGCGCTGGTGGCGACGCTGCGCGATGGTGTGATCCGAATCGCCGCCGACGGCACCACGGCAAGCGTCGCCGCGCCCGACCCGTGGACGCTGCATGTCAGCGCCGACGGCAACGGTGCCTTTATCGGCGCACAGGGCGGCGCCGCGCGGCTCGGTGACGACCTCGCCCCCGACGCGTTCGCGGCGCTGCCTGATCCGAACGTGCACGCCGTGCGCCGTGCAGCCGGGCGCATCTGGCTCGCCACCGAGGGCGGACTGCTCGCGCTGCCGGCGCGTTGACGGCCGCGTGCTAGCGTCCGCGCCCCATGCTCGGCAAACGTGCGCGCCTCGCCTTCGCCTTCGCCTTCACCTTGCTCGCGTTCGCCGCCTGTGGCGCGCCGCCCGCGCCACAACTCCCCGCTCCTCCCGGCGACCCAATCGTGCTGCTCCACGGCGGGCGCATCTTCACCGGCGACGCCGCACGCCCGCGGGCCGAGGCGCTCGCTTTCGCCGGTGACGAGATTCTCGCCGTCGGCAGCGACGACGAGGTGCGGCGCGCACTCGGCGCCCGCGCAGCAGCAGCGCGCAGCATCGACCTTGCCGGACGCTGGGTGCTCCCCGGCTTCATCGACGCGCACGCGCACATCCTGGGCGGCGGCTTCGCGCTCGCCGGGCTCGACCTATCCGGACTCGAGACGCGCGCGGCGATCCTCGCCGCCGTCGTCGACTGGGCAGCACGGCACCCGGAGCGCGCGGCGATCACCGGGCGCGGCTGGAGCTACCAAGCGTTCGCGCCGGGGCTGCCGACCCGCGAAGAGCTCGATCGCGCCGTCCCGGATCGCCCGGTCTGGTTGCGCAGCTACGACGGCCACACCGGCTGGGCCAATGGGCGCGCGCTCGCCCTCGCCGGACTCGGCGACCGTGCGGCACCTGACGAGCCGCCCGGCGTGGTGCGCGATCCGAAGACCGGCCGACCGACCGGCGCGCTGCTCGAGGACGCGATGGGCCTCGTCGGCGCGGCGTTCCCACCGCCGAGCCTCGCCGAGCGCGAGGCAGCGCTCGTGCGTGCGTTCGCCCACGCAGCATCGCTCGGCGTGACCACGCTCTGCGAGGTCGGCGATGACCTTGGCGAGCTCGAGGTCTACGAGGCGCTCGACGCACGCGGCGCGCACACGCTGCGGGTCGTGTATGGCCCGTCGATCGATGACGGCATCGCCGCGTACGCGCCGCACCACGCGCGCCTCGCCGCCCAACCGCGCCGGCGCGCGCGGCTGCTGCCCGGTCCGCTCAAGGGCTTCGTCGACGGGGTGATCGAGTCGAACACCGCCTTCCTGCTCGCGCCCTACGCCGACGGCAGCGGCGCCTCGCCCGCGCCGCACCTCGACTCCGCGCTGCTGCTCGCACAGCTCACCGAGGCCGACGCACTCGGTCTCGACGTCGCCTACCACGCGATCGGCGACGCCGCGGTGCGGTCGGTGCTCGATGCCGTCGCGGCCGCGCGCGCACAGGGCCTGCTGGTCGATCGCCGGCCGCGCATCGAGCACATCGAAGTGGTCGACGCGGCCGACCTGGCGCGCTTCGCTGCGCTCGGCGTCGCTGCGGTGATGATGCCGCGCCACGCCGAGCCGGGCGATGAGCCGGACGGCGGCGTCTGGTCGAACAAGGTCGGCCCGGCGCGTCTGCCGCTCACGTTCGCGTTCCGCTCGCTGCTCGACGCCGGCGCGCCGCTCGCGTTCTCGAGCGACTGGCCGGTCGTCGGCCTCGCCGCGCTGCCCGGCCTCGCGGTCGCCGCGACGCGGCAGGGCGCCGACGGCAAGCCGGCCGCCGGCTGGGTCCCCGGGCAGCGGATCTCCATCGACGAAGCGATCACCGCCTACACCGCCGGCGCGGCGTGGGCGCTCCGGCTCGACGGCGTGACCGGCGTGCTCGGCCCCGGACTCGCAGCCGATCTCGTCGTGCTCGACGCGAGCGCCAAGCTCGAGCAGCCGGCGACGCTTCACACCGCCGACGTCGACCTCACGATCGCCGCCGGGCGCGTCGTGTACGAGCGCAGCGCGCCATAACAAGCAGGACCGCGAACGGTCGCGGCTCAGGCGAGCCGAGCGGTCAGCCGCGCGACGATGCCGGAGTGACGCACGAGGCGGCGACCGACGCCGGCCAGCAGCAGCGCCTCGTCGCCGGCGATCACCACCGAGCGGCGCGCACGCGTCACGGCGGTGTAGAGGATTTCCCGCGCGAGCAGCGGACCGTCCTTGGGCGGGAGCACGAGCAGCGCGGCGTCGAGCTCGGAGCCCTGCGCCTTGTGCACCGTCATCGCCCACGCGGCCTCGAGCGAGGCCGCCAGCGCGCCGAGCGGAAACGCGACGAAGCCGCCGCCGCGCCGGAACAGCGCGCGCGGCTCGCACGACGCAGCATCCTCGCCGGCCGAGAGGATCACGCCGAGGTCGCCGTTCCAAAGCCCACGACCGTAGTCGTTCTTCTGCATCAGCACCGGCGTGCCGGGACGGCGAGCCCGCTCTCGGGCGCGCACGCTCGGGTGACAGAGCTCGCCAAGCTCCTCATTCCACTCCGCGGCCGCGCCGCCGCCGCGCGCATCACGCAGCAGGCAGAGCACGCGCGACGACTCGAGATGGGCGAACAGTGCCGCGACGTCGGCCTCGTGCTCGGCGGCGAGCTGCCCCGCGCAGAGCCGGTACGGTGCGCGGACGCGACGCTGGTGGTCGTCGTCACCTTTGAGGCGCGCCGCAACCCACCGCGCAGCGAGCGCGGTCCGCTCCGCCGCACCGCCGAGCGGGAGAAACTCGACACCCTCGAACGCAAGCTCCGCCGCGCCGGCACGGCGCGTGATTTGTTCGGCGCCGGTGAAGAGCTCGCCAACGCGCCCCTCGTTCATCGCCTGCGCCACCATCAGGATGTTCCGACCGGCGGGGCGCGCAGGGTTCATGCGGTGGCTCTCGGTGAGCCGCACCGTGAAGCGCGCGCGCAGATCCGTGGGCGACGGGCCCGGCACGAGATCGCGGAACACCGCGCCCGCGTCGACCGACGGCAGTTGGTCCGCGTCGCCGAGCAGCACGAGGCTCGCGTCGGGGCGCAACGCGCTCACCAACCGGTCCATCAGCGCGAGGTCGATCATCGACGCCTCATCGACAAGCACGACCCGGTGCTCGAGCGGGTTCCGCGCGTGGTGGTTGAAGTGGTCCGAGCGCGGCGAGTAGCCGAGCAGGCGATGGAGCGTCTTCGCCTCGGGGCAGGCGCGCGCAAGCTCGGCATCAACGGGAGCCGGGCTCACAAGCGCGGCCAGCCCGGCACGGACCGCCTCCGACATGCGGTGCGCCGCCTTGCCGGTCGGTGCCGCGAGCGCACAGTCGGCGGGGGCGACGCCGAGCCGCACGAGCGCGCGCAGGATCGCGGTGATGATCGACGTCTTGCCGGTGCCCGGTCCACCGGTGATCAAGGTGAATCGCGCCAGCAGCGCGGCGCGGACCGCGTCGGCCTGCGCCGGGCGGAGTGCGTGGGCGCCGCCGGCCCGCACGTCGTCCACGGCGGCGTCGACCTCGGCGCGTGTAGCTGCCACCGGTCCGCCGGTCGCGGCGGCGAGTCCCGCGAGCCGGGCGACAAACCGCTCCTCGAGCACGCGCTGCCGCTGGATGTAAACGCCATCACCGTCGCCATCCCGATCGACCACGAGCGGACGCGCGTCGCCCGACGAGCCAAGCACCTCGGCAGCGCCGCCCGGCGCACGAACCAGCGCGAACACGCGACGAGAGAGTTCCTCGTCCACAGCGAATTCTCCGAGCAGCGCGCGCAGGGTCGGCCCGTCCCCTTCGAGCGGCATGCGGGTCGAACCGCGCCGCCGGTTCACGACCGCGGCGAGCGCGAGGTGAAAGAGCGCGCGACGGTCCTCCTGCGCGAGCGTCGCGGGCGAGCGCGCGAGCTCCCACGCCGCCTGCAACTGCGCCTCGTCGACGTCTGGACAGTCGAGCGTCGACGGCGCACAGAGCTCACGCCAGCCGGGCAACTCGCCGTCGCCGTGCGAGGCACTGGCGCGCACCGTGCCGCCATGCGCGAGCGCCATGCGCGCCGCGCCGCGCGGATCGAGCGGCACGCGCGCCCTCACGCGGCACCGCCGTAGTCGAGCCCGACGAGTTCCTGCTCCCAGTCGCGGACCTCGTCCCACGACGGGCGCGCAAAGTGAAGCCCGCGTTCGCCCGACAGCCCGCGAAGGTAGAGGAACAGCGTGCCGCCGAACCGGTCGGCGTAGTCGCGCGCGCCGCCGACCCGCAGCAGCCGCACCAGCGCGACCGTGTAGATCCTCGCCTGCAGCCCGTAGACGCGCTCGGAGTACGCGCGCACTTTGTCGGGCTCGTACGAATCGAGGCTGTTGGTCTTCCAGTCGCCGACGTAGGCGCGCCCCTCGTGCTCGAACATCACGTCGATGAAGCCGCGCAGGAACCCGCGCTCGAGCTCGAGTCGCACGCCCGGCACCTTCGCGTCACCGAGCCGCGGGTGGCTGCGCTCGGGGATCGGATAGAGGAACTCGAGCTCGCGGTGCAGGCGCCGCGCCCAGCCGATGCCGTGGATCTCGCGGCCCGCACCGAGCGGCACACGCGCCGCGAGCGCGGCATGCACCAGTCGCGCAGCGTCGGGCAGGTACCGCTCGGCGATGCCATGCCGACGCGCCTCGTCGACAAGAATCCGCGCGGCGTCGGGGCGCGCACGAAATGCGGCGAGATCACGGTCGAGCGCGGCGACCGGCATCCGCTCGATCACCGCATGCACAAACGTGCCGGGCACGCGCCCCTTGGGCAGCTCGTCGGGCCCCGGCTCAGGAGCCGCGCGCTCGTCGCCGACCTCGCCAAGCTCCTCTCCCGCCTCGGGATGGAGCGCGACCACGGCCCGCCGCCCGAGCCGCGAGAACGAGGTGACCAGCTCGCCGCCGCGCTCGCGACCGAGGCGGAGCAGCAGCGGATCGGCCTGCGCGTCGACGAGCAGCGACGCCGGCAGGGTCACCACGGGAACCGGAGGCGTGCCCGCGCTCGTGACGCTCGCGTCGACCGCGGCGCGCACTTCAAAGTTTGGCAGCGCCGCTGGGTTCTCTCCGTCGAGCAGCGCCTGCAGCCGCTGGTTCACCGCACGATACGGGCCGGTGAACTTGCCCGGGAGCTTCCCCTTCTCGTCGGGCAGCACCAGCGGCAGGTAGAGCAGCACCTTCGCGCGCGTCAGCGCGACATAGAGCAGCCGCCGCCCCTCGGCCTCGGCCTCGGCCTCGACGCTCGCGCTCACGTCGTCGGGCATCGCGCCCCCAATCCATGCGCGCCGCCGCGACCCCGCGTGGTGGAGGTACGGCCCGCCCCGGTCCACGCCCGTCAGCCCGCCGACGACGAACACGACCGCCGCCTCGAGCCCCTTCGCCGCGTGCATCGTCATGAGCTGCACACAGTCGCGATCGGTCTCCAGCCGATGGAGCTGCGCATTGCCCTCGTCCCCCTCGCCCGCCTGGCGCGCATTGGCGAGCGCCCGCACGAGGCCGCGCGGATCGGTCGGGGCCCGCGCCGCCTGCTCGCCGAGCCACTCAAAGAGGTGGAGCACGTTGGTGAGCTCACGCTCCTGCCCGAGCAGGATCGCGCGCCGCGCAAAGCCGCTCTCCTCGAGGATGCTGGAAAAGAGCCGCGGGTAGCGCTGGTGTGCCGCCTCCTCGTGCCAGGCGTGCAGGCGCTGAATCAGCGGGTGGTCCGGCTCGAGGTCGCGCGCGTAGAGCGCCTCCTCGAGTGAGAACGCGAAGAAATCGGTGAGCAGCGCCCGAATCCGCTGTGCAGGATCGCCGGGGTCGGCGATCGCGCCGAGCAGCTCCGCGACGGCGTACGCCGCTTCACTCTCGAACAGCCCGCCGAGCTTGTAGAACGCGCAGGGCACCGCGGCCGCGCGCAGCGCACTGGCGACCACCGTGAGCTCGCCGCGGGTGCGGCCGATGACGTAGACGTCCTTGTGCGTGAGCGGTCGCGTCGTGCCGCGCTCGGTGAAGAGGTACGGCGCGGCGTGCGCAGTGAGTGCGCGGATTTCCTGGGCGATGCACCGACCGAGCCCGCCCACCGCGATCACCTTTCCGACACTCCCCGACGCCAACGGCAGCACCTGCACCGGCCGAGGCTCGACACCGTCGGGACCGACGAGCTGCGGCGGCGTGGAGCACGCACGCACCGGCCGGTCGTAGCGGATCTGCGAGCCGGCAAAATAATCCGCGCGGTCGTGAAAAATCTCGTTCAGCGCCGAGAGCAGCGGCGCGCTCGAGCGGAAGTTCTCCTCCAGCGTCTCGCGCACGCCGATGCGCTCGAGCAGGTGGCGCGCGTCGAGGTAGGTAGCCACGTCGGCGCCGCGGAACGAGTAGATCGCCTGCTTCGGATCGCCGATGACGTAGAGCCCGCCCGGCGCCGTGGGATCGGCGAACAGGCGGCGGAAGCTCTGCCACTGCAGCTCGTCGGTGTCCTGAAACTCGTCCACCAGCGCGAACCGGTAGCGCGCCTGCAGCGATGCGCAGAGCGTCGGGCCACGATCGGGGTCGGCGAGCGCGCGGTCGAACTCGGTGATCATGGCGTCGAAGTCGAGCAGCCCCTCGGCGCGCTTGTGGGCATCGAGGCGCGTGCGACACAGGGGCGTGAAGCGCTGCACAATCCGCGGCGCGAGCAGGACGGCGGTGACCCGCAACTCCTCGAGCGCAAGCTTCAGCCTGGCGAAGCTCGGGTCGGCAGGCAGGACGACCGCGTCGAGCACGGCGCAGAGCTGCGCGAGGTGCGAGGGATACTCGACCTTCAGGTAGTTGCGTGAGCTGCGCCGCCCGACGAATTCGGCGACGGCGATCCGGTCGGTGAGCGTGGCGGCCGGACGTGTCGCGCCCGCGAGCCGCTCCGCAAGCTCGTCGAGCCAGGTCGTGAGGCCATCGACGGTGGTCTTGAGCACCTTCGCCGCCGCCAGCGCTGCCGCGAGCAGACCGCGCCGCGCAGGGGTGACTTCAGGCGCGGCTGCCGCGTGCGCGAGCTGCTCGCGAACATCGTCGACCAGCGGAACCAGTTCGCCCCGCTCGGACGCGCACTGCCCGAGCAGCTTCGCCAGGGCGTCGAGATCGCGTCCCCCGCCCAGCCACGCGGCAAGGAGCTCGCGCGACACGCCGCCACGCGCGAACTCCTCACGCAAGAGGTCGAGGAAGATGCGGCGAAACATCGTCGCGCGATCGGCGACCGCGAGATCGAATTGCGCGCCGGCCGCGAACGCGTTCTCGACGAGCACGCCGTGGCAAAAGGCGTGAATCGTCGAGATCGTCGCAAGGTCGAGCTCGCGCAGCGCGCGCGCGAGCCGAGCGCGTGCCGGCTCGTCGAGCACCCACGCCTCCGCATCGGGCAGCTTCGAGTTCGCGCCGACGGGGAGCTCGAGCAGCGTGACCAGCAGCTTGCGGATGCGAGCGCGGAGCTCGCTGGTCGCCTTCTCGGTGAAGGTGACGATCAGCAGCTCGCTGATGGTGAGCGCCGGAGTTCCAAGCACCTGATTGCCGAGCAGCAGCTCGACGACCACGTGCTCGAGCGTATAGGTCTTGCCGGTGCCGGCCGATGCCTCGATGACCGCGTGCCGCTGGCCGGCGAGTCGGCGGAGCAGCTCCGGTCGCGGATACCGCGGCGTGGTCACGGCCGCTCCTTCGCGCCGCGCGTGCCGCGCTTGGCCTTGGCAGTAGGTGCCGGCGCCGCCTTTGTGGCCGGTGCAGCCGTGGCTGCTGGCTTGGCCGGCGGCGGCACCGGTGTCGTGGCCTCGGGCGGGACGAGGCTGTCGAAGAACAGCCCGAGCCGGACCCGCGCACTCCGCGCTGCGTCCGCCTCGTCGAGGAGGCGGTAGCGGGCGTAGTTACGAAGCGGCCCGTACGTCGACGCATGCGACGCGCTGGCGTCGAGGATCTGCTGGAGCACGGAGCCGAGCCCTTCGAACCCCGAACCAGGACCACCCCACGACCGGAAGATCGCTTCGCACGGCAGGACGTAGTCGTGCACCGTCGACTGCAGCTCACGCACAAGGTCGGAGAGCCACGCCCGCGCCACGTCGCGCGCGATCGGGCGAAAGCGGACCACCAGCGCAACGTGATCGTCGTGGAGCAGCTGCACCGTGTGTTCGTCACCCGACGCGAGGCCGAGCGCCGAGAGCGCGACGTGATCGAAGAAACCGGGCAGCGACTTCTGCCACGCGTAGCTATCCTGGTCCTTGCCCTTCGGCGCCGGTTTCGCTACCGCGATCACCGACACCCGTCGCTCGCAGACGAGCAGCTGCGTCGGCCCCACCAACTCAACCGGCACGGGTGCGCCAACAGCACCGACCGGAAGGAGGATGGCGGGCGCGAGCACCTCGATGTCGTCACCATCGACGGCAGCGCCGAAGCGAACCACCTCGCCCCCCGGTGCAGCGACGAGCAGCGTGGCGAGCTGCTCACGCCAGCGCCCGAGCGTGCGGTCATGCGCGACCCGCTCGACCTCGCCGAACACGCCGATCGGTGCGTGCCCCGCGAGCGTGGCCTGCGCCACCCGCCGCCGGTACTCGTCGGTGAGCGGCGCCTGCTCGGTCTCCCCGGCGCGCACCCACGTCGACAGCGAGCCGCGCAACAGGGCGAGTTTGTCGAACAGCCCGGTCTCAAATGGCTCGTCGTCGCGCAGGCGCTCGTTGTCGTCCTCGTCGTCCTGGTTCAGCCCGAGCCGGAGCCTCGCGCCCCCTTGCAGCGGACACTCGACGAATTTGCGGAGCGCGGCGAGTGAGATGCGCTGCGTGCCCGACGGTGGCGCGAGTGCGCGAGCGGGCGCGAGCGACGATGTGAGCTTCAGCTTGGCCGCGAGCGCCGGGTGCGACGCCGGGTCGGTCGCCGCGAACAGCGTCTCAAGCTCGCGTGGTGCGGCATCACCGCCGAGGAGATCGCGCGCCGCCGCGAGGTCGTGCTCGTCCCGTGCGGCGGTCGGCAGCACGGCGGCCGCGGCGTGCCAGCGCCTCAGCGGCACTTGGGTGACGAGCCGGCGCGCACCCACCGGCTCAGGCAGATAGCTGCGCGCCACCACGCGCTCGAGCTCCCCGATGATCGACGAAGGCGCCAGCGCATCGCCAGTGACCTCGTCGCGCGCGACATAGGAGAGCACCAGTCGCTCGCGTGCGGAGAGCAGCGTCTCGAGGAAAGCGTACTCGTCGCGCTCGCGCGGGCTCACATCGCCAGCGCGACGACGTGCGGCGATGAGATCGAGTCGGTCGCGCCGGTCGGTCGCGGGGAAGCGCCCCTCGCCGAGCCCGGCCACGAACACCGCGCGAAACGGCAGCGCGCGGAGCGGCTGCAGCGTCGATACGACGACGCCACCGGCGGCGAGCGGCGAGCCACCGGCGCCCGCGTCGAGTCGTGCGGCGACGAGCTCCGACGCCACGCGGTAGCCGACCTCGCGACCGTCGAGGTCGATGCGCGAAAGCTCGCGAACCGCACGCAGACAGCGGTCGAACTCTCGTTCGTCGTCCTCGCCGCGCGGCACGACGTACGCCACGACCATCGCCTCGAGCAGCTCGGCCCACGCCGCCGCGCCAAGCCGAGTCGAGCGCGCGTAGCGAGCGTCGGCGATCACCGACCGAGCGAGCAGCGCGAACGCCATCTGCCCATCGCGCCCCGACGAGGCCTGCTCCTCGGGGAGGTAGTCGAACTCGCCGAGCGTGAGCGGCGCCGCCGTGTCGCTCCGCTCCGCTGCCAGAAAGTGTCCAAGCGCGAGGCGACGCAGCCCCTGATCCCAATTGTGCCGGTCGTACCCCTCGAGGTAGGTGCCGGCATGGTCGTCGCGATCCGCGCCGTGCACGATGCCGGTCGCCTCACACCACGCCGCCCACTCGTCCGCAGCGGCGTCATCCCATCGGCCGCGCACCGAGTCGTGTCCGAGGAGGGCGAGCAGCTCACTCCGCTCGAAGCGGCCACGCGGCAGCGCGAACAGCCGCCCAACCGCCTCGGCGATGCGGCTGCCACCGGCGGGCGCGACCGTCAGCCGATACGGGAGGCGGTGGTGCTCATCGAACACCGCCGGGAGCTGCGCGAGGTACGCCTCCCGCTCGTCGCCGGCGATGAGCAGCGCGATCTCCTGAAAGCGGAGCGGCGCGCCGGCGGGCGCTTGCTTTACCAGGGACCAGATCTCCGACGCAATCGCCTCGAGCTCACGACGGATTCCCGGGCACGCGAAAATGCGCACGCTGCCGTCGGGCACCGCGCCCGTGGGTGGCGCGCTCGCCGGCGCGCGCAGCAAGATGTCGCGCTGCAGCCGCGCGAGCAGCGTGTCGCCAGCCGGCTCGACGAACGCCTCATGAAACGTGCAGTCGGTGAGCTCGTTCAGCAGCCGCACGTTCTCGCGGCCCGGGCGACCCCAGAGCGCGAGCAGCGGCGGCTCATCGGCAGGCGGCGCGGCGAGCGCGTAGGGATCCAGCGCGTCGAGCGCTTCGGGCCCGACACGCTGCGGTTGACGCGCAGCCTCGCGCACGGTGACGAGGTCGTCCCAGTACTCGCGGCACGGGTTCAGCGTGTAGACCTGCACCGTGGTCGCCTCGCCGAGGCGCGCGAGCAGCATCTGAAACGCGCGCGCGACGTGCGACACGCCGAAGCAGCGGATCGGCGTGTCGAGCCGCAACGGCGCGCGCTCCACGCGCACGAGCAGCTCGGCGAGGTGCGTGTAGCTCACGCCGTCGCGTGCACCGCGCGCAGCGACCGCGCCCCCCGGTGCGAAGAGCTCGTTCCAGAGCCGACGCTGCCACGCCTCGGTCTCGGCATGCGCGGTCGCGCCGAGCGCGGCACGCGTAGGCCAGTCACACACCAGCTCCGGGCGCGCGAAGACGTACTCCTCATAGAGCGTGGCCAGCCGGCTGGCGAGCTGCACGCAACGCAGCTCGCGCGCCTCGGGCTCGCCCTTGGCTGCGCCGAGCCAAGCGCAGAGCGGCGCAAACTCCGGCTCGTCGAGCGCGTCGCCACCGAGCAGGCGACCGAGCAGCAACTCTTCGAGCAGCGCGCGGTCCACCAGCACGGTGCCGGGGAACGCAGCGCCGAGCGTCTCGGCCGCGAAGCGACGCAGCTGGCTGATCTCGAGACAGGCTGCGATACCGTCGCGACGCGCGAGCTCAAGGCGCAGCCAGCCCTCGACATGGCGGTTGCCGACGACCACCCGCACCGGCTCGAGCGCGCTCCGACCGGCGGCACGGTCACGATCGATATCGGCCGCGAACGCCTCGAAGAGCGCCTCGGTGCGGTTCGAATAGCAGACTTGGATCAAGCGCCCGAGGCCCCCACCTGTCGCGACCGCACAACGGTCACGGGTCGTGCCCACGACGGGCACAGGTCGTGCCCACGACACGGGCACGGGATGGTAGCCCGGGGGAGTGACAACTTGAGGCTGATTAGCCTTGGCCGCCCTTGGGCGGGAGCTGTCCCTCGCGCATCTTGGCGAGCAGCATCTCGCCGAGGCTGGCGATCTTGCCGTCGAGCATCTTCTGCGCCTTCGGGTCGACGAAGCTGGCCTGTGGCGGCGCAGAGGGCCGTCGATCGGTTGCGTCGCGCGCGTCACGCGCATCACGAGAGCCGCCGCGTGCATCACGCGCACCGCCGCGTGCATCACGCGCACCGCCACGCTCGCCGCCGCCAGGCTGACCGCCGCGCTCGCCGCCACGCTCGCCGCCGCCGCGCTCGCCGCCGGCACGCTGAGCGCCGCGCTCGCCGCCACGCTCGCCGCCACGCTCGCCGCCACCGCGCTGACCGCCGCGCTCGCCGGCGCCACGCTCGGGACCGCGCGGTCCGCGGTCACCCGCCGGTCGCGCTTGCGTCGCAGCTACGCCCTCGGGCGCGGGCGAAAGCGCCTTCTTCGACAGTCCGATGCGGAGCCGTCCCCCGCCCTCGGCCCGAGTGACCTCAAGCACCTTCACCTCGAGCTCCGCGCCCACCGCCACGAGCTCCGACAGCTCGCCGACCGGCCCGTGCGCAAACTCCGACTTGTGCAGCAGGCCCACGTGCCCGCCCTCGAGCGCGAGGAACAGTCCGAACGCCGTGTGCGACTGCACCTTTCCCTTCACCACGTCGCCAACCGACGGCGGCGCCACGCGCGGCACCGGCGGCGCCTGCGGTCGTGGCGTCACGCGCGGCGGAGCTTCCGCACGCGCTGCACCACCGCCCCGCTCGCCCCGCTCGCCCCGCTCACGTCGCTCACCAGGCGCCGCGACCCGCTCGGTCCGCGGCGGCAGCGACCCACGCAGCTCCTCGAGTCGATCGCGCGTCGTGTGCACATGCCGCCGAAGGCCCTTGGGCCCCTCTTCGCGCAGCGCCGCGCGCAGGTGCTCGTCGGCCTGGCGACAGAGCTTCCACGCGAGATCGACGCTCACCTCGGCGCGCGCCGCCCGCTCGACGAGCATCTGCCCAAGGTTGTGGTGCAGGAGCGGACTCCGCGGCGCGCCGGTGAGCCCCTGCCGATAGGCCTGCTCCGCCTTGTCGGCGTCGCCCTCGGCCTCCTTGTACCAAGTGCCGCGCGCGTTCCAGGTGAGCTCCGGCTCGCCGAGCTCGGCCGCGCGCTCCCACGCACGCTCACTCGCCGCGCGATCCTGCGCCCAGAGCGCCTGCGCGAGCATCGCGTAGAAGAACGGATCCTGCGCCATACGCGACTCGAGCGCCGGCAGCAGCTCGGCCAGCTCGTGCGCATACCAAGGGTGCGCATTCGCGTCCTTGAGATCGAACAGCAGCGTCGAGAATCCACTCCGCACGAGATGCAGCACGCGAGCGAGATCGTCAGCCGTGGTCGCCTCGGCGCCGACGACCGCACGCACGGCATCGACCGCAGCGCGGAGTGCGTCCTCGAGCCGCGACTCACGCCGCGCGACCTGTGCTGCCACGAAGTAGTACTCCACGCCCGGCGTGCCCGTGGCGGTGCCCATCCGCATGAGCCGGTCGCCGACCTCGCGCTGCCCGATGCGGTAGCAGAGTTCGGCGAGCGGCGGGCCGACCTCGGCGTACTTTGCTGCAAGGTCGACGAGCCTGAGCAGCTCAGGGAAGAACTCGCCTTCATGCACGGCGGTCGCGGCGGTCGCGTCGGGCGCGTCGGGCGCAGCGGGCGCAGCGGGCGCAGCGGGCGCAGCGGGCGCAGCGGGCGCAGCGTCGACCATGATCGCTGGCGCGTCGGGCGCGGCGTCGGGCGCGGCGTCGGGCGCGGCGTCGGGCACAGCGTCGGGCGCGGCGTCAGGCGCAGCTTCCGCCGCAGCTTCAGTCACAGAAGACTCCGAAGGCACGGGTGAGTCGGGGTACTCGTCCACGATGTAATCCTGTGTGCTGGGCCGAGGCGGCCGGGTGGCGATGCGCCGCGTTTCTAGCGCAAGACTCCGTCGCTGACCATCCCCTGTCGCAGCTCGCGCCGGTTCACCACGTGTAGCCGTAGTCGGTCCAGCCCGCCGCGGTGCAGGTGGCGCGGACCGCGCAGTAGTTCAGACAGACGCCGGTCGTCCCGCCCGACACTGTGCCGAAGTACGGCGTGTCGCCGCAGCCCGACGCGATGAGACAGCCCGAGCCGCGGCAGCGATCGCCCCAGCTGCGCGGCGACCAGGTCATCACACCCGCGGTTCCGCTGTAGGCCGGCAGCCTGTCGGTGCAGATCGAGCCGCCGTACGAACCGGTCGCGACCGAGATCGTCTGCGATGGGCAGGTGACGCACGGACCGTCGGTGCAGGCGGCCGCGTAGGACGGGTCCCCGCCGGAGCAGGAGCTCTGCACGCAGCCCTGCGTCGAGTCCGGCCGCACGCCCGCGCAGCTCGCATCGGCCACGGTCGCGCCGTCGCTGCGGCGGCAGGTCACCGCGCGCGACTGCGAGTTGGTCGTGGTCGGGCACCTGTAGCCGATCGTCTGGGTGCCCGGGCCACACGGCGCCGAGCAGCCACCAATGCCGACGAAGTCCCAGTCGTTGAGCGGGCAGCTCGACCACGCGCCCGACTCCCACGCATAAGTGAAGTCCGCCTCGGTCGCGGCCGTCGCCGACGCGCAGCCCGGATCGGCGGGGAAGTCGATCGCGCCGTCCCTGTCGTTGTCGAGACCGTCGTTGCACTCCGTGAGCGCGGTGCAGGTCGCCCCGGCACAGAGCAGCCCTGGTCCACAGGCCAGCCCGCACGCGCCACAGTGCGCGCTCGACGCCAGGTCGGCCTCACAGCCGTTCGCGAGGTCGCCATCACAGTTACCCCAACCGGACTCGCAGCGTGCGATCTCGCAGCCAGCGACGCCCGCGCACCTCGTGCTCGCCACGTGCGCCGCCACCGTGCAGAGCCCATCGCCGCCGTCGTCGGTCACGCCGTCGCAATCGTCGTCCGCGCCGTTGCAGCTCTCGGCGAGCGTGGCGGTGTAGTCCGAGCAGAGCAGCCCGCCGCCGGTGCAGACGCGCTCACCCTCGGTGCAAAGATCGCCGTCAGCGCCGTCGCAGAGCTCGCCGACCAGCGGGTCGTCCGCGCCGTCGACCGTCGCAGGATCGCAGTCGTCATCGACGCCGTTGCACAGGTCGAACTCAGGCCGCGGCGCATTGCAGCCGGTCCAGGTGCCGACCACGCAGAACTCCACGCCGGTGGCACAGCCGAAGGAGCAGGTCCGCACCAGTCCGCCGTCGACCACGCCGTCACAGTTGGTGTCGACGCCGTCGCACAGCTCGGCCGTCGGTGCGGCCAAAGCGACGCACTCGAGCGCGCCGTCCACGCACGCCGTCACTCCCGCCGCGCAGGTGCCGAGCAGCCCGCTGTCGCAGGTGGCGCCACCGCCGGGATCGCCCTCATCCACGAAGAGGTCGCAGTCGTTGTCGGTGTCGTCGCAGGTCTCGGCGGTCGGCGCCCGGCAGCCGAGCACCGACGCAGAGAGCGGCACGCGGCGCTCCGCGTCGGCCGGCGCCGAGCGATCGGTCGCGATGACCAGCGCATGCGCGCCAACCGGACCCGCCCCGAGCGGTCCGGTGTCGAGCTCGATGTGGGCGCGCAGGAAGAGCCTCCCGGGCGCGAGCAGGTACGGCGTCATCGCTGGCGACGCCGCGCCGCTGTCCTCGTCGATCACCGTCAGCGTCACGGCATACGCAGCGGCGGTCCCGTCGGCGGCGAGCGCGGCCACGTCGAAGATCTCGATCGGCGCGTTGCCGGTCCCGCTGTTCCGCACGTCGACATCTTCGGACGCGACGACGCCCCACACGAGCACGCCAAAGTCGATGGCAGCCGGCGCGACGTTGAGCACCGGGGAGCCCTTGTTCTCCGAGGTGAGCATGACGTCACGGATCGGCGTGGCCGGATCGGTCGACACGATGCGGAGCACCGCCACGTCGGCCTCGGCGTCGGCGGGGGAGAGCGTGACGCGAACGCGCGACTCGGCCCCGGGTGCGAGCTCGAGTGCGACCGCGCCCGTCGGGTCCGCGGTGTACTCGGGCAGCGCGTCAGTCTCGATCACCTCGACGCTGGTCACGCTGAGTGACGACCCGCCGACGTTCTTGAGCGTCACTAGCAGCTCGACCGCCACGCCGATCGCCGGGCTGCCAAAGTCGAGCGCGGCGGGCGTCACGACCAACTCAGCGGGCACCGGCGGTTCGCCGCCCGCATCCACCGGCACGACGCACGCACCGCCGAGGCAGACCCGCCCCGCGGCGCACTCCTCGTCGGCCACACAGACCGACGACGCATCGTCGGGGGCGGCCGAGCCGTCGCTGCAGGCAGCGAGGGAGACGGTGCTGAGAAGCGCGATCCAGACGGTGCCGGCGAGCGTGCGTGACATGGGACTCCTTGGCGGCGAAGGGTACACGAAGGAGCCGCCATCGTAGCCGCCCCGGCCCCCCACACGCCACCCGCCCGGCACGCCCTCCTTCGAGTAGCATCGCGCCATGCGCACCGTCACGCATGCCGTGCTCGCACGCCTCACGTTGCTCCTCACACTCCTCCCCGCCTGCGACGGCGGCGCCCCTGACGGTCCGTGCGACCCGGCCACCAGCGCCTGCGTGCTCGCGCACGACTTCGGCCTGCAGACGCTCGAGTCCGGGCAGGAGGCCGACGATCTCTGCCAGAGCTGGACGCTCGGCAACGAGACCGAGCTCTGGGTCTCGAGTGTCCGCTTCGAAAACGACGGCGGCTACCACCACTCCAACTGGTTCTTCGTGCCCGACGACACCTTCGAGCTCCCCGACGGTGGCTGGCAGTGTGGCGACCACGACTTCGCCGAGCTGACCGCCGCGATCCTCGGCGGCGTGCTCTACGCACAGTCGACGCAGACCGAGCTCGAGACCCAGCAGTTCGGTCCCGCCGTCGCAGTCCGCATCCCACCGCGCTCACGCGTGATCGGCTCGACGCACCTGCTCAACGTCGGCGACGCAACGCTCACCACCGGGCTCCGCATGACGCTCGAGACCCTCCCGCCCGGCGAGCTCGCCGTGAAGCTCGCGCCGTTCCGCCTCACCTACTACGACCTGCACCTGCCGCCCGGCGCGCGCAGCGAGTTCTCCGCCGACTGCGACATCGACCCGGCCCACCGCGACGTCACCGGGCTCCCGCTCGACCTCACGCTCCACTACTTGCTGCCGCACTTTCACTACGACGCGACCGGTTTCCAGGTCTCGCTACTCGGCGGCGCGCGCGACGGTGAGGTGCTGCATCGCACCAGCGGCTACGCCGATCCGGTCTGGGGCAAGGCGTTCCTCGAGCCGGTCGACCTCGCAGCGGCGGGCGCGACCGGCTTCTCCTTCTCCTGCACCTACGACAACCCCCGGGAGCAAGTCGTCGGCTGGGGCAACCGCGACGGCGAGATGTGCATGCTCCTCGGCTTCGCCGACACGGCGATCGCGTTCGACGCGTCGGTCAACCACGGCGCCGGCGCCGTCACCGACGTCACCGACGGCGTCACGCACGCGAGCGGCCCATGCACGGTGCTCGGGCTGCCGTTCGATCAGACCAAAGAAGGGGGACGCTAGCGATGGCGATCAAGCAACTCACCGCGGAGCAGGTCGCGACCATGAGCCGGGTCGAGAAGGACCGCTACTGGCTCGAGAACGTCTACCGCAAGGGCATGCCGCAGCTCACGCTGCGCGCCGCCGTGACCGGCTTCTTCCTCGGCGGCATCCTCTCGCTGACCAACCTCTACGTCGGCGCAAAGACCGGCTGGACGCTCGGCGTCGGCATCACCTCGGTGATCCTCGCCTTCGCCATGTTCAAGGCGCTGACCCAGGTCGGCTTCCGCGACATGACGATCCTCGAGAGCAACTGCATGCAGTCAGTGGCGACCGCCGCCGGCTACATGACCGGCCCCCTGGTCTCGGGCATCGCGGCGTACATGATGATCGAGAACCGCCTACTCCCCTTCTGGCAGGTCTTCTTTCTCCAGGTGGTGCTCTCGGTGCTCGGCGTGTTGGTCGCGTTCCCGATGAAGCGTCGCTTCATCAACGACGAGCAGCAGCCGTTCCCCGAGGGGCAGGCGTGCGGCGTCGTGCTCGACACGCTCTACACCGCCGAAGCAAACGTGGGCCTGTTCAAGGCCAAGGCGCTCGCGATCACCGCCGGCAGCGCGGGGTTGCTCAAGTTCATCACCGGCGAGTCGCTGATGCGGCTGGTGCAGGTGAAGGCGCTCGGGCTCAAGAAGTTCTGGTACCTGCCCGAGAGCATCGACGAGATCGCGTACCGCTGGCTGGTGACGCCGCGCATCACGGGCGTGCCGATCGACCAGCTCGGGCTCTCGCTGTCGCTCGACATGGCGATGTTCGGCGCCGGCGGCCTCATGGGCATCCGCGCCGCCACCAGCATGTTCCTCGGCATGCTGCTCAACTACGTGCTGATCGCGCCCATCATGATCGCCGCCGGCGAAATCCCGCCGGTGCCGACGAAAGTCGACTTTTTCTACTGCGTGTCGCACCCCGAGGCGCTGCAGGGCGTCGACTTTTTCTACTGCGTGTCGCACCCCGAGGCGCTGCAGGGCGTGATCTACAGTGCGCGGCAAATCCTCACGCGCTGGTCGCTCTGGTGGGGCGTCACGATCATGGTGGTGGCGTCGCTCGTCGCGCTCTTCGCCAAGCCGAAGATGATCCTCTCGGCGTTCGACGGCCTCAGACGCAAAAAGCCCGGCGCCGTAGTCGAAGACGATCCGGTCGCGCACATTG
The DNA here is from genome assembly GCA_009692535.1 of Myxococcales bacterium. GTDB lineage: Bacteria > Myxococcota_A > Polyangia > Haliangiales > SHYZ01 > SHYZ01. The sequence continues at coordinate 60,377 of SHYZ01000003.1, forward strand.
AGTTGCCGCTCTCCTGGTCGCTCATCGGCGTGCCGATCGTCGGCCTCATCGGCGTCTGGATGATCCACGACTGGTTCGGCGTGGCCTGGGGCTACGGGCTGCTCGCGATCCCGCTCATCATCGCGCTGACCATGATCGCCGCGAACTCCACCGCGCTCACCGGCATCACGCCGACCGGCTCGCTCTCCAAGATTCCGCAGTTCCTCTTCGGCTCGATGAACCCGCAGCATCCGGCGACCAACCTCATGCCGGCCCTCATGTGCACCGAGGTCGCGTCGAACGCGTCGAACCTGCTCATGGACATCAAGCCGGGCTACATGCTCGGCGCCAACCCGCGGCAGCAAGCGGCCGGCCACCTGATCGGCATCGTCGCCGGCACGCTCGCGTCGACGCCGCTCTTCTACCTGCTCTTCTTGTCGGGCTACACCGACGGCGGCAACGTCCAGGAGGTGATGGTCACCAAGGAGTTCGGGTTCCCGTCAGCGCTGCAGTGGAAGGGCGTGTCGGAGCTCGTGCAGGCGGTCTTTGCCGGCGGCGGCTCGGCGATCCCGAGCTCGGCGGTCTATGCGGTGATGATCGCCGCGGTCGCGGGGCTCGCGTTCGAGGGGCTGCGCATCGGCACCAAGAACCGCTTCCCGATCTCGGCGATCGGCCTCGGCCTCGGTGTGGTGCTGCCGCCCGACTCGACGCTCGCGATGTTCGCGGGCGCGGCGTTCTTCTGGTGGATGCGGCGCCGACACGCGCAGCGCACCGGGACCCTCGCGCACCGCCTGTTCATCGAGACGCACGAGCCGATCTGCGCTGGCCTTATCGCCGGTGCCGCGCTCATCGGCATCGCTGACGTACTGGTGAAGGTGTTCGTGTTCGGGAAATGACCTCGATCGTCATCGTCGATGACGATGACGATGCCGAGGCCGAGGCCGACCTCCGCGCCGTGCTCGAGTACAACCTTACGAAGGACGGCCACGCGGTGGGCTCGGCCGCGACCGGCGCCGCTGGCCTCGCGCTCTGCCCGTGAGCGACGCCCCGACCTCCTGCTGCTCGACGTCCTGCTCCCCGACCATTCGGGCACCGAGGTCTGTCGTGAACGAGACTAGACAGAGAGCGGATGAGGAGAGGATTAAGCGCACGAGACGGAAGAACCGGAGCGAACCTGGCTACGGGAGTGGATCAGGCCCGTAGCTCCCCGAGCTCCCCCATCGCACGAAGACTTCTCCCCCGCGCCAGACAATCGCCACACGAGGGCTATATGCCACTCGCCATGAACCGACACGACCGGAGCCCCCCCATGATCCGCACCGCACTCACCGCGCTGTTCCTCACCGCCCTCGCACCCACGACCGCGCTCGCCCAGTCGCCGGCCGACCCGACGCCACCCGTGCTGCTCACTGCGCCAACCCCACTGCTCACTGACCCCGCGCCGGGCCCGTCTCCCGAAGTGCCCGAGCCGCCCGCCCCGCCGGTCGCCACTGGCACGACGCTGCTCCTCGAGACCGAACAGTTCTCACTCAAGATCGCCGGCCGGCTGCAGTCGCGCTGGGAGCTCTTCCACGACAGCGACGGTGACGACGCCACCGACGAGGAGCTAACCAACCGCTTCTCGGTCGCACGAGCCCGCCTCACCGTCGAGGGCCAGGTCTTCGGCAGCACCAACTACAAAATGCAGACCGAGTTCGGCAAGGGCTTCACCTACCTGCGCGACTACTACCTCGACCGCCCGCTCGGCGGCATTCGCCTGCGCACCGGTCAGTTCAAAAAGCCGTTCTCGCGCCAGCAGATCACCTCGTCCGGCAGCCAGCAACTCGTCGATCGCTCGCTCACCGACGCTGTCTTCGACGCCGGTCGCGACCTCGGCGTGATGCTGCACAACGGCTACGAGAAGTCCCCCGACGGCCTCGAGTGGGCGGTCGGCCTCGTGAACGGCACCGGCGATCGCCCGATCACCTCGTGCAGCACCGCCGTCGATCCCACCACGATGGCGGCGACCACCACCTGCAAGACGCCGTCGAACGTGCCGACCGACATCGGCCCGACGCTGGTTGCGCGTGCCGGCTGGAACCTCGGCGGCATCAAGGGCTACAGCGAGTCCGACCTCGAGGGCGGCCCGCTCCGCGTCGCGGCCGGCGTGAGCTACATGGGCAACCTCGCCGAGGGTGACCCCGAGCAGATGGTCCACCGCGCGCAGGCGGACGTGCTCGTCAAGGTGAAGGGCGCGTCGCTCACCGCCGCCGCCTACGTCAAGAACCACCGCGTCGCCGGCGAGCGCGTCACCGACCTCGGCTTCCACCTGCAGGGCGGCATGTTCCTCTCGCCGAAGAAGAGCGAGATCGCCGTGCGCCTGTCCGAGGTCCCGAGCGACGTCAACAAGCGCCACGAGGCGATCATCGGCTTCAACTTCTTCCTGCACGGTCACGCGCTCAAGTGGCAGACCGACGCTGGCGTGATTCACACCACCGGCGCCGAAGTGCAGACCGACCTCCAGGTCCGCACGCAGGCGCAGCTCACCTTCTAGCCCGCTGGGCGACCGGGCTTCGGCTTCCCCTAGCGCCGCCCCGCGCGTGACTCACGTGCGAGGGCGGCCACTGTGCGATCGAGCTCGTCCACCAGCGCCACCGGCGCGCCCGCCGCGCGAAACGCGCCGACGAGCGAGCGGTAGTACCAGACGATCTCCGTCGGCGGCGCGCTGAACCGCTGCCACACCGACGGCCCCTCCGCGCGCAGGTCCGCGAGGATCGAGCGCGCGTTGTGCAGCTTGTCCGAGGCCGACACCAGCAGCACCCCCGACGGCGCTGTCCGCAGATGAGCGATGTACGCCTCCTTCCGCGCGCGCCACGGTGGCTTCGGTTCCGCCGTCGAGTCCGAGCAGCCCAGCACGATCTCCGCGACCCCCGCGCCGAACGCGCGCCGAATCCGCGCCAGCGTCAGCATTCCGCCCTGATCCTCCACCGCGTCGTGCAAGAGCGCCGCGATCGCCTCGTCCTCCGTCGCGGCATGCTCGAGCGCAATCGACGCCACCGCCAGCAGGTGCGCGACGTACGGCGTCCGCGTCCCCTTGCGAAGCTGCGTCGCGTGCAGCCGATTCGCCAGCCGCACCGCCCGCTCGAACCGCGCACCGAGCCGCACACCGAGCCGCGCACCGAGCCGCCGTCCAGCAGAAGCACGCGTCGAGCGCGAGGAAGCGCGAGGCATCGACGCGCAGCTTACTCCTGACGTCACGCTGCGTCGTCGTGCGATCCCCGTCGCTCGACGCTCACGGCGGACACGGGTACGCTCGTCGTCGATGGTCGCCGTTCCCCGTCACTTCGTCGCTGCGCTCGCTCTCCTGCTCGCGGCCTGCGGCCCGCCCGACTCGCTGCCGCGCGACGCTGCGAACGACCCGGCCGACGCCGGGCTGCCCGATGGCGCCACGCCGCCGTCGTTCGACGCTGGCCCGATGATCGCCTGTCGCGAGGCGGCCGATGCGGGCGTGCTGGTGGACTTCGATGAGTGGACCGACCGCTATTGCGATCACGTCTGCAGCGAGCTGTTCGCAAAGTGCCACACCGATGCTTGGCACCTCGCCAACCGCGGGCCGTTCGAGATCGGCGCGTGCCTCTCGATGTGCAGGAACGACGTACTCACCGAGCCGCTGATGATCGGCAACTACCACTGCCACGCGCCCACCTGCGAGCAGAGCTTCGAGTGCATCGACGCCGCGCCCTACCCGATCGACCCGGCGTGCGTGGACTTCTGTCGCGAGGGCGATCGCTGTGACGCGCTCGGCCTGTTCGAGTATCGCGGCGAGACGCTCGCGTGCCAGGCGCTCTGCACCGGCAGCACGATCTACGGCAACTTCGCGTTCGAGGCGACCTGCATCGCGAACGCGCTCGCCGACGGCTGCAATATCCCCCGCGCGATTAACTGTTACCGCTTCGTGGAGGCGCAGTGCCAGCACGTCTGCGCGCACACCAACGGACACTCGGGCGCCGGCTGCCCGCCGGGGACGGCGTATGGCGACCTCTTTCCCACCGAGGCGATCTGCGCCGAGCTCTGTAGCGATCTCTCCCCCGCCGAGGCGCTCGCGGTCGGAAGCTGCATCTCCGCCACCGACTGCGACGGTGCCGCCGCCTGCTGGCCAGCGGCCGCGCCGTCCGCGGTCCCCGAGTGCGCGCCGCTCTGCACCGATCTGCTCGCGAACTGTCCCGGGTTCGAGATCCCCAATCAGCTGCTCTGCGAGACTTGGTGCGCGCAGCTCCACCAACTCCGCCCCGCGTTCCCCGCCTGCCTCGGCGAGCTCAACTTCTGTCCCGGCGTCCCGAACGACCTTACCGCCTGCCCCGACACGACGATCGAGGGGCCGTGCGCCATCGTCTGTGAGCTGCTCGATTGCTGCATGCCCGGCGCCGGCGTCGGTTGTGAGCCTGAGTGCGTGCGACTGCATACCGACACGCCGCCGATCATCGAAGACCTCGCTGCGTGCCTCGCTGCCTCGCCCGATTGCGACGCTGCCGACAGCTGCATCGCGGCGGCGGGGATCAACCCGTGACGCACGTAGCCGCACCGTCGCGCCGTCGCGCCGTCGCGTAGACGCTACGGCAGCAGCAGCGTCGAGCCCACGGTGGCGCGCGCCTCGAGTGCACGGTGGGCGGCCTCGACCTCGGCGAGCGGAAACGTCTGGCCGACGGTGACCTTCACCGCCCCCTGGCGCACGACGGCGAACAGCGCGGCGGCCGCCCCGAGCAGCGCCTCACGCCGCCCGACGTGCGTGGCGAGACTCGGGCGCGTGACGAAGAGCGAGCCGCGCCGCGTGAGCTCGAGCAGCTCGAGCGGCGGTACTGGGCCCGAGGCCTGCCCGAAGCTGACCAGCAGCCCGAGCGGTGCGATGCAGTCGAGCGAACGAACGATCGTGTCGCGCCCGACGGCATCGAATGCGACCTCGACGCCCGCGCCGCCGGTCAGCTCACGCACCCGCGCGACGAGATCCTCGCCGGGGAGGATCGTCTGCGCACAGCCGTTCGCGCGCGCGAGCTCGGCCTTCGCCGCCGTCGACACCGTGCCGATCACACGCACGCCGAGCGCCGCCGCCCACTGACAGAAGATCAGCCCCACGCCACCAGCGGCCGCATGGAACAGCACCGTCGTGCCCGGCGCGAGCGCGCGGGTGCGCAGCAGCAGGTAGTGCGCCGTCAGCCCCTTGAGCATCATCGCGGCGGCGGTGCGCGCGTCGACGTCGTCGGGGAGCGGGACCAACCGGTCGACCGGCACCACGCGCGCCTCGCTGCACGCGCCGAGCGGGCCGCTCGCGGTGGCCACGCGATCTCCGACGGCGAAGCCGGTCACGTCCGGTCCGAGCGCCTCGACCACGCCCGCCGCCTCGGTGCCGAGCCCCGACGGCAGCGCCAACGGATAGCACCCGCTCCGGTGGTAGGTGTCGATGAAGTTCAGCCCGACCGCGACGTGCCGCACGCGCGCCTCGCCCACGCCCGGCTCGCCGACCTCGACACGCTCGACGCGCAGCACCTCGGGACCGCCATGCTCGTGAATGCGGACCGCGCGCGTCATCGCCACGCGCCGAGTCTACCCGCGGCTGCGTGCTAGCGTGATCGCATGAGCTCACTCATCCGCTGGCTCGACCGCCACACCAACCTGATGCGCATCCTCTACGTCTTCTGGATGCTCTTTTGGGGCCTCAACGGCGCCGACAAGTTCTTCAACGACAAGCAGCGCCCCAACCTCTCGGCCTACGCGGCCTCGAGCGTCCTCGTCGACAACCGGACCAAGCTGCCGGTCTACACGCAGCACCCGATCGAGCCGACCGGCGTCTTTGGCGTCACGCGCGACAACAAAATGGCCGGCTACTTTGCCCGGCTCGGCGTCCCGCGCGAGGTCGCGATCGGCTGCCTCAACCTCTTCGCCGTCGCCGAGATCCTGCTCGGGCTCGGCTTCGGCGCGCTCGCGCTCTGGTCGCTGCTCCCGCTGGCCGAGCGCTCACGCACAAGCGGCCTCTGGGGCATCTTCACCGACCGCACGGTGCACCGCCTCTGCTTCAAAGGCAGCGCGCTCATCTTCGTCGTCTTCTCGGCCGGCGACACGCTGTTCGGCGATCGCATCGAGCTGTGGGAGCACGGCACCTTCATGCTGCTCACCCTCATCACCTACGACCTTTGGTACCGCACCGATCAGTTCGTCACGCAGAAGGAGCTCGCCGAGCAGCCCGCGCCCGCGCCCGCCGCGTAGCTCAGTCGAGCACGCAGGACCCGGCGGCTCCGCAGACCTCGCCCGCCGTGCAGTCGGCCGTGCGGGTACACGCAATCGCGCAGTGGAGCGGCGCCGAGTAGTAGGTCGGCTGCACCAACGCGATCGTGCTCGACGCCATGACCGACGTGCCGACGCAGCCGGGCCACGCGATGCGCGCGACGTCGACGAAGCTACCGGTGCCGGTGAGTGCGATGCCCGCGAAGGTCGCGTAGAGCGTCCCGCCGCAGAAAATGCGCACGGTCGCGGTCGCCGGGCCCGAGCCGGGCGCGACCACGTCGCTAGGCGTCCGCGGCAGGCTGCGCGAGCAGTAGAACGACACGCCGATGCCGTAGCTGCCCGACGCCGGGCTGGTGTCGATGTTGATGTTCTCCGGCCCGTACCCGTCACGGTCGTCGAGGTCGAGCGTGGCGTTTCCGGCCGCGCCCATCGGCGGCCACGCCGCGGTCGTGTTGCCCCACCAGCACGAGGCCTCGCCGAAGCCGGTGTTCATGAACCACGCCGTCGACGGCGTGACTCCCGCCTGCGTCAACTGCAGATCGGCGTCACCGTAGGCCGTGTCCCAGATCAGCTCGACGTGGATCGACTGCGGCGGCACCGCGCTGATCGCCACCGTGCAGGACGCCGTCGAGCCCTCGTCGTCGGTCACGGTCAGGGTGAGCACGTAGCTGCCGGCGAGATCGATGAAGAAGCTCGTGGTCGCCGCGGTCGCCGGCGCTGGTGCCGAGGTGGAGCCGAGCGGCGCGGTGGTCACGGCCCAGCGGTAGGTGACCACGCCGCCATCGGGATCCGAGCCCACGCCGGAGAGCGACACGGTGGCGAGTGGCGCGCTCGTGATCGCGGCCGAGCAAGTGACGATCGGTGGCGTCGAGCAGCCCTCGTTGGTCAGCCCATCGCAGTCGTCGTCGACGCTGTTGGTGCAGACCTCGGTCGCCGGCCCGATCGAGCCGGTGCAGCTGCCCCACGCGCCAGTCGCGCAGCTCTGCGAGCCGGAGACGCACGCGCCGGTGTCCGTGCCGCAGCTCCGCAGGAGCGACTCGTCAGTCATGCTGTCGCAGTCGTCGTCGATGCCGTTGCAGGTCTCAACGCCCGGGCCGACGGAGCCGGTGCAGCTCCCCCACGAGCCGAGCGTGCAGGCCTGTGCGCCAGCGACGCACGCGCCGGTGTCCGAGCCGCAGCTCCGCGTGAGCGACTCGTCGGTCACGCCGTCGCAGTCGTCGTCGAGCGCGTTGCAGGTCTCGACGGTCGCGGTGACCGCGCCGGTGCACGCGCCCCACGCGCCGAGCGAGCAGGTCTCGCTGCCCGAGACGCACGCGCCGGTGTCGGTGCCGCAGCTCCGCGCGAGTGACTCGTCGGTCGTGCCGTCGCAATCGTCATCCAGTGCGTTGCAGCTCTCCACGGCCGGCCCGACCGAGCCCGAGCAGACACCCCACGCGCCGGCCGAGCAGGTCTGCATCCCGGCGACGCACGCGCCGGTGTCGCTGCCGCAACCGCGCGAGAGCGAGTCGTCGGTCACGCCGTCGCAGTCGTCGTCGAGGCCGTTGCAGCTCTCCAGCACAGGACCGACGGTGCCGCCACACGCGCCCCACGCGCCGAGCACGCAGGTCTGCAGGCCCGGGGCGCACGCGCCGACGTCAGAGCCGCACACCTGCATCGCGCCGTCGAGGCAGCCGCAGCCCTCGTCGGTCACGCCGTCACAGTCGTCGTCCACCGCGTTGCAGCTCTCGGCCGCCGGCCCGACCGCGCCGATGCAAGCGCCCCACGCACCGAGCGCGCAGGTCTCGGTGCCCATCGCACAAATGCCGGTTTCGCTGCCGCAGCCGCGGGTGATCGATTCGTCGGTCACGCCGTCACAGTCGTCGTCTAGCCCGTTGCAGCTCTCCGTCGCCGGCCCGACCGCGCCGCCGCACGCGCCCCAGGCGCCGAACACGCAGCTCTGCGTTCCCGCCGCGCACGCACCGGTGTCCGAGCCGCACGCCTGCACGAGCGCCTCGTCGGTGAGGCCATCGCAGTCGTCGTCGATGCCGTTGCAGCTCTCGGCCACGGAGTCGACCGCGCCGGCGCAGACGCCCCACGCGCCGGCCGAGCAGGTCGACGTGCCGGTGGTGCAGCCGCCGACGTCGGAGCCGCAGGTCTGCACCAACTCCTCATCGGTCATGCCGTCGCAGTCGTCATCGAGATCGTTGCAGCTCTCGACAGCCGGGCCGACGCCGCCAACGCACGCGTCCCAGTCGCCCGCCACGCAGGTCTGGGTGCCCGACGAGCAGGTGCCCACGTCCGAGCCGCACGGCACGACGTCGCCGTCGACGCAGAGGCAGCCCTCGTCGGTCACGCCGTCGCAGTCGTCGTCGATCGTGTTGCACTCCTCGGTCGCCGCCGCCACGCCGCCCACACACGCGCCCCACGCGCCCGACGCGCAGCTCTGCGTGCCTGGTGCGCACGCGCCCACGTCGGTGCCGCACGCGCGCGCGAGGCCGTCGTCGACGAACCCGTTGCAGTCGTCGTCGAGGTCGTTACAACTCTCGGGCGCCGGCGCGATCGCACCGATGCACGCGCCGTAGACACCGGCGGCGCACTCCGACACGCCCGACACGCAGGCGCCGATGTCGGTGCCACACCCGATCGCCGTGCCGTCGTCGAGCACGCCGTCACAGTCATCGTCGATGCCGTTGCAGCGCTCCGTCGTCGGCTCGGTCGCGCCTTCGCAGTCGAGCCATTCGCCGTCCGCGCAGGTACTCAGGCCCGCCTCGCACGCGCCGGTCGTCGAGCCGCACGCCGTC